>CAZONM010000016.1:0-29101 GCA_964580865.1 uncultured Myxococcales bacterium | reverse complement strand
AGGCCGCGGGCGCGCTGTGCGCGGCGTTCGCCGCCGCGCCGCCGACGACGCTGCGCGCGAACCGGCTGCGCGCCGACCCCGACGCCGTCGTGGGCGCCCTCGCCGCCGAAGGCATCGCGGCGCGGCGTACGACGCTCTCGCCCGACGGCGTCGTGCTCGACCAGCGCGCCGACGTCTTCGGTACGCGCGCCTTCGCCGACGGCTGGTTCGAGGTGCAGGACGAGGGCAGCCAGCTCGTGTCGCTGCTGTGCGGCGTCGAGCCCGGCATGACCGTGGTCGACGGCTGCGCCGGCGCCGGGGGCAAGACGCTGCACCTGGCGGCGCTGATGCGCGCCACCGGCACGATCTACGCGCTCGAGCCCAACGAGCGGCGCCGCCACGACCTCGCGCGGCGCGCGGCGCGCGCGGGTGTGCACAACGTGCGCGTGAGCGCGCTCGACAAGCGGACACGCCTCCTGGGACGCGCCGACGTGGTGCTGGTGGACGCCCCCTGCAGCGGCAGCGGCGTGCTGCGGCGCAACCCCGACATCGGCTGGACGCTCACGCCCGACGACGTGGCGCGCCTGGCGGTGCAGCAGCGCGACATCGTCGACGGCTACGCGGCGCTCGTGCGGCCCGGCGGGCGCCTGGTGTACGCCACCTGCTCGGTGCTCGCCGAGGAGAACGAGGCCGTGGTCGAGTGGCTCATGGCGCGGCACCCCGAGCTCGCCGTCGTCGACGCCGGTGCGGTGCTGGCCGCGGCCGGTGTGACGCTGCCCGGTCGTTCCCTGGCCCTCGATCCGGCGCGCCACGGGACCGACGGGTTCTTCGCGGCCGTGCTCGAGCGCGCCCAACGTTGAACGGCGCAGCCGTTTCGATGGATCGTGGGCCATGGCGCTGCCGCTGTTGGGGTTGGCGATCGTGATGCTGCCGACCCAGGTGGGCGGCGCTGATGCCCCCGAGGGGGGCCGCGTCCCGGTGACGTCGTCGGTGCCGGAGCGATCACCGGCGTCCGACGCGCCGGCGGCCCCCGACGCCGACGACGTCGAGGGCCTCGACGGCGTGGTCATCGGCGCCTTGCAGCTGGCGGGCGCATGCGCGACCTACACAGTGGCGGCGCCCGCGATCTTCGTCACCGCCAGCCTGTGTCCGTTCGCCGCCTGCGCGGCGTGCGCGGTCCCCGCCGTGGCCGCCTACGCGTCGACGTGGATCGGCGATCGCTTCGGCAAGACCCGCGCGGCCGCCGTGTGGCCCATGGTGTCGTCGTACGTCGTGCTCATGTTGGGCGGCGCTGGCGTGGCTGCGGCCTATATGGGCTCGGTGAGCGGCAACTCCTGGATGAGCGTCGGCGGCGGCTTCGGCGCCCTGGCAGGCGTGCTCGGCTCGGCCGTCGCCATCCCGGTGGCCTATGCCCTGGCGAGCGAGGACAAGCGCCCCGGCGACGTCGGCACCGGCTTTCCGGGTGTGCTCACCCCGGCGCACCAGAGCCCGGCGCCGAACCGATCGGCAAGGCGGCCCGCCGATCGGCCGCGCGCGCCGGCGCCGCGGCACCCCGACGAGCCACTGCCCGACCTGCCGCTGCCGCCGCTCTTGGAGCCGCAGGGCGCGCTCCGCGTCATGCGGTTCTGATCGGCGCGGCCAGGTGACGGGCGCGCCCTGCCCCTCGACGGGCACCGCGACCGTCGCCTCGTCGGGGGGACCTCGCGCGGCCGCTGGGGCGCCTCACGGACCTGCGGCCATGAAGCGGCGGAGCTCCCTCGCCATGAGTGGCACGTGGTCGGCAGCGAACAGCTCCAGGTGGGATCCGGGCACCGTGAGGACATCGATGCGCCCGGTGACGTAGCTCCGCCAGCCGTGCGTGGCGTCGGGGGCGCTCATGGCAGGCCACCGGTACGGCTCGCCCGCCAAGATCAGCAAGAGCGGCCCCGGGTCGGTGTACCCCGGCAGGTAGGCCCCTCGCGCCCGCATCGACGCGGCCCACACCGCCTGCATGCGCCGCTCCAGCCCGGCATCGCCACCCACCTTCGGCGCGAGGCGGTGCTCGAGCCCGAGGTGAACGAGCGCGCGGCGGCGGACGTTGTCGGCGCGCTCCGCGAGGTAGGCGGCGCGCCCGCGGAGGTCGCGCTTGACCAGCTCGCGCAGGTGCGCCACCGCGCGCGCGACCGGGGGCAGGCGCTGCGGGTAGCCGGGGGCATAGGCATCGAAGGCGACGATGCCGCGCACGTCGACACCGCGGCCGCGCAGGCGGTGCGCCAGCTCGAACGCCACGAGCGCGCCAAAGCTGTACCCGCCGACGAACACCGGCCCCCGCGTTCCGCGGGCCTCGATCTCTGCCTGGTAGGCTGCCGCGATGTCGCCCACGCGCTGCTTGGGCGCCTGCTCGCCGTCGGCGCCGATGGCGGTGAACGCAAGCACGGCCTGATCGGGGCCGAGGGCGACGGCAAGCTCGCGGAAGGTGAAGACGTGGCCGCCGATGCCGGCGACCAGGAACAGCGGCGGCTTGTCCGAGTCGGCGTGCAGCGAGATCAGGCGCCCGCCCGGACCGCCAACGCGACCGGACGCGGCCGCGCTCCGCGCGGCCTCGAGGTACTCGGCCAGCGCGGCGACGGTGGGGCGCTCGAGCACCCGCGACAGCGGAACCTCCACGGCGAGGTCCCGCTTGAGGCGCGCGATCAGGTGGACCGCGAGCAGCGAATGGCCGCCGAGCGCAAAGAAGTCATCGTCGACCCCAACCACGTCCTGCCGGAGCAGCTCGCGCCAGATGTCGACCACGCGGGCCTCGAGCGCGGTGCGTGGCGCCGTCACGGCGCGCGCGCCCCTGGCGCTCGTTGGGCTTGGCAGGGCGTCCCGATCGATCTTGCCGTTCGCCGACAGGGGGAGCTGGTCGAGCACCACGATGCCGGCTGGCATCATGAAGTCGGGCAGGCCCCGGGCCAGCGCGCGGCGAAGCGCCTCCGGCGCCGCGTCGCGATCGAGCTCGCCGCCTTCGTCCAGCGCAGCCGGCTCCCCGGGCCGTCCCGATCGATGTGCCAAGGTGACGTAGGCCCAGACCGACACCTCGCTCGAGGCGTCCCGACGCGCCACGCACACCGCGTCGGCGACCTGCGGCTGCTGCCGCAGCACCGCCTCGATCTCGCCGAGCTCGACACGGAAGCCGCGGACCTTGACCTGCAGGTCGGCGCGGCCGAGCAGCTCGAGGTTGCCGTCGTCGAAGTAGCGCGCGAGATCGCCGGTCTTGTAGAGGCGCGCCGGGCGACCATCGGGCTCTCGCTCGCGAAACGGATCGGCGACGAAGCGCTCCGCGGTCAGCTCCGGGCGGTTCAGGTAGCCCCGCGCGAGACATGCGCCGCCGATGTACAGCTCCCCTGGAACCCCCGGCGGCACCGGACGCATGCGGTGATCGAGCACGTGATAGCGCGCGTTCTGGATGGGGCGGCCGTAGGGGACGCTGGCCCAGCGCGGATCGACGGCCTTCACGGGAAACCAGTTGCTCCAGATCGCCGCCTCGGTGGCGCCGCCCAGGCTGTTCACGGCGACGTTCGGGAAGACGCGCTGGAGTGCGGGCGGCAAAGACAACGGGATCCAGTCGCCCGACAGCAGCACCAAGCGCAGGCCCGCGCCGACGGCGCGCTCGGGCAGGTGCGGCAGCAGGCGAGCCAATGCCTGTGGGGCCGAGTC
Source organism: uncultured Myxococcales bacterium (assembly GCA_964580865.1). GTDB lineage: Bacteria > Myxococcota > UBA727 > UBA727 > VGSZ01 > JACOUT01. The sequence continues at coordinate 25,444 of CAZONM010000016.1, read as the reverse complement.
CCAGATGGTGACGTCGCCGCGCACCAGCTTCTGCGCCAGCAGCGCCGGGTCGCGCAGCTCGGTCGCGCTCGCCACCTCCACGGCGGCGCCAGCGGCGAGCACGCCGAACGTGTCGTAGACCGAGAGATCGAAGCAAGGCGACGTGACGAAGAGGAGCCGGTCGCGTGGACCGATGGCGAACGTGCGCGTCACCCAATCGAGCGTGTTGACGACCGCGCGGTGGCTCATCAGCACGCCTTTGGGCCGGCCGGTGCTGCCCGAGGTGTAGATCGCGTAGCAGCTGTCGTCCGGGGCGCCGAGGGGATCGGGCCGCGTCACGGGCATGGACGCGATCGCAGCGTGGTCCTCGCCGTCCACCACGAGGCACGCGCATGTACCGAGCCGATCGCGCAGCGCGCGCTCGGTGACGACCAGGGCGGCGCCGCTGTCGGTCAGCATGAACGCGATGCGCGCAGGTGGGTACGCGGGGTCGATGGGCACATACGCGGCGCCCGACTTCGCGATGGCGAGGAGCGCGACCACCAAGGTCGGCGTACGCTCGAGGAAGACCGCCACGAATGTGCCGGGCGCGGCGCCGCGCTGGCGCAGGAGGTGGGCGAGGCGGTTGGCCTGCTCTTCCAGCGTCCGGAAGTCGAGCGCGCGGCCACCTTGGACGACGGCGAGCGCCTCGGGCTGACGAGCGGCGCGCTCCTCAAAGCCCTGGTGCAGGAGGAGGCCATCGGGAAACGCGCGCTCGGTGGCGTTCCAGCTCCACAAGATCGTCTCGCGCTCGTCGTCGGGCAGCACCTCGAGGTCGCCGAGCCGCTGCTCGCCGCCGCGCGCCATGGCGCGCGCCAGGCATGCGAAGTGGCGCAGGACGCGCTCCGCGACCGCCTGGCGAACACGGCCGCGCTCGAACAGCAAGCGCAGGCGCAAGCGCGGCCCGTCGAAGGCCGTCAGCACGAGCGGGAGCGATGGTCGCTCGTGCAGCTCGACGATGCGCCGCTGCCACGCGTCGTTGATGCGGCGTAGGTGATCGCTCAGGTCCGCGACGTCGAACATCACCAGCGTCTCGAACAGGGGCACCCCTCCCCGCAGGCCCGCGTAGCGCGCGATGTCCACCAGCGATGTCATGTGGCGCCCGCGCTGCGAATGCACCTGGCGCCGCAGCTCGCCGAGCAGGTCGCGCACGCTTCGGTCATCCTCGAGCGACACCCGCATTGGCAACGTGGTGATGAACATGCCCACGACGGTGGGCGCATCCTCGCGCGGTGGCCCACGACGGGTCGAGCGCGTCGAGCCGAACACGACGTCGCGCTCGCCACTCCAACGCGACAGCAACAGCGCCCAGAGCGCGTGGACGGCGTCGGACATCTTCGCGCCGGTGGAGACCGTCAGCGCATGCAGCCCCGCCGTGGTGCCGGCGTCGAGCTCGAGCGCGACCGCGCCCGTGCCGCGGTCGCGCAGCGGGGTCGACGCCGGCGCGGCGAAGGGCAACGGCGTGGGGACGCAGCTGCCGGCGAGGAGCGCGCGCCAATGCCCACCGTCGTCGTCAGGCGGGGGGCGAGCCGAGCGCGCGCGCACGATCGCCTCGAGCGCAGGCCCGGCGGTGGCGAGCGTTGGCGCGCGGCCGGCGCAGAGCGCTGCGTGGGCCTCCATGACGTCATCGAGGACTCGCGCGAAGGATCTGCCGTCGATGACCAGGTGGTGGATGGTCCACAGCATCACGGTCCGTGCCCGCGCCAGGTGCACGAGGTGCACGCGCCACGGCGGCCTTGTCAGGTCGAAGGGGGACCGGCGATCGCGCTCGACGAGCTCAGCGAGGCGCGCCCCGCCGGCGTCGAGGTCGGCGCCGCGCCAGTCGTGCTCCACGACCTCGGGCTCCACCGCTTCGTCGAACCGCTGGAGCGGCTGCGCCAGGCCCGCCCAGGTAAACGACACCCGCAGCGCGTCGTGGCGCGCACCGACCACGCGCCACGCCGCTGCGAGCGCCCGCGCGTCGACCGGCTCGTCGAGCCGCACCAGCACCTGCTCGACGTCAAAGCCGCCGTCGGGCGCGACGAGCGCCTGGAACAGCATCCCCTGCTGGAGGGCGGTGAGCGGCACCCCCGCCCCCGCCGGTCCGCGCGCCACGTCGTGCACAGGCATCAGTTACCACGCCCGCGGTCGACGCGTGGCCGTCGGCGACCGCTGTACCAAGACGGCGCACGGCCGTTCGCCGAACAGCTCGGCGTTCCTCCGTGCCAGTCGCGGGCCGCGCCGCCGAATGACCGAGCGTTGACATTCAGGGCGGTCCCTCGGCAGGCGACGCGGCGGGCGCGGTGCCCACGGCACCGTCGTCGTTCGCCTCGGCGCGCCCCTTGTCGTCGACGGTGACCAGGTACCACTTCTGGTTCGACCGATCGACGACGCGGATCTTGTCCTCGTACTCCTTACCGAGCGCGGTCTTCATGCCGCCGAAACGGTCGGTCTGCACCAGCACGAACTCGCGCCCAGGCCGATCGATCAGCTTCTTCAGATCGGCGGCGTTCTTCTTCACCTGCACATCGCGGTTCTTGGCGTAGAAGGCCTCGCCCTTCCAGTCCATCTGGTACGCGATGATGGGCTCGCTCGGCCCCTTGAGCTGCTCGTAGGTTTGGAACATCCAGCGCTGGCTCCAATGCTGGCTGGCGCGATTGAAGTGCACCTGCACGGCGAAGAGCGAGAACAAGAGCGCCGCCGTCACCGCGCCGACCACGAACGGGCCGTTGACGCGCGCGTCGCCCACGAGCGCCGCCACCCACCAGGGGCGCCGCGTAGGCACGAGCGCACCCTCACCGCGCGTGGCGACGACGACCGCGCCGACGCCGAGCACCAGCGCCGCACCGAAGCACGCGATGCCCATGCCGATGCGCCACTCGAGGTCGGGTGGGAAGTAGTAGTCGGGCTTGTAGCTCTTGTAGTGGTAGGTGAAGAGATCGATGAGCTGCCACGGCTCGGCGACGAGGTCGCGGCCCATGAGCACCACCAGGGCCACCGCCAAGAGCGCCAAGAGCGGCGACACCAGCCGCTCGTCGTCGCACAGGCTATCGAGCCAGCGGCCGATGAGCAGCGCCGCCGGCACGCAGATCGGGAACATGTAGTGGTGGAACTTCGTGACCGTGGCGGTGAAGAACACGAACGTGAGCACGGCCCACGTCGCCACCAGGAGCGTGAAGCGCCCCGCGGGTGTCTTGGTGCGTGCGCGCAACGCGTCGACGAGCGCGAACGGCGCGAGCGCGCTCCACGGGAACAGGCCCCACCCGAGGTAGCGCAGGTAGTACTCGAACGTGCCGCGATCGCCGTGCGCGGCGCCGCCCACGCGGCCGAACAGGTCGTAGAGCACAAAGCGCTGCACCCACGTCTTGCGCCCCTCGTCGAGGCCGGGGAACACGCTCATGACCATGGGCCAGGGCGCGGCCACCGCGAGGTAGAGCACCGTGGAGGTGATGGCCGCCGGTCGCGCCAAGCGGCGCCACTCGCCGAGCAGGATCACGGTGATGACGAGGGCGCCGCCGCACAGCACCACGCCCACGGGGCCCTTGGCCAACGTCGAGAGCGCGAACAAGAGCGCGGCGCCGTGCAACAGCGGATCGCGGGCGGTGCGCGCGAGCCAGACGAGCAGCGCCACGGCGGCCACGGCCAGCGCCACCGACGTCGCCAGCCGCGTGGCGGCCTCGCTGCCGAGCACCTCGACGCGGTTGAGGAACTGCGCGCTGCGCCCCACCTCCCAGGCCTGCGGCACCAAGCAGACCCCGCACGCCACCACGAACCAGCGCGGCAGGCGCACGCTCTCGGTGGGCGCGGCGTCGTCGAACAGCGCCACCGCGAGCAGCAAGAGGGCGGCGCTGGCGGGCGCGGCGTACAGCATGTCGGTGATGGCCTGGCGCGACAGGAAGGCCCACAGTGGCATGGTGGCCAGGGCCAGCGACGACAGCACCGCGGCGCGCCGACCCCACAGGCGGCGCGCGGCCCAGTACGCCACCGCGACGCAGAAGATCGACGACAGGGCGGAGGGCAAGCGACCCACCAGCTCGGCGGCCGCCGGCATCGCGCCCTCCGGCTCGGCGGCGCCGATGAGCTTGTAGAAGGGCGCCGTCAGCCAGAACAGCAGCACCGGCTTCGAGAAGAAGTAGCTGTCCTTCCAGAACGGGTACAGGTAGTCGTCGCGCACCGCCATCTGGCGCGCGACCTCGGCGTAGTGGGTCTCCCACGGGTCGAAGTACCCGACCGCGCCAAGGAGCGGCAGCAAGACGCCGGCGGCGACGCCGACGACCAACAAGAAGCTCCAGCGCTCTTGGAGGGGATCGTCGGTCATGCCCCGCGGGTACCTGGTCGGGAGGTCGTTTTCCACGCCCGTCGCCGCCCTTTTGGCCCCGCGGCGCCGGGGCCGGTAGTATGGCGTCCGTGACGACGCGGGTGCCGCAGCCGATCATGGAGGGTACCGGAGAGCCGGTAGGCCCCCGCGGCGAGCGCATGGCCGACAGCGACCTGGGCCACCTGCGCCGCGTGCTGGTGGAGATCAAGAAGGCCATCAAGCAAGCCGCGTTCAACCGCCACCGCAGCGACCAATACGAGAGCTACATGGCGACGGCGCACGGCCTGCTCGCCGCGTACCTCCAGGTCCACAAGGTGTGCGAGTTCAAGCTCGAGGTCTCGACCTTCGTCGTCGGTGACACGCCGCTCTTCGAGGACGACCAGCAAGAGACCAACCTCATCTATCCGCTGTGGGCCGCGGGCATCCGCCTGCTCATCTTCAAGGAGGGCGTGACCGCGCTCGAGCTCGTGCGCTTCTTCTTGGCGGTGGCCGACTACCGACGCGGCGAGGGCAAGGACGACCTGGTCACGCACCTGTGGAAGCAGGACTTCCAGGGCATCGAGTGGGTGGTGGTGGCCGACTTCGAGCTCGGCGAGGAGGGTGAGCAGCGCGAGGTCGAGATCGAGGTCGAGAAGGTGCTGACCTTCCTGCAAGACCAGCTGCGCTCCGACACCGAGGACGGCATCGGCTTCGCGCGCGTGAGCATCGCCGACCTCGACATGCGGCTCGAGCAGCTCGAGGCCATCCGGCAGACCGTGGTCACGCAGCAGACCGTCGACCGGGCCGACCGCAAGAGCGTGCAGCAGGAGGTGGTGGCCGATGAGCGCGACCTGTTGCGACGCATCTGCAACATCCTGCTCGAGGTCATGAAGATGCCCTCGACGGAGCGCGAGCTCAGCGACCTCGAGCAAGCGTTCGAACAGCTCCTCGACGGCCTGATCCTCGAGGGCCAATTCGGCATGGTCGATCGGCTCCTCGATCAATGCGAGATGACGTCGCGCGACGGCGCGCTGCCATCGGCGAACCGCGAGATGGCCAAGACGTGCGCCGATCGCCTGTTCCTGTTGATGCACGAGGGGCAGCGCGTGCGGTCGATCGGGTCGGCGCTCAACAGCGGCCGCGCCAAGGACCTCGACGGCCTCAAGCGCTACCTGATGCGCCTGGGCCCTACGGTCACGTTACAGCTGCTCGACCTCCTCGACACGCTGACGTCGGTGCAGCACCGACGGCTCGTGTGCGACGTCATGATCAGCGTCGGCCAGCAGGGCGTGCCCATCTTCGCGCGTCGCTTGCCGACATCGTCGTCGAACCTGGCCAAGGACCTGCTCTACATCATCGACCGCATCAACCCGCCCGACAAGGTGTCGCTGTTCGCGCCCATCCTCAAGCACGAGAACGCCGTGCTGCGCATGGAGGGCCTCACCACCATCGCGCGCACCAAGGACGTGCGCTGCTTCGAGATCATCGAGGAGACCTTCCGCACGCACGAGGTGCCGCAAATGCGCGCCCACGCGGCCCGCCTGCTCGCCGAGTACCCGCCCGACCTGTGCGAGCCGGTGCTGCTCGGGGCGGTCAGCGCGGAGGGCTTCGAGGAGAAGGCCGACGGCGAGAAGCGCGCGCTCATCGGCGCGCTCGCCAAGGTCGAGAGCAGCAAGGCGCAGAGCTGGGTGCGCGCGATCTTCGCCGAGAAGAGCGGGCTGTTGCGCGGCCGCAAGGTCGACGACCGCAAGCTCATGGCCATCTCGGCGCTGCAGGCGGCACCGGGACTGCCGGCGCTGCAGCTGTTGGTGGACGTGGCCAAAGACGAGAAGCACCACTCGAAGGAGGTGCTCGAGGCCGCGTCGGCCGCAGCGCTCGAGGTCAAGCGGCGCATCGGCGGCGGAGGCGCACCGGCATGACGAGCGGACAGGCCATCGGCAAGGTGCAGCTGGTCCCGTCGCTGTTCGCCAACGAGGCGCAGGCGGCCAAGGGGCGCAAGGGCAAGCTGCAAGAGCTCGGGCGACAGGCCATCACCACCCTGTACATGCTGATCCGCAACGTGCGCATGTATGACGCCGAGAACGCGATCTTCAGCCAACCACTCGAACAGCTACGCGAGACCATCAACACCGTCATCGCCGTCGACGGCAAGTTCGACCTGGCGGCGGCCGGCACGGTGCTGAGCCTCAACGGCACGATCATCACCGTCGACTTCTCGTCGCTCGAGAACGTGCGCTCGCTGACCAACGAGCTCAAGGAGCGCGACATGGGCGGCCTGCAGGCGACGCGGCCCGTGACCGTGCAAGAGCTCAAGGCGTTCCTGCGCGCCTTCGCGCAGACCGAGCAGAGCCTCGAGACGCTCGAGGGCCTGGTGAACGTCAAGGTCGCCAAGTACCGCGCCATCGTCGAGCTGTTGCACAAGCGCAGCGAGACCGAGATCGCACAGCACCGCAAGATCGATCGCCGCAAGTACGCCTACGCCGTGTACGCGCGCGCCATCACGTACATGAAGCGATTCGCCGAGGCGGTCACGTCCGGCAGCGACGAGCTGCCGAACATGGGCTTGGCCGTGCGCCTGGTGCGCGACTTCGTGGACATCTGCCTGGAGCAGAAGGGCACGGCGGGCAAGAGCGCGCCCGTCGAGCGCAACCTGTTCCTCGGCATGACGACCACGCGCCAGAGCCACGAGTACCTGCAGTACCACTCCGTGAACACGTGTCTCATGGCCATCGTCGTCGGCTCCGAGCTGGGTCTCGGGCGCGAGCAGCTCTTCGACCTCGGCCGTGCGGCGCTGTTCCACGACGTCGGCGTCGCCGGCGCCGATCCGGCGATCCTGAACAAGGTGGGCTCACTCACGATGCACGAGCGCACCTTGGTCGCGCAGAACCCGTTCATCTCTGCCAAGGTGATGCTCAAGGCGCGCCCCCTCGACCTCGGCGCGCTGCGCTGCATCCTCGCCGCCCACGAGGCCAAGCAGCCCTACTTTCGCATCGAGCACGATCTCAAGGCGGGCAAGGCGCGCTGGCACCTGCAGAACCTCGGGCTGTACGGGCGCATTATCCGCGTGTGCTCAACGTTCGACGCGCTCACCTCAGCGCGCCCCTACCGCGAGGCCTTCCAGCCCGACGTGGCGGTGGCCATGATGTGCACGCAGATGAAACATGAGTTCGACCCGCACCTGTTGGCGACGTTCGTGCGCCTCCTGTCGGGCGTCTCCGTGGACACGGCGCCGTCGACCTACTCCGTCGGCTGATCGCCGCTGCCAGCTACTCGCAGAGCGCAGCCTCGCCGTCGATCCCCGACACCGTGCCCAAGGCACCGCAGGTGCCGAAGTAGCAGTCGCGAATGGTGCCCGGGTTCGGGTCGGGATCGTAGGCACACACCTCCTCGCACGTGCCTGACACGCAGCGGTTGTCGGCGAGGTCGACGTCGGGCGGCAACGTGCACAGCGTGTCGGTGCCCATCCAGGTGTGCGCGGAGTGATAGAAGTCGCCGTTGCACGTGTCGCCCGGCGCGCGCTCGTCGGCGCAGAACCCGGAGCCATCGCTGAAGATGCCGGTCACGCACGTGAGCGCGACGGGACAATCGAAGTCGTAGTCGCACAGGTACTTGCACGAACCCGCGGTCGGCGGGTCGCCCACCCAGACGCAGTCGAGGCCTGGCTGGCACGACCCGGCCGCGCCGCCGCTGACGCAGGACTCGTTGGCCCCCGGCAGCTCGCCCTCTCCCTCGCCCTCGCCCTCACCCTCGCCCTCACCCTCGCCCTCGCCCTCGCCCTCACCCTCGCCTTCGCCCTCGGCGGGGGTCTCGTCGCACAGGCACGTCTGGAAGTTGGGCTCGCCAGCGAACAGGCACGAGAGCAGGAGCGTGAGCCCATCGCACGTGCACTTGCTCTGCGTGGGGTCGCACATGTTGTACGGGCCCTCCATCATGCACATGAGGCCGCCGAGCATGTCCTCGGGATCGCACTCGGGGCCCGGGCCCGGCGGGTCGCCCTCGCCTTCGCCCTCGCCTTCGCCCTCGCCCTCGCTCGACTGCGCGCGGCAGCCGCCGGCGCCGTCGTCGACGTAGCCCTGGTTGCAGCGGCAGACGTCGCCGATGGGCGTGCTGTTGGGCGGGCACGTGTAGTCGGAGCACACGCCGGGATGCACGCACTCGCGCCCGCCGCAGTCGTCGGCGTCGACGCACTCGACGCAGCGGCCGGGCACGTTGTCGCTCTGCGCCGAGCACGTCGGCAGCTCCGCCGGGCACTGGCTCGCCTGCCGACACCACCCGTCGGGCAGCTCGGCGCACAGCCCGGTGGCGGTGTTGCAGAACTGGGTCATGGGGCACTCGGATGACTGCGTGCAGCCGGTGTCGGGCGGGCCTTCGCCCACCTGGCACGTGCCATCGAGGCAGAGCTCGTTGTTGGCCGCGTTACATTGATCGTCGGTCGTGCACGGCACGGCGTCGGCCGCCACGCATTGATTGTCGACGCACAGCTTGCCGTCCTCGCACTCGCGCGCCGACTCGCACTGGATGGTCGAGACGGTGGTGGGGCACGCGGCGCCGGCGGCGAGCGTCAGCATGACGAACGACAGGCGAAGGGCGGACAACGACATTCGAGGACCTCGCGACGCGACCCTTTAGATCCCCCAATCGCGTTGGTGCAGGGGGAAAGAGGCCATGTGATGTCGGGGGGTTGGGTCCGATGTAGGACACGCCAATCTTCTCGCGCCTCTCCGGTCGACGGGTCGCAGTCGGGAAGTGACCGGCATCAAGAAGGGCTGCGGCCGTGTGTCGCACAACGCAGCGTGTGGGGCATTTGGCGCCGACCGGCGTCGCGCCGGCCGTCCCCTCCTCGTCACGACGCGATCGCGGCGCGCACGCGACGTGCAGACGCCCGCGGGTGGTCCGCCGCAAGTACCCAAGGAGATCGCCATGACCTCGTTCGTTGCTCGGTTTGCCACTGGTCGCCCCCTCGTCGTCGCCGCGCTGCTGGTGCTGGGCGCCCCCGCCGCGTTCGCGCAGGGCCAGACCGCCTCCGCCAAGGACATCGTCGACACGGCCGCCGGCTCGCCGGATCACACCACCCTCGTGACCGCCGTGAAGGCCGCCGACCTGGTGGTGTCGCTGAAGAACCCCGGTCCCTTCACCGTGTTCGCGCCCACCAACGCGGCGTTCGACAAGCTCCCCAAGGGCACGGTCGAGGGCTTGCTCAAGCCCGAGAAGAAGGACGACCTCGCGAAGATCCTGCAGTACCACGTGACCACGTCGGCGCTGCCGCTCAAGTGGCTCAAGGACGGCGAGCTGCTCGGCATGGCGAACGGCGGCAAGACCACCATCAAGGTCGCCAAGGACGGCAAGGTCACCATCAACGGCGCCAACGTGATCGCGTCGATCCCCACGACCAACGGCATGATCCACGTCATCGACGCGGTGCTCTTGCCGCCACCGCCCGCGCCGGCGAAGTAGGCGCGAGCTGAGGGATCGACGGCACACGCTACAGCGTGGTGTCGATGTCGTAGGTGCCGTTGGCGCTGACGGCGGTGCCCGTGACGTCGGTGGTGCCGACGACGCGTGCCGTGCCGCCGGCGCCGTCGCTCTGGATGGCGCCGGCGAAGGTGATGGACAGCTCCAGGTCGCCCTCGAGGTCGCCGCTCATGGTCACGGTGCCGGCGAGGGTGCCTTGGAGCGTCCCGTCGGGGATGGCGCGCAGCTGCAGCTCGAGCGACAGGGGCGCGCCGTCCGCTGTGGCGTAGACCACGGCGATCTCCTCCTCGTCGTCGGTCTCGGGATCGTCGACGGTGCCGTCGGAGTAGTCGGTGAGCGCCACGGTCAGGCGCATGCCCTTGTTGGCGCTGGCGCCCTGGTCGACCTGGCCGGTGACGTCGATGGTGCCGCTCTCCGCACCGCTGTCGGACTGCGCCGGGATGTTGGCCGAAGAGGCCGCGTTGAACCCCGCAAAGCCCAGCGCCAGCGCCTTGGTGACGACGTCGTCGACGCCGAGGTAGGCGACGCGCGCCTCTTCCTCGGAGCCGACCTGGCCGCACGCGCACGCCGGCAGCAACGGGATGACGCAGAGCAGGCAGGCCTGAAGAAAGAGGTGGGCGCGCATGGCGGCAGTGTACTACCGAGGCGCGCGCCCGCGCCGATCAGCGCACGAGGTCGAGCAGCTTCTTCTTGCGCGCGCGCATGATCGACGGGACCTTGAGCGCGGCCGCCAGTTGGCCGAGCTGCGCCTTGGCGAGCCGCTCGGCCAGGTCCTTGAGCAGCGGGTCGGCCGACAGCCACCACGGATCGGGCGCGTGCCCGCGGTCGACGAAGATGGTGCGCGGACGGGTGAACGTGTGCAGCGCATGCTCGCTGTTGGCCACGCCGTAACCCGTGTCTTTCACGCCCGTCCACGGCGCGAACGGCATGGCGCCGGTGAGCGCATGGTTGTTGATGAAGATGGTGCCCGCCTGCAAACGGCGCGCGAGCTCTTCGCCGCGCGCGAGGTCGCGCGTCCAGATCGACGCGTTCAGGCCGTAGCGCGAGTCGTTGGCGAGCAGGATGGCCTCGTCGACGTCCTTGACGCGCACCACGGCGATCACGGGCCCGAAGGTCTCGTCGGCCACCACGCGCATCTGGTGCGTGCAGCGGTCGAGGACCGTGGCCTCGTACCAGCAGCCGATGCCCGTCTTCTTGCCGCCGGCCACCACCTTGGCGCCCTTGGCCACGGCGTCGGCCACGTGCTCCTCGACGATGGCGAGCTGCATGGGGTTGGCGAGGGGCCCGATGGACGCGCCCTCGGCCTCGCCCGGCTTCTCGGGCACCTTGATGCGCGCGGCCGCGCGCCCGAGCGCCTCCACGAAGCGATCGGCGATCTCGTCGACGACGTAGACGCGCTCGATGGAGCCGCAGTCTTGCCCGCTGTTGTGCAGGCCCCAGTTGAGCACGCCGAGCACGGTGCGCTCGAAGTCGCAGTCGGCGAGCACGATGGCCGGGTCCTTGCCGCCGAGCTCGACGCTGCACGGGATCATCTGCTCGGCGCACGCCTTGAGCACCGCGCGCCCGCCCACCGGCGAGCCCGTGAACGAGAGCGCGTCGATGCCGGCGCGGATCAGCTCGGCGCCCACGTCGCGACCGCCCTGCACCACCTGCACCACGTCCTTCGGCAGCACCTCGCCCAGGACCTGCGCGAACAACGCGCCCGTGCGCGGCGAGTACTCGGAGGGCTTGAGCACCACGGCGTTGCCCGAGAGGAGCGCCGGCAGGCTGGGCTTGAAGTACACGCCGAGCGGGTAATTCCACGGCGCGATGATGCCGACGACGCCGCGGGCGATCAGCTCGGTGGTGGCGCTCTTGCCCGGCATGGCCAGCGGGTTGATGGGGAGCCTCTTCGGCTTCAGGTGCGGGCGCGCCACCTTGATCCAGCCGGACACGTACTCGAGCGGCCCGATGGCCTCGTGCATCTGCGCATGCGCCGGCTGCTTGCCGGCCTCGTCGCGGATGAGCGCGCCGAATTGTTCGCGGCGCTCGAGGAGCACGCGGCCCGCCTTCTTCATGAGCGCGGCGCGCCCCTCGAAGCCGAGCGCCTCCCACGCGGGCTGCGCGGCGCGCGCGCGCGCCACCACGCCGGCGACGTCGGCGAGCGGCGTGGTGGTGACCACCGGTAGCTCGTGCAGGTCCACCGGTGACACGCCACCGATCTCGGTCGCGCTCTTCATGGGGCTCGTGGTCATGCGCTCGCTCCGTTGTCGCCGCGCAGGTGGCCCACCACGCGCAGGAAGTTGCCGCCGAGGATCTTCTGGATGCGCTCGGCCCGCCAGCCCCGATCGAGCATGATCTGCACCAGGCGCGGCAGCTCGAGGCAGGTGGGCATGTCGCGCGGCGGGAAGATCAGGCCGTCCCAGTCGCTCCCGAGCGACACGTAGTCGTCGCCGAACGTGTCGACGACGTGGGCCATGTGGTCGACGATGACCTTGGCCGGCTTCCCGCCCAAGAAGGCCATCTGATAGATGATGCCGATGGTGCCGCCGGTGTCGACGACGGCGCGGATCTGTTCGTCGGTGATGTTGCGCCAGTGCGGGTACACGGCGTCGATACCCGTGTGCGTGACGATGAGCGGCTGCGTCCGGTCGTGCACCTCGACCGCGCTCATGAAGCCGTCGCGCGAGATGTGCGCCAGGTCCACGAGGATGCGCTTGTCGTTGAGGCGCCGCACGTAGTCTTTGCCGAATGCCGTCAGCCCCTCGCCCTTCCGGATCGCTGGCGCGCTGGTGGTGCCCAGGCGCGAGTTGTACAGGTGCACGAGCGTGACGCGGATGATGAGGTCGTCCTCGATAAGGTCGAGGGCGTCGAGGTCGCGATCGAGCGCGTTGCCGCCCTGGATGCCCAGGAACGCGCCGTGCTTGCCCGCGCGGCGCGCCGCCCGGTACTCGGCGAGGTTCCGGCAGACCGCGTAGTCCTCGTCGGCGCTAGCGAGGATGCGCTTGAGCTCCGCTTGGTTCTCCGCGAACACGCGCGCGCGATCGACGGCGCTGCGCAGGGGCCATGTGGAGATCGACCAGGTGCCGCCGGTGATGCACGCCTCGCGCGCGCGCGCCATGTCGACCTGACCGAGGCCGCGCGCGCCGAAGGGCTCGCGCCCGTGGCGCTTGTGCATGTCGTAGCCGAACACGCGATGCCAGATGTACGTCTCGATGTGCAGATCGAGCACGTCGCTGGCGAGGTAGATGTCGACGGCCTCGCGCGAGATGCCGAGCTCCTTGGCCCAGGCGCCGGGGTCGCGCGCGTTGTCGTGGTAGCTGAGCTTCATGGTCACCCGAGCATTCATCCGAGCAGTCATCCAAGCAGTCATCCGAGGAAGCAGTGGCCGAGGCCGCGATAGGTGGGCGCGCGCTCGACGACGCGGTCGCCGCGCACGAGCAGGTACTCGTTGAAGTGCTCGGCCAGCTCGCCGGCCTTTGCGTGGCGGAAGAAGTAGGGCTCACCGAGCGCGACGTCGACACCGGGGCCCAAGGTCACGGGCGTCTGCACCTCGCCCGCGCCCTCGAAGCCGATGAGCGCGCCGCCCGGGGGCAGCGCGGGCACGGGCAAGCGATCGACGCCCGCCTCGCCCGACGCGACGTAGCCGCCGCCGTGGCAGGTGACCATGCCCGGCGCCGGCTTTCGCACGACCTGCAGCGCGAAGTACGCCGCGGGCTCGAGGTGCAGGTCGCGGTAGTAGGAGAAGAGCTGGCTGTCGACGTAGCCCGAGCCCGCGGTCACCTCGGTGAGCGCGCCTTCGCCGCTGGCCCAGCGCAGGCTGCCGGTGCCGCCGCCGTTCACCACACGCACCTCGTGGCCGGCGGCGCGCAAGGCGCGCGCGGTGTCGGCGCGCGCGCTCGCCACGCGGTCCTTCGACAGGAGCTTCACCAGGCGCTTGGGCACGTTCATCACGGGCGTGAACGGGTTCTTGTCGGTGGAGCCCGCGATGTGCCCCTCGTACGCCATGATGCCGTCGACGCGCAGGTGCTGGTGGGCGCGCACGCGCGCGGCGAAGGCCGCCACGGCGGCGGGCGTGTGCAGCGGGCTGCGCCGCCCGCCCAGGTGCACGCCGCGCGCGGGCCGGTAGCTGACGTCGAGCTCGATGCACACGCGCACGCTCGTGGCGGCGCGTGCGGCCGCGGCGTCGAGCACCGCCAATTGCGCGTCGTCGTCGCATACCACGGCCACGGTCTTGCCCTGTGCGCACAGGCCGGCGAGCAGCTCTGCGTCGGGGCGCTGCGCCGTGGGGTAGGCGAGGAGCAGGTCGTCGTGACCCTCGCCGGCGAGGAACGCGGTCTCGGTCGCGCTGTAGGTCATGAGCCCGCGCACCGTCCCCTGCCCGCCCTCGAGGATCAGGCGAATGAGGCGCGGGCAGCGCACCGACTTGCTGGCCAAGCGCAGCGTCTTGCCGTGATCGCGCGCCATGGCGTCGAGCGTGCGCGCGTTTGCCTCGAGCGCGTCGAGATCGACGAGCGCGCACGGCAGCGGCTCGCCGTCGATGGCGCGGCGAAGGCGCTGCCAGCGGTCGTGCGCGGACTCCACGGCGGCGGGATTCCCATCGGGGTTGAGCGCGGTCAACCGGCTGGCCGGCGCGCTCGGGCGTGCTCTTGCACCCTCGAGGTCCCGTTCGCGGTAGCGTGCGCCATGCGCCAGCTCATCGACGGCATCCACCGCTTCCAGGCCGGCGTGTTCGGCCCGCAGCAGGACCTCTTCAAGCGCCTGGTCGACGGCCAGGCGCCCGACGCGCTCTTCATCACCTGCTCCGACTCGCGCGTGGCGCCGAACCTGATCACGCAGACCAACCCCGGCGAGCTGTTCATCGTGCGCAACGCCGGCAACCTGGTGCCGCCCTGGGGCCAGGAGAACGGCGTCGCCGCCACCATCGAGTACGCGCTCGAGTGCCTCGAGGTGAGCGACGTCATCGTGTGCGGCCACACCCACTGCGGCGCCATGTCGGCCATCCTGCACCCGGACAAGGTGGCCAAGCTGCCGGCCATGCGCAGCTGGCTCACCTACGCCGAGGGGACGCGGCGCGTGCTCGCGCGGCACTACCCCGACCTCGACGCCGACGCGCTCGAGGACCTGTGCGTCGAGGAGAACGTGCTGTGCCAGATCGAGAACCTGCGCACGCACCCGTCGGTGATGGCGAAGCTCGCCGCCCGTGAGCTGACCTTGCACGCGTGGGTCTACGACATCGAGACCGGGGCCGTGCACGCGTTCTCCGACGGGACGGGGCAGTTCGTGCCCGTGGCCGAGGCCGGGCAAGGCGTGGCCGCGCGCAACGCACCGTCGGGGCGCCGCCGGGACATCTAACGAGGCTGCCAGGCAAGGTTGCCGAGATGCGGCGGCCGCGACGGCGCCACCGCCGCCGCGTGCGCGTCGCCACGCGGCGGCGCGAGCCCCACGCGCTGGCACGGTGCGCGCATCGGCCCCTCGTCAGGAGGTCACATGCCGCTCACCATGACGTGCCTGGCGCCACCCCGCGCCCGCACCAGCCTGAACCCCGTGCTCGGCCGCCTCGACGACGTCACGGCCGGCATCGCCGCCGAGCGCCGCGCGGCCCCAGCGCAGGCGGCGCTCGTGGTGGTCGCGCGCTGGCGCGACGAGCACCGGCGCGAACGCGTGGGGTGCTGGCTGCGCATCGCACCACCAGACGGCGGGCCCATCGCGCTGTCGCTCGGCGCGCACCACGAGTGCGACGTGAGCGGCGTGCTCGGCGCCTCGCTGCGCCACGCGTTGCTGGTGCTCGATCCCCTGCGGCGGCCCGACGACGTCGAGGTCATTGACCTGCGCACCACCGAGGGCCTGCGCTACGACGGCGGCGACGACGTGCGCCACGTCATCGCGCGCGGCGTGGCGCGCTTCGGCGCGGGCACCGCCGACGTGCTCGCGCTGCCGCTCGCGCCCGGCGAGCTCGTGCGCGATGGGATCGAGCGCGCGCGCGCAGCGCCCGAGCTGCGCATTCCGGTGATCGGACCGCTCGAGTGGCTCGGCCACTTCGAGCGCTCGATCTGCGAGGCCGCGCCCGGGCACAGACTCGCGTCGCGCGACCTCGTCACGCACATCGGCCTCGACGGCGGCGCGGCGCCGAGCCACGGGTGCCCGGTGCACGTCACCGAGCGCGAGCTCGTGGCGGGCGTGCTCCTCGGCCGCGCCGAGCGGTGCGTCGCCGGCGACGTCGACCTGCGCATCTCCCGCGTGCACGCCTGGGTGCAGGCGCGCGGCGACCGGCTGCTGGTGGCCGACGTGGGGTCCAGCAACGGCACCGCCGTCACCGACGACGGCGCGGGCGTTCGCCTGACCCGCGGGCGGCGCGCGGCGGTGTGCTCGAGGCACGCGACGCTGCTCTTGGCCGGCTTCCCGTTCACGCTTCGCGTCAAGGGCTGATCCCGCGGCGCAAACCGCGACGGCGCGCGCCGGATCTCCCACCGAGGGCCGGCGGCGCCCGATATCATCGCCGCGGGGAGCGCGGCCGAGGCACCGGAGGCGTGCGTGGCGAGGAAGCCGGCGAAGCGCAAGCGATCGAGCGAGCGAGGCGAGGAGAGCACGGCCGCCTACCGTGGCGAGGTCCCGCGCCTGGTGCCCCGGAGCGCGGCGCCGCCCGAGCCCACCGCGCGCACCGCCCTGCGCGTGCGCGTGCACCACGAGCACGGCGGCACCGAGGACCACGAGCTGAGCCCCTGGCGCGCCTACACGTTCGGGCGCACCACGAGCGCCGATGTGCTCGTCGACAGCGAGCGCGCCTCGCGCATGCACGGCACGCTCCTGTTTCACCACGGCTGGGCGGTGTCCGACGCCAACAGCACCAACGGTACCCTCGTCGGGCGCGCCGACGACCTGCGCCGCTCGCTGGCCGACGACAGCCTCCTCGACGCCACGCGCCTCGACGGCGCGCGTCACCCGCTGGCCCCCGGCGACGCCATCCTCGTGGGCACCCGACGCGCGTGGATCGAGGTGCTCGGGCCCGCGACGCTCCAGGAGCTCCCCGCCAGCGGCGGCGACGACGGCGCCCGCTCGCAGGCGGCGCAGGCGCTGGCGCGCGCCCTCGAGAGCGCGGCGCACCACCGGCGCATCGTGTTGCTCATCGGCCCGTCGGGCGCGGGCAAGACGCGCGCCGCCGAGCTCGTCCACGCCGCGTCGGGGGCCACCGGGCGGTTCGTCGCCGTCAACTGCGCGGGGCTGCCCGCGGACCCCACGCAGCTGCGCTCGACGCTGTTCGGCCACACCAAGGGCTCGTACACCGGCGCGCTCGCGGCGCTGCAGGGGCTCGTGTTCGCCGCCGAGGGTGGCACCCTCTTCCTCGACGAGGTCGAGAGCCTGAACCCCGCCGCGCAGGGCTTCCTGCTCGATGTCATCGAGGGCCGCGGCGCGCTCTTGCCGCTCGGGGCCGCGCCGAACGAGCAACCGCCGCCGCCCGAGCTGCGCGTGATCGCCGCGGCCAAGACGCGCCTGGCCGCGAGCGCGCTCCGCACCGACCTGCAGTTCCGCCTCGGCGCCGGCGACATCATCCGCGTGCCGTCGCTGGTGGAGCGGCGCGTCGACATCCCGGGCCTCGCGCGCAAGTTTCTCGACGAGGCGGCGGGCGGGCAGCCGCAGCGCGTGCGCTTCGCCCCCGACGCAGTCGCGCTCCTGCAAGACGCGCGCTGGCCGGGCGAGCTGCGGCAGCTGCGCGGCGTGGTCGAGGCGTGCAGCCACGCCGCGCGCGAGCGGGCCGGCGGCGCCGTCCACGTCGTGGTCACGGCGGCACACGTGCGCGAGCGCCTGGCCCTCGAGGACGCCATGTACGGCGACGCGGGCGCCAACGACTGGGACGACCAGCCCACCAGCCACAACACGCGCAGACCCGCGAGCATGGTCGACGCCGTGGCGCCCGCCTCGTGCAACCCGTACCGGCTGACCGAGGCGCAGGTGCGCGACGCGCTCGCCGCCGAGGACGCCAACATCGAGCGAGCGGCGCGACGGCTCGGCGTCGCGCGCCACACGCTCACGGCAAAGATGGACCGCTTCGGGCTGGAGCGGCCGCGACGACGGCGCTGATCCGACCGTCCGTGCCTAACTCGGTGATACCGCGCGACGGTCGCGCGATGTACGAACGCGTCATGACGAAATCGCTGCTGGTGCTCGCGTCCGCCTTGCTGTTCGCCTCGATCGCGCATGCCGAGGAGCGCTGGTCGCTCCTCAGCGCTACCGGCAAGATCGGCACCCTCACGTCGCGTCGGACGCCCGCCGCCAGCGGCGACACCGTCGAGAACGACTGGCGCGTCGACGACAATGGCCGCGGCTCGAAGATCAAGGAGCGCATCGAGCTCGACGGGCGCGGCCTGCCCCGTCGCTGGGAGATCGAGGGCAAGGGTTGGTTCGGTGCTCCCGTCAGGGAGGCCTTCGTCGTGGAGGGCGCCACGGCGCGCTGGACCTCGCTCGACGATCACGGTGAGGTGGCGGTCGGCAAGGACGGCGCGCTGTACCTCGCGAACAACGGCACGCCATGGACCCTCGGCATGGTGACGCGAGCGCTCTTGCGCGCGAAAGGCCACACGCGCGACGCCCTGCCGGGCGGAACGCTGCGGCTCGAGAAGATCCGCGACGTCGAGATCGGCGCGCCCAAGGAGAAGGTCACGGCGTGGGCGCTGTGGGGCCTGGGCCTCGATCCGAGCATCGTGCTCATGAGCGGCGATCGGTTCGTGGGCACCCTCATGCCCGGCTGGGTGCTCATCGACGCCAGGCACGAAGCGGACTTCCCACAGCTCACGAAGATCGCCGGCGAGCTGTCGGGGGGCCTCCTCGAGGCGTTCACCGCGAAGGTCGCGCACAAGGTGGATCGGCCGGTGTGGCTCACCAATGTCAGGGTCTTCGACCCCATCGCGCAGCGCTCGTCGCCACCGCAGAGCGTGGTGGTGTTCCGCGACCGCATCGTGGGGGTGCGCAACGACGCCGCACCCAAGGACGCGCTGGTGGTGGACTGCGGCGGCGGCACGGTGCTGCCCGGCCTGTTCGACGCGCACGCCCACCTGTGGGATTGGGGCGGGGCCCAGCACATCGCGGCCGGCGTCACCTTCGCGCGCGATCCGGGCAACGACAACGACACGGTGCTCGCGCTCACCGACAGCGTCGACCGAGGCGCCGTCATCGGCCCGCGCGCCAAGCGCAGCGGCTTCCTCGAGGGCAAGTCGCCGTTCTCGGCCAGCGGCGGCTTCACTGTTGCGACGCTGGAGGACGCGACGGACAAGGTCCGCTGGTACGCCGACCACGGCTTCTCGGGCATCAAGATCTACAACTCGATGAACCCGGCCTTCGTGAAGCCCATCGCCGCCGAGGCCCACCGCCTCGGCCTGCGCGTCTCGGGGCACGTGCCGGCGTTCATGTCCGTCGAGCAGGCCGTGCGCGACGGCTACGACGAGATCCACCACATCAACATGATCCTGCTGAGCTTCCTCATCGACGTGAAGAAGGACGACACGCGCACGCCCTTTCGCTTCACCGCGCTCGGCGAGCGCACCGCGGGCCTCGATCTGCAGCGCGCCGATGTGCAGGCGCTCGTGCGCCTCCTGAAGGAGCGCAAGGTCACGGTGGATCCGACGATGACCGCGTTCTCCGGCCTGCTCTTGTCGCGGCCCGGCCAGGTGGCGCCCGCCGACGCGGGGTGGCTCTCGCACGCGCCCGTGTCGCTGCAGCGCAGCCGCAAGACCGCCGTCCTCGACGTGAAGCCCGAGCAGTACGCCACCTATGACAAGAGCTGGGCCAAGATCGAGGAGACCCTGCGCATGCTGTACGCCGCCGGCATCCCGCTGGTGCCCGGCACCGACGACCTGGCGGGCTTCATCCTCCACAGCGAGCTCGAAGCTTGGGTGAAGGCGGGCATCCCCGCGCCGGCCGCGTTGTCGGCCGCGACCATCGGCGGCGCGCGCCTGCTCGGCTGGGATCAGCAGCTCGGCACGCTCGAGCCCGGCAAGCTCGCGGACCTCTATGTCGTCGACGGCGATCCCACCACCGACATCACCGCGCTACGGCGCGGCAAGCTCGTGATGAAGGGCGGCGTCATGTACTTCCCCGACGAGATCTACCAAGCCCTCGGGGTGAAGCCCTTCGTCACCCGAGCGACCATCGCCGCGCGATGAGCGCGTGGGCACGCCGGCCCGCCGCGCGCCCCACTCGCCGCCGGTGCGTCGCCCCGCCCGCAACCTCGCGGATTCCCGCGACGGGCGGATCGCGCGGCCGCGTGCGGACGCGGCGCGTACACGGCACACTTGTTGCGCACCCTGGCTGGCCGGAGGTCTCATGCGCACCCTCGCCCTCACCCTCACGCCGTTCGCCCTCGTCCTCGGCGCCATGGCCGCCCGCGCGCAGCCAGTGCCACCCATCGAGCAGTGCACCATCACCTGCGACGACGGCGACACCTGCGTGCGCTGCCAGGACAACGAGGACTGCGCCTACAAGTGCCTGACGCTCTGTGCGAGCGACCTCGAGTGCGACGCGGGCGAGAGCTGCGTGGTCCAAGAGACCGCCTGCGCCGGCTGTCCGGTCGACGATCCGCTGTGCGATCCCACCGTGTGCGACGGCGTCGGCAAGTGCGTGGTCGGCGCCGGCGACCCGCCCGCCGGCTGCACGGCCGACGCCGACTGCACGGGCGGCGACGTCTGCGTCACGCAGACCTGGGAGAGCTGCGTGGGCAGCGGCTGCGCCTGCCCCGACGACGGCGACGGCAACCCCGACAACGACGTGCCCTGCGACTGCCCGCCGCCGGAGGAGCCCGAGTGCACGTCGGAGACCGTGTCGTTCTGCGGACCACGCTGGCTCGACGGCTGCGCCATCGACGCCGACTGCGGGCCCGGCTTCACCTGCGAGGCCGTGGAGCTGTGCACGTGCGCGGTGTCGAGCGACCCCTCGGCACCGGAGGACTGCACATGCGAGGCCTCGGGAGAGCTCACCTGCGTGCTCGAGCGCGTCGAGTGCGCGAGCGACGACGACTGCCCGGAGGGCCTCGTGTGCGTCGACGAGCTCGGCGCGGTGCCGTGCGCGCTCGAGGAGGACGGCACCGTCGACTGCGGCGACGAGGCCGGATCGGAGGCGCGCGTGTGTGCGCCCGAGGGCTTCACCGAATCAGGCGGCGTGGTGCGGGCCGAGAGCGACGCTGCCGCCGAGGGTGAGGGCGAGCCCGACGACGACGACGATGTCGACGATGACGGCATGTTCCGTCTCGACTGCGCCCAGGGCGGCGCAGCAGGAGCGCTGCCGTTCGCCGCGCTCCTGCTGGCGCTGGGGCGCCACCGGCGTCGATAGCGGATCCCGGCGCCCGGTGAATCGCCGGCGTCGGCCAACCGTTGTCCAAGGTCATGGCCGACGCTCCGACCCTCCCCGTCACCGGTCCACGGCCTCGCCTACGCGCCCGGGTGCGCGCGCGCGTGCTGCCCTGGCGCATCGTCGCCATGGGGCTCACCGCGCTCACGGGCCTCGCCTGGCTCGGCGTGCTCTCCCTCGGGTGGAACCCGCTGCTCGCGGCCATCGGCGGCGCGGTGGCGGCCTCGTGCGCCCTCATCCCCTTGCGCGCGCGCGTGGCGCAGGTGGCCGTGCGCGCCGCGCTCTGGGCCTCGTTCGTCTCGGGGCTGACCGTGACGCTCAGCGGCGCGCGCGTCCTCGAGGGCGCGGCGCTCGCGCTGACCGCCGGCGGCGCCCTGCTCCTCTTGTCGCGCCTCGGGCGGCGCTTGCGCGGGCGCGATCCCATGATGTTCCTCGCCACGGTGCTCGCCGTCGCCGATATCGGCGCGCACGGCCTCATCACCGGCTTCGTGCTGCCCCAAGCCCTGCACGACGCCGACCTCTGGTTCTTCCCCGCTATCGCGGCCGCCAACCTGGTCGGGCTCGCGTGCCTGCGCGTCGGGCGCACGGCGGTGCCGCACGTGGTCCTCAACGCGCTCGTGCTCGTGGGCGCGATCGTCGACGTCGGCGGCGTCAAGGGCCCGGTGGACGTCGCCATCGGCGTCGTGGCGCTGTTGCAGATCGTGGCGGCGATCTTGGCCCTGCGTCCGCCGCCGAGCCCTGCGGCCCGTCGCGCCGCGCTGCGCTGGCTGCGCGCCGGCATCGGCGTGGGCATGATGGTCGCGCTCGTCGTCGGCGTGCTCGGCTGGCCGTAGCGCGACGAAAGCAGCTACGCTGAGCGTGTGCTTCGGCTGGGAGCGCTCCTTGCGCTGGGCATGGTGGTCCTCGCGGCCGGCGCCTGTCCCGCACGGCCAGGCCGCGCGTGCAACGACGACACCACGTGCGCTCCGCAGGTGTGCCGCCTCGGGGCCTGCGTCGAGCGACCGGCAGGCGAGGGCGAAGGAGAGGGAGAGGGAGAGGGAGAGGGAGAGGGAGAGGGAGAGGGTGAAGGCGAAGGCGAAGGCGAGGGCGAAGGAGAAGGCGAGGGCGAAGGAGAGGGAGAGGGCGAGGGAGAGGGAGAGGGAGAGGGAGAGGGTGAAGGCGAAGGCGAAGGAGAGGGCGAGGGTGAAGGTGAAGGTGAGGGTGAGGGCGAGGGTGAAGGTGAAGGTGAAGGTGAGGGTGAGGGCGAGGGTGAAGGTGAAGGTGAAGGTGAAGGCGAGGGCGAGCCCGGGTATTCGCATTGGGGCAAGAACGAGCCCGACAACGGCAGCGGCACCGAGCACTGCCTCGCCCTGCGGCTGCGCAACAACACGGCGTGGGTGTCGACGACGCAGTGGTTCGACGAGCAGTGCACGCAGGAGCTCCCCTTCGTGTGCGACAGCGACGAGGCGCCGTTCGGCTGCGCGCTCGTGGTGATGACCGCGGGGGCGCGCGCTTTCTGCGCATCCCAGCAGGGGACCGCGAACGCCGCCACCGTCTGCGCCAGCGTCGGCGGCGCCCTGGTGCGCATCGTCGACAGCAGCGACGACGCCGAGCTGTATGACACCGCCCGTCAGCGGTTTGGCGGCAACGCGTGCTGGACGGGAGGCACGGATCTCGCGGCCGAGGGCGACTGGCGCTGGGCAGACGGCACCAAGGTGCCAGCGCCCTACTCACACTGGGGCTCGAACCAGCCCGACAACAGCGGTGGCGCTGAGCATTGCCTCGAGTATCAGCGGCTGACCGGTGGCGGCGTTGAGGTGCACGCGTGGAACGACGCGCCGTGCGAGAACGCCAAGGAATTCGTCTGCGACCTCCCCGCGGGCGCGTCCACGACCGCGTGGTGCACCGTCACCACGAACACCGACGGTCGGCGGCGCGGGCTCTGTCTGCCTCAATCGTCCTACGCCCAGGCGGACCTGGCCTGCCGCAGCCTTGGGGGCGCGCTCGCGACGCTCGACTCGGCGGCCGCCGAGGCCGCGGTGCTCGCCATGGTCGACGCACTGGCGCCGGCGCTCGACGACTATTGGATCGGCAGCAGCGACCTCGGCGCCGAGGGCCTCTGGCTCTGGCCGAGCGGCGAGGTCATCGACGACTTCCGCTGACCCGGCGGGCCCGTACCGGCTGCGAGCGGCGCTGCCGCAGCCGGCGCGCCGCGCCACGTGCGTTCCCGCCCTCAGAGTTGGCGCGACAGTGGCGCCGCGACGACCGCGACCTCGTCGTCGCCGTCGCCGTCGCGCAGCTCGATGCGCTGCTCGACGCGCGGATCGATGAGTCGCTCGAGCGCGCCGTCGCCCAAGGCCGCCGTGAGCTTCTCGATCATGGCCTCGGTGGCGCGGCGTACGTCCGCGCGGTGACCAACGGCGCGCTCGCGCTCGTCGAAGAGCTCCTCGGCGATGAGCAGGCCCGCCAACAGCGCCACCGCCTCGGGCGCCGAGCTCTTCATGGTGCGGCGCACCTCGTCGACCCGTCGGCCCACGTGGGCCGCCAAGCCACGAACGAACGCCTCGTCCCGATCCGTCTTCACCGTGAAGCGGTGCCCGAGCAGGGTGACGTCGACTTTGCGTTTCACGTCGTTCGCTTCCCCGCTCGTCGAGACCAAACGGTACGAGCGCGGGCGCGGTGCTGTCAAACGGTTGAACGGCGGTTGATCACTTTTTTTCGACGCGCGCGAGCGCGCGCGATCGGATGCGCGTTCTGACGCGTTCGGCCGCCGCGCGCCGACGGCTGCCCAACAGCGGGGCGGGTCCTGCTACGGTCGGGTGATGCTCGAGCCGATCAGCCTCGGCCAGGCCCGTACCCACTGCCCCGGTCTCGCGGCGGACGAGCGCGGTGTCGTCATGGGGCGCCGGCTCGCGCTGTTCTTTCCCGACGTGGCGCGCGCCGTGGGCTTCTTCCGCTCGTACTCGCGCGAGGTGTCGCTCGACGAGATCTTGAGCACCCTCGAGATCAAGGAGGCCATCTCGGAGCGCGGCGGGCGCGAGCTGTGCGTGACCTTCGAGGTGGCGGGCAGCTACGCGGCGGACCGCGCCGCGCAGGCCGGGCGCATGCACAAGGGCCGGCCGTTCACCGGCACTGACGCGCACTACGTTCCCTACCGAGACCGACGTTCGCCCCTGGGCTACGACCTCGGCGGCGCCGACGAGCTGGTGCCCGACCCCGGCGATCTCACGCTCTACGGCGAGGCTGGCGCCGATCGGCGCCGCTTCGGGCGGGCCATCCGCCTCGTCGATCTGGTGCTCGGCCTGTCGCCGCGACCGCTGTCGTCGGCGGAGAAGGAGAAGGAGGCCCATGCGCGCCTGGTGGTGCGGTGCGAGCAAGGCCTAGCGAAGCCCCTCTGCCGCTACCTGTGGGCGCGCCAGCTCTCGGCCACCGTGACGTCGGCCGCCAGCGCCAAACGGAGCATCTTCTCCGGCGCGCAGCGCGAGGTGCAGCTCGTCACGTGTGAGGGCATGCCGCGCCACGTCGCCACCTTGGTGTCGCAGACCCCGGGCATGCGCGTATTCGTGCCCTATCAGCCGCACCTGATGGTGGAGTGGGGCTTTCGGCACCCCATCGCCCTCGAGAGCGTGGGCGGCGCGTTCCCCGACGACACCACGGTGCTGTTCTGGGGCCCGCCCGAGAAGGTCGAGCAGCTCCACGTGGGTGACGAGGCGGTCGACGTGCGCGATCTGGTCGACGTCACCGTGCGTGGGCGCGAGGGCGTGCTGGCGCCCCCCGAGGTGGCGCCCGCGCAGACCATCGACGCGCTCGACGTCGAGCTGCGCCTCGCGCGCCTGCCGCGCGCCGCCGCCGCCACCACGGCGCTGCTCATCGAGGTGGAGCGCCTGCCGTGGTTTCGCAAGCTCGTGTACCTGCTGCCGGCGGCCATCCTGCGCTCGTACGAGGCGGTCATCGCCGGCAACTACATCGTCGTCATCAACCGGCGCGGCGTGCACGGCATCCCCTTCGGCCAGCCCATGACCGAGAGCTACCCGCAGATCTTCCTGCCCGTAGGCATGGAGCTCTTGCCCCACGTCGACTACGACCTCCTGCGCGAGCACCTGCAGATCCGGCCCGAGCAGAACCTCTACTTCTTCCCCGAGGGCAAAGCAGCGTTCGCCGTCGCCGCCGACCAGCTCCGCCCGCTCTCGCGCGCGGTGGTGGCGCCCGAGCGCGCCCGCGCCAGCATCGTGGAGCTGCGCACGCGCGACGTGTCGGAGACGCTGCCCGTGCCCGAGGTGGCGCATAAGCGGCAGGGCGCGTTCTCGCTGTGGCGCGGCGCGAAGGTGGCGCCCACCGACACGCGCGCGCTGCCGCCCTCGTCGCCGGCGCCGGGGCGCGCGC
>CAZONM010000015.1:0-29573 GCA_964580865.1 uncultured Myxococcales bacterium | reverse complement strand
AGCTCGCCGAGCGCCCAGCGCGCCTGGTGCTCGGCCTCGACCCTGCGCCGCTCGGCCGCGCGCGCCACGCGCTCCCCCTCCTCGCGCGCGGCGGCCAGCTCGATGGTGAGCTCCTCGATGAGCTCCTGGCGCATCATGCCCTCGGCGGCGAGCCGCGCGTCCTGCTCCGCGCGCAGCGCGGCCATGCGCTGACCGGCGTCGCGCCGCACGACGTCGAGGGCGGCGTCCTTCTCTCGTACCAGCCGGCGCAGCCGCTCCTCGTACTCCTCGCGCAGCGCGACCACGTCTTCGACGTCGAAGGCGCCCCCGTTGGCGTCGGCCGGGACCCCGGTGGTCTCTGGCGCGCGTCCCCCGGTCATCGTCGTCGTAGCCTCGGTCCGCAGCATGGTCCCTCCGGCGCACAGCAGGCCTGCGACAGCGTGCAAGCCGCGATCCCACGGCAGCGCCGCGCCCGACCGTGCCGGCGCCGCGGACGGCCGTGTCCGGGACGGCGACCCGGACGCGTCCGTGCCGCGATCAGGGCCGGGCGCATGCCGTGATCGCCTGGGTGGCGCCGTCGGGGCGCGTCATGTTCACGGTCGCGCAGCGCGTCAGCCCGGCGGCCGCGGGGCAGTCGCCGGCCGTGGCGCAGAGCTCGGTGCAGTAGCGCACACCGTCGTCGCTGATGGCGAAGTTGGTCTGGCAGTCGCCGGCGGTGGTCACCTCGGTGCCCGCGGGCTCGGCGCCGCGGTGCTCGTTGCACGCGGTCTCGATGGCGCCGGCGACGAGGTCGCGCCGCAGCTGACACGAGCGCGTGGCGTCTGGGCAGTCGGCCTCGCGGGCGCACGACGGCGCACAGAAGGTGCCCGGGATGTTGGTGTAACCGCTGCCGGTGCAGATGAAGCCGTTGCCGCCACAGTCGTCGTCGGTCTCGCACGAGATGGTGCAGATGCCGTGCTCCTCGCCGTCGCAGAGCCCGGTGGCGCAGTCGTCGTCGTTCTCGAAGTAGGGGCCGGCGCACGCGTCACCCAGCACTCCAGCGCCGCTGCCGGCGAAGCCGCAGAACAGCACGAGCTCGCCGCCGTCGTCGATGAGCTCGTTGCACACCTGGCCGGTCGCGGCGCAGTCGCCGTCGTCGTTGCACGACACGTCGTCGAGATCGCTGCGGGGCACGCACACGTCGGCCACGCCGCCGCCTCCGTCGAACGAGATGCTGCTGCTCGCGCAGCGCTGGGTGTCGACGCAGTCGCCGTCGTTGGCGCAGGGGGCGCTGCACTGGCTCGTGCCGCTCGACGTCATGCACAAGCCGCGATCGCAGTCGGCGGGGTCGTCGCAGGGCGAGCCCGGCGGCAGGCCCGAGCCCGACGGCGCCTGGCAGGTGGTGAGGAGCGCGCCGGTCGCGGTGTCGAAGGCGCAGTCGAGCGCGAGCAAGCAGTCGTCGTCGGCGTCGCACGCGGCGCCCACGTCACCCGTGCCGTCGCCCTCGCCCTCACCTTCTCCTTCACCTTCACCTTCACCTTCACCTTCACCTTCTCCTTCGCCCTCGCCCTCGCCCTCGCCCTCGCCTTCACCCTCACCCTCACCCTCTCCCTCACCCTCGCCTTCACCTTCTCCTTCACCCTCGCCCTCGCCCTCGCCTTCACCGACGGCCGTGGCGCGTGGACACCCCGCGACGAGGAGGACGAGGACCGAGGTGACGATGAGCGAGCCGCGCATGGTGCTCCAGCGTAGCAGCGCGCATGCGGCGCGTGGGCATCGTCGGCTCGGTCGATCATCCGAGCGCGACGCTCGTCCTCGCGCTGACGGAGCTCAGGGCGCGGTGTCGTCGTTCTGCCAGTCGAAGTCGAACAGCTCGCTCTTGTCGACGAGCTGCAGCTCGGGCAGGTCGATGAGCGTGCCCTCCACCACCTCGAGCCGCTCTGCGGGGGCGGTCGCGCGGCGCAGCTTGGGCGAGACGAAGGCGTACTCGGTGACCCGGTCGCGCGCGGCGGCGATCAGCGGTGCGCCGTCGGGCAGGGAGCGCGAGCCCCCGCCCGTGGTGGGCCCGAGGAAGCTGCGGAACGCGGCGCGCGCGGCGCGATCGACGGGTCGCATGCGCACGCCCATGCGCAGCGGATCGTCGGGCGACCAGCTCACCACCTCACCCTCGAAGGTGAACTCGTCGGTGGTGGCGGGGTGCACCAGCACCACGCGCACGAGCGCGCCGAGTTGTCGCAGCGACGGCGTCACGAACACCGTCGACCGCGCCAGCACGATCTTCTCGTAGAACTCGAGCAGCGCGCCGGCGTCGCGCGGCTGGATGAGGAAGCACGCGCCGCCCACGTCGGGCCGCGGCCGCGCGCGCAGCGTGGGGCGCTCGATGCCGCTGATGAAGTCGTCCCAGCGCGCGCGCGCTGCCGCGCCGAGGCAGAAGAAGCGCAGTCCCGCGCCCGCGAGCCGATCGTGGCGCCGGTCGACGTGCCGCGCCACCGTGGCCATGGCGTCGAACGCGCCGCCCTCGAGCTGCACGGTGAGCAAGAGCGCGTGCGCTAGCGGCGGCGGGTCGTCGCACACCACCGACAGTCCGTGGCGGCTGACGTCGGCGGTGCGGACGCGGCGGCGCCCCTTGCGCACGTGCAGCTCGACGGCGAGCTCGCGGGGGTGCCGGGCAGCGTCGCGACGTTCGGTCACGCGCCGACTGTGGCAGATTCCTGCCGAGCGGTCACGGGCCGGATGTGCCGCGCGGCCACGTCGATCGACGCCTGGCGATCACTCGTCCTCGATCACGATGGATGGCATGGGCCCGACGTTGGTCTTCTCCTTGCGCGTCTCGCTCACCCGCAGGCCCGAGGTGTCCGACGGCAGCGGCTCGGTGCGCTTGACCTTCTTCTTCTTCACCACGGGCGCGGGGTCGTCGCGCGCCGGCGCCGGTGGGGGCGGCGCGTTCTGTTCGGGGAACAGCACGCTGCGGAAGCGGGGCCGCGGCGCGTTGACGGGCGTGGGCTCGGCGTCGCCCACGGGCTCCGTGCGCTGGTCGTGGATGCTGCGCATGCGGGGATCGGTGCGATCGCCGGGCCCCGCGAACACGCTGTCGGGCGCGGCCACGGGAGCCTCCGCCACCATGATCGACGCCAGCGGTGGCGTGGGGGCATCGTTCGACGAGAACACGTCGTCGCCGCCGTCGGGCGCACCCAGGCTCGCCGGATCGGGCGCGCGCAGGAGCGCCGAGACGTGCGCGGGCACGGCCGACGGCGCCGGCGCGCTGCGCTGCTCGAGCCGGCCGAGCACCTCGAGGTAGCGCAGCAACAGCGCCGCCTCGTCGGGCGGCAGCGTGCCGGTCTCCACCAGGTCCGACACCTTCTCCCAACCGCCGACGATGCGGCGCAAGAAGCGCTCCTCGGCGGCGCCGAAGCCGAACACCGCGAGCGGCGCCGGCAGGCCCAGCTCGTCGCCGGGCGCGTTGGTGATCCGCACCTGCTGCCCGCGCGCGCGCTCGATCCACGCGGCGCGCGCATCGGTGCCGAGCTGCGCGCGCACCGCCAGGTACACCACGCTGAACAGGTCCATGGGTGTCGAGGTGAAGCCGCTCAAGAACGTGAGCCCACGACAGAAGGTGAAGGCGCGGCTGCCCAGGCGACAGAAGTGCTCGGCCTTGCGGCGCGCCTGCGTGGTCAAGACCTCGCGCAGGCCCTCCTCGTCGAGGACGCCGAGCTCCTTGAACACCTGGCCGGCGAGGCGATTCGACTCGGCGATGCGCCGCTGCGCGCGCACGAAGGTCTTGCCGTCGACCCGGCCGAGCTCGAGCAGGAGCTGCCCGAGCGGGTGCGCGTAGTCGGCGAGCGCGACGCCCACGGGGCGGCCCTGCATGAAGTAGAGGTGGTTCTTGCCGGTGCCATCCTCCACCGTCAGGCGCCCGGTGGTGCGCCCGGCATGCAGCGCCAAGAGCACCTCGTAGACGGGGTCGGCGTCGAGGTGGCCCTCGACGCAAGTCTCGTCCGGAACGCGGGATGGATCGAACGCCATGGGCAGGGTCGCGGGGGTGACTGGGCCCGACCATAGCGAAAACGGCGCCGTTCGATCAGGTCCTTGGCCACCGCTGTCCCGCCGTGAATGCCGGGGGCGCCTGGCCTGTTCGCCCAGCGGGGCCTCGTGCTTGCCCCGATCACGACGAGTGGTAGCGTTGCCGCCGATGACCACCCCCCCACCGCGGCTGGAGAACGAGCGCAAGAAGGCCGGCGTGCTCTGGCGCCTCGCCCGCTTCGCCGTCTTCCTCGGCGCCGTGGGCGCGCTGGCCGGCGCCGCGGTGGGAGCCGTGGCGTTCGTGGCCTACTCGCGCGATCTGCCGGAATTCTCCGACGTCTCCCAGTACCGCCCCAAGCTGGCTACCAAGGTGCTCTCCGTGGACGGCCGCCTCATCGGCGAGTTCTACGTCGAGCGCCGCATCGTGGTGCCCTACGAGCGCATCCCCAAGCGGCTGATCCAGGCCTTCATCGCCGCCGAGGACAAGAAGTTCTTCGACCACCACGGCATCGACTACCTCGGCATGGCCAACGCCGTGCTGCAGAAGGTCACGGGCCAGACCAAGAAGCTGCGCGGCGCCTCCACCATCACGCAGCAGCTGGCCAAGAGCCTGCTCATCTCGGCCGAGGGCTTCGGCGCTGGCACCGAGCGCAGCATCAAGCGCAAGGTGCGTGAGGCCATCTTGGCCTCGCGCCTCGAGGGCAACCTCAACAAGGAAGAGATCCTCTGGCTCTACCTCAACCAGGTGTACCTGGGCCACGGCGCCTACGGCGTGCAGGCGGCTGCCGAGAACTACTTCAGGAAAGACGTGCAAGAGCTGACGCTGGCCGAGATGAGCGTGCTCGCGGGCCTGCCGCAGGCGCCGAGCCGCTTCTCGCCCTTCATCAACCCGTCGGCGGCGCGGGCGCGGCAAGAGTACGTGCTCGAGCGCATGCAGAAAGACGGCTACATCACCGCCGCCGAGCGCACCGACGCGCAGGCCCTGTCCGTCGAGAAGACCGTGCATGCGCGCGACGACAGCTTCTTGGACACGGCGCCCTACTTCACCGAGCACGTGCGCCGCCACATCGTGGAGACCTACGGCAACAAGGAGCTGCTCGAGGGCGGGCTGACGGTGTGGACCACCCTCGACCTCGAGCGCGAGAGCTACGCCGAGAGCGCGCTCATCGACGGCGTACGCGTCACCGACAAGCGCCAGGGCTACCTGGGCCCCGTGGCGCAGCTCAAGGACGACGCGCAGGTGCAGAAGGTGCTCGACGTCGTCGACAGCAAGATGCTCAAGGGCCGCGCCGCCGCCGAGGGCGCGCCCGTGTTGGCGGTGGTCACCGCCGTCGACGTCGAGCACCAGTGGGCCGAGGTGCAGATCGGCAAGCAGCTCAAGGGTCGCCTGCCGCTCGCCGGCATGCGCTGGGCGCGCAAGATCAACCCGTCGCAGAACTGGGAGTTCCACAAGGTCGAGAGCGTGCGCGAGGTGGTGAAGGCGCGCGACGTGGTGCTGGTGCAGCCGTGGTTCTCCAAGGCGAAGTTCCTCAAGCACGCCATGGGCGCCGCCGAGAGCGTGCAGAAGCTGCCCGACGAGAGCGAGGTCACCGCCGAGCGCCCGCTGTGCACGCTCGATCAGGCGCCGCGCGTGCAGGGCTCGCTCATCTCCATGAACCCGCACACCGGCTACGTCGAGGCGATGATCGGCGGCTACTCGTACGAGGACAGCGAGTTCAACCGCGCCGAGCAGAGCTGCCGGCAGCCGGGCTCGGCCTTCAAGCCCATCGTGTACTCGGCGGCGGTGGTGCGCGAGGGCTTCACGCCCGCCACCATGGTGCTCGACACGCCCATCACCCTGCGCGACGAGGACATCGGCAAGAGCTGGAAGCCGCAGAACTTCGAGGGCGCGTTCAAGGGCGAGGTGACGGTGCGCGAGGCCATCTCGTTCTCCATGAACATGCCCGCGCTGCACACCATGCTCGCGGTGGGTGTGAAGGACGTGGTCGCCTGGGGCAAGCACATGGGCATCAAGACCCAGCTCAAGGAGGAGCTCGGCACCGCGCTCGGCTCGTCGTGCGTCACGCCGTGGGAGCTCACCAGCGTCTACACCACGTTCGCGCGCATGGGTCTGCGCCCCGAGCCCGTGTACATCAAGCGCATCATCGATCGCGACGGCCGGGTGCTCGAGCAGCACGCGAGCCCGAACGATCCGTGGCAGACCCACGCGCAGCGCATCGACTCCGCCTATCGCCTGCTCGAGGAGCGGCCGCTGCGCGCCATGAGCGCCGAGGAGACGTACATCGTGCACTGGCTGCTCACGCAGGTGGCCACGCGCGGCACCGCGGCCAACGCCTCGCGCCTGCACCGCCCGGTGGCGGGCAAGACCGGCACCACCAACGACAGCTTCGACACCTGGTTCGCCGGTTACACGTCCACGCTCGTGACCACCGTCTGGGTGGGCTACGACACCTACGAGTACCCGCTCTCGGTGGGCGAGCAGGGCGGCAAGACCTCGCTGCCTATCTGGCTCGGCTACATGGAGCCGTCCTTGCGCGGCAAGACCGAGCCCGAGTGGAACCCGCCCGTCGGCATCTGCAACGCGCGCGTCGACGGGCGCACGGGCAAGCGCATCTACACCGACCTGCCGGGCTCGTTCATCGCGCCGTTCTTGTGCGGCAAGGAGCCCGAGCCCGCCGGCGCCATCGGCAGCCCCGAGGCGCTCGACGAGGCGCAAAAGAAGGGCGGCATCTGACCGGTCGCCCGCTCAGGGCGCCGTGGTCTCGTCGGCCGCCCGGGGCTTGAGCACGCGGATGGTGCGGATGCGGCGCGGCGTGCTCTCCAAGATCTCGAGGATGGTGCCGTCTTCGGCCACCACGCGCTCGCCGGGCGCCGGGATGTGGCCAGCGAGCGCGATGCAGTAGCCGGCGATGGTGGCCCACAGCTCTCCCTCGGGCAGCGCCACGTCGAGCTGTCGGTTGACCTCGCGGATGGGCGTGGTGCCGAGCACCCAGGCGCTGCCGTCGGGACGCAGGCGCACGGGCGCCGGCCCGCCGCGGTCGTCCTCGGAGAACAGCTCGCCCACCAGCTCCTCGAGCAGGTCCTCCATGGTGACGATGCCGGCCATGCCGCCGCGCTCGTCGACCACGATGGCGAGGTTGACGTGGCTCTTCTGCATGTCCGAGAGCGCGGCCACGCCCTTCATCGACTCCGGGTAGAACGTGGCCGGGCGCAACAGCTCGTCGATGGAGATGGTGGTGCGCTCGAAGGCCGCGCCGAGCAGGTCGCGCGCGGCCAGGTAGCCGATGACGTTGTCGAGGTTGTCGTCGTACACCGGCACGCGCTGGTGCGGGGTCTCGAGGAAGAGGCGGCGCACGTCGTCGGCGGTGGCGGTGCGCTCGAGCGCGATGACGCGCGGCCGCGGCACCATGATGTCGGCCAGGGTCAGCCCGGTCATCTCGATGGCGCGCGCCGCGATCTCCGACGAGCGTGCGTCGAGCGAGCCGCTGCGCCCCGCCTCCTCGAGCGCCTGCGTGATCTCCTCGGGCGACAGGCGCGCCTCGGAGAACGTGGTGCGGTCGCCGAAGAAGCGCAGCACCAGGTTGCTCGAGGTCTCGAGGAACCACACCGCCGGCCGTGCCACCGACGAGAGCCACAAGAGCGGGCGGGCGACCAACAGCGCGTAGATCTCGGAGAAGCGCAGCGCCAACGACTTGGGCACGAGCTCGGCCGCCACCAGCTCGATGTAGCTGACGATGGCGACGCCGAAGCCGAAGGCGATCGCCTCCCAGTAGTTGGCCAAGGCGCCGATGCTCGCCAGCGCCGGGCTCGCCAGCGTCGCGAACGCGGGCACGCCGATGGCGGCGAGCAGCGCGCCCAACACCGTGATGCCGATCTGCACCGTGGCCAAGAAGCGCTCGGGGCGCTCGCGCAGCTTCTCCACGTCGCGCGCCAGGCCGCTGCCGTCGTCGACCATCTGGCGCAGGCGCGTCTTGCGCATGGCCACGACGGCGATCTCGGAGCCGGCGAGCACGCCGTGGAGCACCACCAGCACGCCGACGAACACGAAGGTAGCGATCATCGCCGGCGACCCTGCCACGAGCCGTCAGCCGTGCGAAGCGAGGACGCCGCAGCGCCTCGGCGTCAGCGGGCCTTGGCGAGGTTCGCCGCCACGAACTCCCAGTTCACCAGCTTGTCGAAGAACGCCTGCACGTAGGCCGCGCGCTGGTTCTGGTAGTCGAGGTAGTACGCGTGCTCCCACACGTCGACCGTGAGGAGGGGCACGGCGGTGGTGGTGAGCGGCGTCTCGGCGTTCGGCGTGCTCACGATCTTGAGCGTGCCGCCGTCGGCCACCAGCCACGCCCAGCCGCTGCCGAACCGGCCGGTGCAGGCGGCCTTCATCTCCTCCACGAACTTCGCGTAGCTGCCAAACGCCACATCGATGCGCTTGGCAACGTCGCCGGTGGGCGCGCCGCCGCCGCCGGGCTTCATGCCGCGCCAGAAGAACGTGTGGTTCCACACCTGCGCGGCGTTGTTGAAGATGGGGCCGGGGGGCGCGCTCTTGACGACGTCCTCGAGGCTCTTGCCCGCATAGTCGGTTCCCTCGACGAGCTTGTTGAGCGCGTCGACGTACGCCTTGTGGTGCTTGCCGTAGTGGAAGCTGATGGTCTTCCTCGAGTACACGGGCTCGAGCGCGTCGTCGGAGTAGGGCAGCGGGGGAAGCTCGAAGGGCATAAAAAACCTCCAACGGGGCGGTGCGCCCGGGTTAGCAGTTCGATGCGCCCGGCACCCGGTGGTTGCGGACCACGCGCCGCAGCTCGCGCCCCGCATGGGACCTGCCGCAAAGCTGCCTCGCGCCCGCGCGTTGTCCGGCGCCCGATCGCGCGCGCGCAAGAACTCTCGTGTATTCGGCAATCTGCAACGAGTTGCCAGATTGCGAAATATGGAATACATAGCGTACGTGGACTCCGCGATCGAGCGCCTCGACCTGTTCCGCCTCTTGGGCGACGAGGCGCGCGCGCGGGTGCTGGCGCTGTGCGCGGCGGAGGAGCTGGCGGTGTCGGAGCTGGCCGCGCTCTTGTCCGAGAGCCAGCCGCAGATCACCAAGAAGACGCAGCCCCTGCGCGAGGCGGGCCTGTTGGCCGCGCGGCGCGATGGCACGCGCACGCTCCTGCGCACCGAGCCCACCGACGACGCGCTGGTCAAGGCCGCGCTCGACGCGGGGCGCGCGCTGTGCGCACAGGACGGCAGCCTGGCGCGCGTGCCGGGCGTGATCGCGCAGCGCGAAGAGGGCGCCCGCCGCCTGTTCGCCGAGGCGCGCGACGACGGTCCCGTGGTGGTCGACGGCGCGCAGCTCCTGCCGTTCCTGCCGCTGCTGGCGCCGCTCTTGCCCGCGCGGGCCCTGGCCGTCGACGTGGGCACCGGCGAGGGCGTGCTGTTGCCGCTGTTGTCGCCCGTCTATCAGCGCGTGGTGGGCCTCGACCGCAGCGCCGCGCGCTTGGCGCGCGCCGCCGAGCGCGTCGCCGCGCTCGGCCTGCCCAACGTGCGCCTCCTCGAGGGCGACGCGGGCGACCGCCACGTGGTGGAGGAGGTCGACGCCAAGGGCGGCGCCGACCTCGTGGTGCTCTCGCGCGTGCTGCGCTACGCCTCGCGCCCCCACGACACCGTGCGCGCGGCCGCGCGCCTTTTGCGCGCCGGCGGCCACCTCGCCATCATCGACGCCGCCCCGAGCGACGACGAGAGCAGCCGCGCGCCGGGCCAGGTGTGGCTCGGCTTCGACGAGCACGCGCTCGCGGACTTCGTGCGCGCGGCCGAGCTCGCCCCGCGCTCGGTCGCGCGCCTGCCGCGCGCGCCGGGCGGCCCCATGGATCTTCAGTTGGCGGTGGGCCAGAAGCCACCGCCGTAGCCAGCGATCGAAAGGCGACAGCGCAAGCACCGACCGAGCCCGCAGCACCCCACGACCCACCAAGGAGCACCCCATGGACAAGCGCACCGAATTCCCCACCTACGTCGTCAAGGACATCAGCCTCGCGGAGCTCGGCCGCAAGAAGATCCGCATGGCCGAAAAGGAGATGCCGGGCCTCATGGCGCTGCGCGCCGAGTACCGCGGCAAGCACCCGCTGAAGGGCGCGCGCGTGGCCGGCTGCCTGCACATGACCATCGAGACCGCCGTGCTCATCGAGACCCTCAAGGAGCTCGGCGCCGAGGTCACGTGGACCAGCTGCAACATCTTCTCCACGCAAGACGAGGCCGCCGCCGCCATCGCGCTCGGCACCAAGGGCGCGGGCGGCACGCCGGTGTTCGCGTGGAAGGGCGAGAGCCTGCCGGAGTACTGGCACAACATCGACCTACAGCTGCAGGCCTTCGAGGGCGGCCGCGGCCCCAACATGATCCTCGACGACGGCGGCGACCTCACGCTGCTGCTCCACAAGGGCGCCGAATTCGAGAAGAGCGGCAAGGCCCCCGACCCGTCCAGCGCCACCAACGACGAGCTGCGCGTGGTGCTGTCCACCATCAAGGACAGCATGGCGAAGGACCCCAAGCGCTTCACGCGCCTGGCCGCCGAGGTGAAGGGCGTCTCCGAGGAGACCACCACCGGCGTGCACCGCCTCTACGAGATGGCGCAGCACCAGCAGCTGCTGTGGCCCGCCATCAACGTCAACGACTCGGTCACCAAGTCGAAGTTCGACAACAAGTACGGCTGCCGCGAGTCGCTGTTCGACGGCATCAAGCGCGCCACCGACGTCATGGTGGCGGGCAAGGTGGTGGTGGTGGCCGGCTTCGGCGACGTGGGCAAGGGCTGCGCGCAGGCGGCGCGGGGCCTCGGCGCACGCGTGGCGGTGACCGAGATCGACCCGATCTGCGCGCTGCAGGCCGCCATGGAGGGCTACGACGTCGTCACCATGAACGACGTGGCGGGCGTGGGCGACATCTTCGTCACGGCCACGGGCAACCTCGACGTGATCACCGGCGCGCACATGAAGGCGATGAAGGACGGCGCCATCCTGTGCAACATCGGCCACTTCGACAGCGAGATCGAGGTCGCGTGGCTCGAGAAGAACCCCGAGATCAAGGAAGAGAACGTCAAGCCCCAGGTGGACGAGTTCATCTTCCCCGACGGCAAGCGCATCACGCTCTTGGCCCGCGGCCGCCTGGTGAACCTCGGCTGCGGCACCGGTCACCCGAGCTTCGTCATGTCGAACTCGTTCTCGAACCAGGTGATGGCGCAGATCGCGCTGTGGAACAGCGCCACCAAGGGCAAGGACGAGCTCACCGGCATGGCGTTCGCCGTCAACACCGTGTCGGTGCTGCCCAAGAAGCTCGACGAGAAGGTGGCCATGCTCCACCTCGAGAAGGTGGGCGCCAAGCTGACCAAGCTCACGCCCGAGCAGGCCAAGTACATCGGTGCGTCGGTCGACGGGCCCTTCAAGCCCGAGTGGTACCGCTACTGATGGGCGCGCTCGCGCTCGTGGCCTCGATCGCGCGACTGCACATCGTCGCCATCGGGGCCATGGGCACGCTCACGTTCGGCTACGCGTTCACCGGCGAGCGCCCGTGGCTCGCCGCGCTCTTCGCCGCGCTCGACTGGTTCGTGGTCAACCTCTTGAACCGCGTGGTGGACCTGGTGGAGGACCAGGAGAACGCCATCCGCGGCGCCGACGTGGTGGCGCGCCACCGCGGGCTCGTGCTCGCCGTGGGCATGGTGGCGCTGGTGGGCTCGCTCGTGGCCACGGCGCTGGTGGCGCCGCTCATGCTGGTGCCGCGCCTGCTCTTTCACGCGCTCGGCTTCGCCTACAACTGGCCGCTGCCCGGCGGCCGGCGCATCAAGCAGCTGTACTTCTGGAAGAACCTGGCCAGCGCCGCGGGCTTCGTGCTCACGTGCTTCGCGCTGCCGCTCCTGGCCGCGCCGACGATCCAGGTCACCGCCACGACCGTCGCCGTCACCGCGCTGTTCTTCGTGCTCTTCGAGCTCAGCTACGAGGTCCTCTACGACCTGCGCGACGTGGCCGGCGACCGGCTCGCCGACGTGCGCAGCTACCCCGTCGTCCACGGCGTCGACGTGGGCTGGCGCATCGCTCATGGCCTGATGGTGTGCGCGAGCGCGCTGGTGGCCGGCGCGTTCGCGCTCGGGCTCGTGCCCTGGCGCATCGCCATCATGGGCGTCGCGCCGCTCATCCAGCTCGCGTGGAGCGCGCGCGTGCGTCGGCGCGGCATCACCTCGCAGGACTGCGTCGCCATCACCTGGGTGGGCGTGGCGCTGCTGGTGGGCTGGCACGTGTGGGAGGCGCTGGGCCTGCCGGGCGCGTAGCGTCGTCGTCGTCAGGGGCGTCGCGTCAGGCGCTCGACGGCGGCGCCGATGCGCGCGCGCGCCTCGTCGCTCATCCACGCGTCGACGAACAAGCGCCGGCTCTCGATGGCGCGGGCGCGCGCCTTCGTGAGCGCGTCGTGGCGCAGCTCGCGCTTGACCTGCTGCACGGCGGCGGCGCCGAGCGCGGCGAACGCGCGCGCGCGCGCCACCGCGGCGGCTACCACGTCGTCGGCCCGCTCGTGCGCCATGCCCGCCGCCAGCGCCTCGGCTGGGCGATAGCGTCGGGCGCCCGCGATGGCCTCGGTCCAGCGCTCGGGCGGGATGGCGAAGCGCGCGATCTCGAGCGCCGCCGAGGGCAGGGGGATGCCCAGCTCCACCTCGGTGAGCGCCACCTCCGCGTCGTCGTGCGCGGGCAGCACGCGCGCGTCGCATGCGAGCGCCAGCACGGCGCCGCCGGCGATGGCGTGGCCGTTGACGGCCGCGACCACGGGCAGGCGGAACGCGAACAGCTGGAGGAACAGCGCCTCGAACGCGTCGACGTAGGCGGCCAAGGCCGGGCGATCGAAGCCGTGGGCCTCCACGAGATCGAGGCCGGCGCCGAACACGCGGCCCTTGCCCGTGAGCACCAGGGCGCGCGCGTCGGATTGCTCCACTTGGTAGAGCAGCTTGGCGAGCGCGCCGATGGTCGCGCGCGACAGCGCGTTGGCCCGCGGCTCCTCGAGCCGCAGGATGGCCACCTCGCCGTCGCGCGCGATGCTGCTCACGACGTCACTTCTTCTTGCAGGCCGACTCGGAGAGCGTGAACCACTTGCCGTCGGGGCCGGCCATCTCGATCATCGACGCCAGCTCCTTGGCGCCCTTCTTGGTCATGGTGTCCTTGATCTGCATCTTCTGCGGACCCATCTGGAATTCACCGGCGAAGGTGAGCTTGTCGCCGTCCCAGCCCTTCGACGACAGGTGCGTGATCATGCCCATGCCGTCGAGGTCGGTGCGCACGAACTGGGTCTTGCTCGGATCGAAGGCGATGAACGACGACATCACGTAGGGCGTGGCGTTGTCCTTGGTCTTCTTCTCCTCGTAGCGCATGGTGCGGAAGTAGCCGTTGAGGTCGCTCTTGACCTCCACGGTGGCCGTGACCGCGTGGCCCTTGCCGAAGCTCGAGTCGAGCATCTTGCCGTCGCACTTCCACTTGCCCTCGATGGGCGCGAGCTCGCCGAGCTGCGCGGCGGGCGGCGGCGGCGCGGCGGGCGCGGCGTCGGCGGCCTTGGCGGGTGTGGCGGCGGGCGGCGGCGCCTTGGCGGCATCAGCAGGCTTGGCGGCGTCCGCGGGCTTCGCCGGGGCCGGCGCCGGGGCGGGCGTGGCGGCGGGCTTGGCGGGCTCACCGGCGACGGCGGCGGTGGCGACGAGGAGCGAGAGCGACAGCACGACCTTGTTCACGAGACCTCCTTGAGCCCACGAAAGGGCGAGGGAGGCCTGATAGCCCGAGTGGGTGGAAACGCTCAATCGGCCGTGTCGGGGTCGCGCACGGCCTTGCGCAGCGCCTCGAGGGCGGCGTCCTCGCCCTTCCACGGCGGCAGCGTGCGCGCGCGGCGCTGCGCGCGCGTCAGCACCAGCACGCCGGCGCTCCTGGACAGGCCGCTGCGCCGCGCGTCTTGCAGGAACAGCCGCATGACGGCGAGCGAGCCCACCGAGAACACCGGCAGCGCCGTGAAGGCCGCGAGGGTGGCGTGGATGATGAGCGCGTAGGGCGTGTCGAGCAGGCCGAACACCAGGGCGCCAGCCGCGGCCGCCGCCGCCGTCGCGATGTTGCGGATACGCCGCAACAGCAGCAGCGCCTTCAGCAGGCCGGTCAGGGTGTCGTCATCGACGTCGCGGACGCGGACCAGCCAAGGCTCGACGAACTGGCCCTTGGAGCCGGCCGCGAAGGGGTCGGGCAGGGGCACCGGCAGGCGCTCGGCGTCGCTCATGGGAGCGAGCATACAGCGGAGATCAGGTGCGTTGATCGAGCCCGGCGAAGGGACTTGCCGCGAGGCCAAGGAGCACCGCAGGCGCGCACCTCGTGCTACGCGCCGAGGACGCGACGCAGGGATCGTGGCAAGGACCACGCCCGGCGACCATCAACGCACCTGATCTCCGCTGGAGCGTCTCGGTCCGATCCGGCGCGCCGACCGCCCGCTGCATGCGCCCGCCGGCGGCCCGTGCCACACTGCGGCCGTGATCAACCCGCAGCAGTTCCGCCTGCTCCTCGCGGGGCCGCGCGTTTCTCGGCTGCGCCCCTACGTCGTCGCGCGCGGCTACCTGTGCGACGCCGCCACCAGCGGCGAGACCGCGCTCGAGTTCTTGCGCGCCGCGCCGCGCCACGTGCTCTTGGTGGAGCTCGAGCTCGGCGACATGCTCCTGGCCGACCTCTTGGCGGTCGTGAACGAGGAGAACCTGGCCGGCGCCATCATCCTCCTCGAAGATCCCGTGAAGTCGGGCCTCATCGTCAGCACCCTGATCCGCGGCATCGACGGCTACGTGGCCACGCCGCCCGACGAGGCCTTCCTGTTCCGCCTCATCGAACGCCAGCTGTTGGCGCAGTGGGCCATCGCCACCGCCGACACGCTCGAGACCGACACGCAGGACAAGACGCGCCTGGAGAAGCAGCTCAACATCGAGCGCGCCAAGGTCACCCAGCTCATCAAGGACGTGGCCGGGCTGCGCGAGGAGCTGGCGCAGGCCCAGGTGCAGGCCGCCAACTCCGCCAGCGCCCTCGAGGCCATGGCGCGCACCGAGCCCAAGCGGCCCCCCGCCGTGCCGCGGCCCCCCTTCATCGACGACGACGTGCCCGTGCACCGCCCGGACCAGCGCACCTCGCCGCACGGCTACGATCGCGGCGAGCTCGAGGCGCTGCTCAACGACGAGAGCGGCAGCCTCCCCACGGTGCCCGCCACCACACCTGCGCGCCCCGGCGCCGCCGAGGCCGCCGAGGTGAGCTTCGATGAGCCCACGGGCACCCGCGCCGGCGTCGATCTGCGCTCGCCCGAGGCGGCCGAGCCCGCGTTCGAGGAGAAGAGCGAGTCCGACCTGTTCCTCGACCTCGACGGCGCCGACGACGAGCCCGGC
This sequence comes from uncultured Myxococcales bacterium, assembly GCA_964580865.1. Taxonomy (GTDB): domain Bacteria; phylum Myxococcota; class UBA727; order UBA727; family VGSZ01; genus JACOUT01. The sequence goes on along the minus strand of CAZONM010000015.1, from coordinate 14,203 downwards.
GAGGAGCCCACCACCGCCGGCCTGCCGCCCACGGCGCCCGGGGGCTTGCGGGCCGTCAGCAAGGCTGCCACCAAGCCCATCGCCGACCCCTTCGAAGACTCGCTCGACGAGTGACGGGCCCACCATGCGCGCGCAGCTCTCCGTCGACACCCGCGGGCGCGGCCTCATCGACGTCACCGATCGCGTGGCCGCCGTCGTCGAGCGCAGCGGCGTCGTCGACGGCCTGTGCACGATCTTCGTGCACCACACCAGCGCGTCCTTGATCATCAGCGAGAACGCCGACCCCGCCGTGCGGCGCGACCTCGACGCGTTCTTCGCGCGCCTGGTGGTCGACGGCGACCCGCTCTTTCGCCACACCGACGAGGGCGCGGACGACATGAGCGCCCACGTGCGCGCGGCGCTCACCGCCACCAGCATCGGCGTGCCCGTGGCCGGCGGCCGCCTCGACCTCGGCCGCTGGCAGGCCGTGTACCTGTGGGAGCACCGCACGGCGCCCCACACGCGCCGCCTCTCGGTGGTGGTGGTGGCCGCGTAGGACGCGCCCCGTGGCTCGCACGCAGCGTCCGTCGATCGACCGACCGACGTGGTCGTTTTGGCCGATTGACCCGTCTGCTACGGTGCCGCCGATGCGCCACGTGTCCACGATCCTCGCGCTCGTCGCCTCGCTGGCGCCGTGCGCCTGCGCCACGCCCGAGCCCGCCCCCGCCGACCTCGACGGCCTGGCGCGGTTCGCGTTCGCGCGCTGGCTCCCCGTCGACGAGGACCCCGCCATCTCCGACGCCGAGCTGGCGGACGCGCTGGCCAAGATCCACGACGTGCTGGGCGGCGACGCGCTCGACGGGCCGCAGAAGGGCACCCTGGCCAACCTCACGCCGGTCGAGCTCGACGCCGTGGGGCTCTCCGATCACGACCCGAACCGGCCGCAGGGCATGTACATCGCCAACGTGGTGCGCTGCACGCTCGACCAGGTCGAGGCGCTGTCGCTCGAGCCCGACCAGATGTCGCTCTACCCCGAGGCCTACGCTGCTTACGGGCGCGAGTACCTCGAGGGCACACCCGCCACGCACCCGCGCTGGCTCACCACGTACACCAGCGCCGAGAACGCGCTCATCACCAACCAGTTCACGGCCACCGTGCACAGCGGCATGCGCCTGGTGCCCGACCTCGGCCCCGAGCTGTCGCCGCGTGGCCGCGGCCTGGTGTTTCGCGTGCACCTGCCCGAGCCCGCAACGTTCGAGCACGAGGGCTCCGAGCTCACCGACGACTACCAGATCGAGACCCTCACCGAGCGCGCCCCCGGCGAGCTCGTGCACTTCTACGCCATCTGGCGCTACATGCGCCTGGGCATCCTCGGCGACAGCTACGACAACCTCTTCATCGATCAGACCACCCAGGGCCTCATCGACTGGGACGCCAAGACCGAGGCGCTGTGCGCGCAGTGAGCGTCCGGCACACCGCGACCACCGGGCTCGCCGCGCTGGCGGCGGGCGCGCTCGCGCTCTCGTGCGCCACCACGCCGCTGCGCCCCCGCGTGGCCGACGCGGCCGCGCTGCCGTCGACGCGCGCGCTGGCCGCCGTGCCCTGGCCCATCGCCGCCGACGAGGCCTTCGACGACCTGCGCGCCTACCTGCGGACCGACACCGTCAACCCGCCGGGCAACGAGCGCCGCGGCGCCGAGGTATTGGCCGCGCTCCTCGCCAAGGACGGCATCGACGCGGCGATCCTCGAGCTGCCCGACGACCCCACGCGCGCCAACCTGATCGCGCGGCTGCCGGCCACCGTGCAAAGCGGCGAGGGCGCCTTGTGCCTGGTGAGCCACATCGACGTCGTCACCGCCGAGCCCGCGCGCTGGCCGCCGGGGCGCGGGCCGCTCGAGGGCGCCGTCACCACCGACGACGCCACGGGCGACGCCGTGCTGTGGGGGCGCGGCGCGCTCGACATGAAGGTGCTCGGCCTCCTCGAGACCGAGGTGCTGCGCTGGCTCAAGCGCCTCAAGCTGCCCCTGCGCCGCGACGTGGTGCTCCTGGCCGTGGCCGACGAGGAGGTGGCCTCGAAGGGCATGGTCGACGCCATCGCGCGCCACTGGGACAAGCTCGGCTGCTCCCACGCCATCAACGAGGGCGGCCTGGGCCTCGAGGGCGCCCTGGTCGACGGCCAGGTGGCGTTCGGCATCTCGGTGGCCGAGAAGGGCGTCTTGTGGCTGCGCGTGAAGGCGGTGGGCGAGCCCGGCCACGGCTCCACGCCGGTGCCGCGCGCGCCCCAGCGCCTGCTCGAGGCGCTCGATCGCATCCGCGCGTGGCAGCGCCCCTGGCGCGTGCACCCGGCGCTCTACCAGCTGCTCGCCGAGGTGGGCCACGAGGCCGGCGGCGCCACCGGCTTCGTGCTCGAGCGCCCGCGCCTCGTCGACTGGCTCGCCATCGATCGCTTCCTCGACGAGCCCGCCGCCAGCGCGCTGGTCACCGACACCGTCAACATCACGGGCTTCGCCGGCGCCAAGGCGCCGAACGTGGTGCCGAGCGAGGTCAGCGCGCAGCTCGACCTCCGGCTCCTGCCCGGCACCGCGCCGGCGACGCTGGCAGCCGAGGTGCGCGCGCTCGTCGCCGGCATCGAGGGCGTGAGCGTGGAGGTCATCGACCAGCGCCCGGCGGCCGAGAGCCCGTGGGACGATCCCGTGTTCAACGCGCTGGCGCACCACGTCGAGGCCACCGCGCGCGCCGACGGCGTCGCGCGCATCGCCGTGGGGCCCGTGCTCTCGCCGGGCTTCACCGACTCGATCCTGCTGCGCGAGAAGGGCGTGCGCGCCTACGGCGTGGTGCCCGTCATCGTGTCGCGCGCCGAGGCCGCCACCATGCACGGCGACGGCGAACGTGTGTCCAAGCGCAACGTCGCGCGGGGGCTCAAGGCGCTGTTGTCCGCCGTGGTCGACGTGACGGCCGTGCCGGATCGCGCCCGCTGACCGCACGCACGCCCGCGCGTGCGGTGTGAGCCCGCACCGGCGCGGGGTGTCGATCCGCTCGCCCGCACGAGCGCTCGCGCGTCGCCACGCGCGGCGCCGCCGGGCGCTCGTGGATCGGAGGTTGCAGCATCGAGCAGCATGCTGTCGGGGGATGTGCTCCAGCGCTTCCACGTCACGCGGCCGCTGGCGCGCGGGGGCATGGGCGAGCTGTGGCTGGCCGACGACGAGCACCACCGCCGCGTGGTGCTCAAGACCGTGCGCGACGACCTCGTGGGCGACGATGAGGTGCGCCGCTGCTTCCGCCGTGAGATCGCGGTGGTGAGCCGCGTGCGCCACGCGCACATCGTGCACCACGTGGCCCACGGGCACGAGAGCGGCGTGGAGGTGCTTGCGCTCGAGCACATCGAGGGCGCGAGCCTGGCCACCTTGCAGCGCCGCTCGCCCGTGCCCTTGGCCGCGGCCCTGTGCGTGGCCGACGACGTGGCGCGCGCGCTCGCCTACCTGCATGCGCTCACGGACGTGCGCGGCGAGCCCTTGGGGTTGGTGCACGGCGACGTCAGCCCCCAGAACATCGTCATCGACGCGCGCGGCCAGGCGCTGGTGATCGACTTCGGCGGCGTCACCTGGCGCGGCGCCGACGTCACGCCCGGCACGCTCATCGGCAAGCCCGGCTACGTCTCGCCCGAGCAGCTCGCGGGCGTCGAGCTCGACGGCCGCAGCGACCAGTTCGCGCTCGGCGCGGTGGTGTGGGAGATGGTGACGGGGGTGATGCTGTTCTCGAGCGATGACCTGCACCGCGACCGCCCGGTGCCGCCGTTGTCGCGCGCGCAGCCCGTGCCCGACGCCCTCGACGCCGCCGTCATGCGAATGCTGGCGTGCGACCGCGAGCTGCGCTTCCCGTCGCTGCAGGAGGCGGCCGACGTCATCGCCGCCGCCGCCGCCGCGCACGGGCTCGCGGACGGTCGGCGCTGGCTGGCCGAGCGCGCCGCCGCCAGCGACGGCGAGGTAGATCTCACGCGCACGCCCGTGATCGCGAGCAGCTCGGCACGCACCTTGCGTTAGGTGTGCGTCATGTGGACACCAGCGCTCGTCTCGCTCGCGATCGCAGCCGGCACACCTGCGATCTCCACCACGCACCGCTGTCCCACCCTCGAGAAGCTGCGGCAGCCGCACTTCGTGCAGCGGGCGGCGTTCGCGCCCCTCGACGCCGAGGTGCGCGCCCTGCGCGACGCCTTCGGCACCTTCGAGCACGTGCGTGAGAGCGATCACTTCGCGCTCAAGTGGGGGCCCCGAGGGAGCTTCGACGCCGAGGCCGACGCCATCCTGAGCGCGCTCGAGGAGGCGTGGCAGGTCGAGGTGGTGGAGCTCGGCTTCCTGCCGCCGCGCACCACCGAGGCCTTCAAGATGAACGTCTACGTCGGCGACACCGGCGGCGACGCCCCGTCGGCCGAGGGCGCCGGCGGCTACTTCTGGTACGACCCCGAGGGCTTCCCGCACCTCGTGCTCTCGCAAGACGCCGCGCGCGGGGGCGGCGGGTGGACGGCCGCGCACGAGCTCTTCCATGCCGTGCAAGACCGCTACGCAACCTACGCCTACGACGGCCTCGGCGGCTGGTTCTGGGAGGCCACCGCCGAGTGGGCCGCGTCGCGCGTGCTGCCCAACGACGGGGAGCACGGCTCGTTCCTCGGCGGCTACGCGCTCTTGCCGCACCTGTCGGTGAGCCACTTCGACTACCCCGACGAGGGCGCGCTCGAGGAGTACCACCACTACGGCGCCTTCATCTTCCCCCGCTTCGTCGACGAGCTGCTCGACGACCCGAGCGTCATCCGCGCCACGTGGGAGAACACCGAAGGCAGCGACGATCCGCTGACCACGTTGGCCACGGCCACCGACGAGCGCGGCGCCGACCTGCGCGACGTGTTCGCGCTCTTCGCCGCCAGCACCCTCGCGTGGCACGGCTACGACCACGCCGCGCACTACGTCGACAACGTGGCGCAGTGGGCCGACCTGCTTCCTGACGACGATCACCGCGTGGCCGCCGCCCACGGCGCCGCCACCGACGGCCTCGTAGACGCTCCCACCTTCACGTTGCCACGTCGCTTCGGTCTGAACGTGGTGCAGCTCGAGCACCCCGCCGACGGCACCTGGCGCGTGCGCTTCGAGGGCGCCGCGCGAGGTGACGACGGCACCGCCGCCCTATGGGCGCCCCACGTGGTGGTCAGCGGCGCCGCCGGCAGCAGCGAGTTCCCGCTCAAGCTCGACGGCGCCGACGGCGCGCTGACGCTCGACCTCGCGGGCGCCGAGCGCGTGGCGCTAGTGGTGCCGCAGCTCGCCCTGGCCCCGTCGGTGAACGAGCGCTTCGCGTTCGCCTACGCCTTCGAGCGGCCCGCCGCGCCGGTGCCCGACGTGACCGACGCGCGCGAGCCGCTCGACGACGCGCCGCGCGGCTGCGGCGCCGGGGGACCGCCGGGCGCCCTCGCGCTCCTGCTGCTGGCACTCTGGCGCCGGCGCTGAAGCCCGGGCTCCGGGTCTTGGCCCGCGCGGCTCGAGGGGGCGCCACTCGCGGGGCGAATGACGACGAAGCGCGCCCGACTGGCCTGTGCTGTGGTCCGCGCCGACACCGCAGGAACGATCGGTTGATTGGTCTGTATTCCAGCGGATTCGGCTGCTAGCGTGGGCAGCCCAGGTGCCGCGGAGCTCGGACGTGTTCTCCCTCAGAACCCCCGCCGACCTGCGGGCAGGGCTCGTCCCCGCGCGCATCGCCGACCCTGCGGGCGCGCTCGCCTGGCAAGCGCCGCCGCCGACCGTCGAGACGCTTGAGGCCGCGACCACGCCGACCCGTCCCCCTGCCCCGGTGACGGACGGGGCCGACCGCAACACCTCCTTCGCGACGGCGACACAGCGGCCGCTCGATGACGGGGCTGGCGTCGGCGACCCGCGCCACCGACCCGACGACATCGACACCTGCGTGGTGGCGCGGACGGACCGGTGCGTCGTCGAGGTGACCGTCGCCGGCACGCTCCTGGGCTCGCCGGAAGCTCTCGATCTGAAGGTCGAGCTCCGTGACGAGGCGGGGGCGCTCCTGGCGGAGGACACCGTCGACCCGCTGCAGAGCAAGCTGGTGGGCGATCCGCGCGCCGTGGTGCAATTCGGTCCCGGCCGCCTCCGCGTCGAGGTTCGCGGGCTGCAGGGACCTGGCGATGGCAGCGTTGGCGACACCGCGTTCCGGTCGACGGTCACGCGGGGCTTCGGCGACGACCTGGCGCTCGAGCTCGTCGGCGTCACCGCGGAGACGGTGAACAGGTGCACCCTGCCAGATCACGACTCAGGGCGACGAGGCCTGCCTGCTGGCGCCACCGCCGTGCGCGGGCACCCCGCCCGCGCCGCCCCGGCTCCTCGGGTTGCTCGCGATCCTGACGGGTCGCTGAAGCGCGCCCGCGAGCAACGTCCCCCATTCCCCCTGACACGGAGCTCCTCATGAAGAACGTCGTTTCGCTGGTCCTGCGACTGCTGACCCCGCTCGTCGCGGTCGCCGTCGTCACGTCGTGCGTCGAGGACCCCGCTGAGGGCGAGGGTGAGGGTGAGGGTGAGGGCGAGGGCGATCCCTACCCCCGCCTCTCTGTCGGGTACGCCCATTCCTGCGCGGTGATGGCGGGCGGCGACGCGGTCTGCTGGGGCTGGAACGCCGACGGGCAAGCCACCGCACCCGCAGGCCCGTTCAACGCGCTGGCCGCGGCATACACGAATACCTGCGGGATCCACGTCGACGGGACCATCGAGTGCTGGGGTGACAACCAGTACGGCCAGTCCGACCCACCCTCGGGGAGCTTCGTCGAGATCGAGGCGGGTCACTACCACCTGTGCGCTCGCGATGCCGATGGCGAGGTCTCCTGCTGGGGCAAGTGGGAGCTGGCGGGCGGGATGGTCCCCTCGCCCGCGGGGCAATTCGCCGCCATCGGCGCCGGTGAGTCCGCCTGGTGCGTGCTCGACGCGGCGGGGCAGCCGACCTGCCGTGCCGTTGACCCGCTGGCGCCGAACGTGCCCGCGGGCGCCTTCGTCGCGTTCGACGCCGCCAATTGGTCTGCGATGTGCGGGCTCGACGCCGGCGGCGCGCTCACCTGCTCCGCCGATGCCGCGCCGGCTGGCGACTACACGAGCATCAGCGGGTTCAACACGCACTTCTGCGCGCGCCGCACGGACGGCACCGCTGCCTGTTGGCTGGCGCGAGCGAGCGACCAGCTCCCTGGTGAGGCCTACCCGATGGTCGACGCGCCCGGCCTGGAGTTCTCCGCCGTCGAGGCGGGCTCGTCGCACTCGTGCGGCGTGCAGGTCACCGGCGAGATCGTGTGCTGGGGGCACAACGACAGCGGTCAGCTCGACGTCCCCTGAGACCGAGCGCGCGTCGTCGGCCCTGCGGCGAAGCCCGACGGCGGCGCCGCCGGTCTCGAGCTGCACGCCGCTCGAGCCCACGGCCGGCGGGCCGGCTCGAGCAGAGCGATCACCCCAACGTGACCACCACGGCCCAGAGGCGACGAACGCCTGGGCCGCAGCCATCGAGCGCCAAGCCCGCGCGCGACCCGCGCGTGACCCGACGAAACCGCCGAGCACGTTGGCTCTCGTCGCCCGGCGCAGCCGGTTGGTCGATGGCGCCGACGCGCCCTCGCCAGGGAGCGTGGCTCCCTGGCGGCAGCGCCCCTCGCCAGCGACCGCGAGGGCTGCGCCATGCTCGGTCCGCCAACCTGATCGTCGTTCTTGGGCGTGTCCCGGAAGTCCAGACGCCGCAGGCCCCCTCCTCGTGAGACCATGGGGTTACGACGCGCCTCCCCGAATCTCTGTGAAGTGGCGCAAGGGGGCACCGACGTACGGGTCGATCTGTGGGCACCACAGGGGCTCTCCCGATGTCGGAGGAGCGACTTGGCGACGCCACGCTCAGACCCGGAGGGTGCCTACCTGAGCTTCAGGGACACGCCCGAGTACCACTTGGTCACTTCGCCTCCTGCTGCGCGCGCGCCCGCCGGCCGATGGCTGCGTTGCCGGCTCCGGTGCTCGCGTCACATGGGGAGACCATGCTCGCTTCGCTCCTCGCCGGCGCCTTGCCCTCGGACCGGCGGGCGCACGCTCGCGACGGAGACGAAGTGACCAGGTGGTACTAGACCTGCGTCTGCATGGTCTGCTTGACGCCCGAGGTGGCCTTCTCCACGACCTTCGAGGTCATCTCGAGCTCTTGCGAGAACTTGTAGACGGCGGCCTGGATGGCGAGCAGCTCCTGGTTGCCGTAGGTCTTGCCGCTCGTGGCCATCTTGATGACCTGGTCGAGCTTGCCCTGACCGTCGACCACCTGCTGCAAGAGGCCCTTGAGCCCGCTCTCACGCGCGGCGGCCGCCTTGTCGACGACCTTGACGCCGGTGTCGGGGTTCACGCCCTGCACGCTCTGCGCTTGCGCCGTGCGCAAGACGTCGGTGGCCTTGGTGGCCTCGTTGACCTTGGTGACGTCTTGCACCGGGTTGGTGGCGTTGACCTGGTTTGGTCCCTGCACGCCCTGCTGCGCCATCACGTCGTTGAACTGGGCGCCGCCCACCTTGTTCTGGGCCACGCCCTGGTTCTGCTCCATCGACTTCTGGAGCTCTTGCATGACCTGTTGGCTGGCCTTGCCGATGCCACCGGAGACGGGATCTGACATGGGAAACTCCTGAAGGGCGGTTGGGGAAGGGTGAAGGGACGAAACGGGGAAGGGGAAAGGGGCCTACAGGTCCATTATCGACTCCCCGAGGGGCCCGTTGCGAGCCGCACCCGGGGCCGCCGCCCGGCTCAGGGGGAGCGGCGTAACATGCCTATAACAATAGAGAAACAGCGCAGGCCCGGATCCCGGCCGGTCAGGCCTTCGTGCCCTTCAGGAGGTCTTGCAGGATCTTGGTCAGGCGCTCGATGGCCTGGGCATGCCGGCGCGAGGTCCAGCTCTTCGACAGGCCGAGCTTGTTGCCCACCTCCTGCAGCGAGAGCTCCTTGAAGTAGTACATGACGATGATCTCGCGATCGGCGTCGGGTAGCTTGGCGAGCGCCGTCTTCACGTGCTTCTTCATCTCCACGTCGAGCAGCTTGTCGTCGAGCGGCGCCTTCTCCTTGTCCTCCACCTGGAGGTCTTCCATGGCCTCGAGGCTCGTCACGTAAATGGTGACGAGCTGGCTCACCTGGTTCGCCAGCTCCTCGATGTTGTCCTCGACGCTCTTGTTGGTGTCGCCGCCGCCCACGGTCTCTCTGCTGGCGTGGTTCTCGAGGTAGGCGGTGGCGCGCTCCTCGAAGCGGATCTTCTGGTACTCGGTGCGGTTGACCCAGCCCATGCCGCGCAGGCCGTCGTAGATGGCGCCGCGCACGCGGTAGTAGCTGAAGGTCATGAAGTTCGCGCCCATCTTCGGGTCGTAGCGGTCGGCGGCCTCGAGGAGGCCCGTCATCCCGTACGCGACGAGGTCGTCGAACTCGATGTTCTTGGCCAGCGACTTCTTGATCTTGGCGGCGATGCCGCGCACGAAGGGCGTGTACTGCGCGATGAGCGCCTTCTTGTCGAGCTTGCCGTCGGCGCCCACGGCGGGGTGCGCCTTCGACGCGGGGCGCTCGAAGGTGTCCGTGGTCAAGTGACCCGGGCTGGGAGGCTTGGGCGGCGGGCGCATCACCATGCGAGTCGTCGCGCGACATTAGGAAGCAAGGCCGAGTCGGGTCAAACATCGCGCACGTCGGCCCCCCGCCGCGCCCGGCGGGTGCAGACGACGGCCGGCAGGTCGGCTACGCAGGGGCCATGTCGGCCCTCGCATCGTCACAGCGCGTCCTCTCGCCGCCCCCCGCCTCGGCCCGCTTCGTGACGCTCCGCCTGCGGGACGACGTCGACGTCGCGCCGGCGCTGCGGGCCCTGGCCGCCCACGTCGACGCGTCGGCGGTGGTGGGCGTGGGCGCGCCGGTGGCCGCGCGCCTGGGCCGCGCGCCGGCCGGCCTGGTGCCGTTTCCCTCGGAGCTCGCGCCGCTGATGCCGGCGCGCCAGGGCGCGCTGTGGCTCGCCCTGTTGCACGACGACCGCGGCGACCAGCTCGACGCCAGCTTGCGCTTGACCGACCTGGTGGCCGGTACCTTCGCCATCGACGAGGAGCTCGACGCCTTCACCTATCGCGGGGGCCGCGACTTGTCCGGCTTCGTCGACGGCACCGCCAACCCCTCGGGCGACGACGCGCTGGCGGCGGCCATCGTGGCGGGCCGCGGGCCCGGGCTCGACGGCGGCAGCTTCGTCACCGTGCAGCGCTGGGTGCACGACCTGGCGGCCCTCGCGACCATGCCCGAGGTGGCGCGCGATCACGTCATCGGGCGGCGCCTGTCCGACGACGAGGAGCTGGCGGAGGCGCCCGACTCGGCGCACGTGAAGCGCACGGCGCAGGAAGACTTCGACCCCGCGGCCTTCGTGGTGCGCCGCTCCATGCCCTACGGCGACGCGCGCGAGCACGGGCTCGTGTTCATCGCCTACGGCGAGAGCCTCGACCGCTTCACGCGCCTGGCGCGGCGCATGGTGGGCAAAGACGACGGCATCGTCGACGCGCTGTTCTCGTTCTCGCGCGCGCTGACGGGCGCGATGTACTTCTGTCCGCCGATCCTCGACGGCCGCCTTGATCTGCGCGCCCTCGGGCTGTAGCTGTGCGGGCATGACCACGCCCGGCTACACCCACGCGCACATCAAGGCGTTCATCCAGCACAACTACCGGCACTTCAACGCCGCCAGCGTCGTCGACGCGGCGCAGGGGTGGGTCGACCACCTGCGAAGCGGCGGCAAGATGTTCTTCACCATGGCCGGGGCCATGTCGACGGCCGAGCTCGGCGTGTCGCTGGCCGAGATGATCCGCCAGGACAAGATCGCGGCCATCACGTGCACGGGCGCCAACCTCGAGGAGGACGTGTACAACCTGGTGGCGCACAAGCACTACAAGCGCGTGCCCCACTACCGCTCCTTGTCCACCGACGACGAGGTCAAGCTCTACGACGAGGGCTTCAACCGCGTCACCGACACGTGCATCCCCGAGGAGCACGCCCTGCGCGTCATCGAGGGCCACATGCACGAGCTGTGGTCGGGCGCCGAGAAGGAGGGCAAGCGCTTCTTCCCGCACGAGTACTTCTACAAGCTCTTGCTCTCGAAGAAGCTCGAGAAAGACTACCAGATCGACCCGGCGCACTCGTGGCTCTTGGCCGCGGCGCAGAAGAACCTGCCCATCTTCGTGCCGGGCTGGGAAGACTCCACCAACGGCAACATGTTCGTCGGCGCCGTCATGTCGGGCGTGCTCAAGGGCTACTCGGCCATGCGCGGGGGCCTCGAGTACATGCAGGTGTTGGCCGAGTGGTACACGGCGACGCAGCAGCAGAACCACATCGGCTTCTTCCAGATCGGCGGCGGCATCGCGGGCGACTTCCCCATCTGCGTCGTGCCCATGCTGGTGCAAGACCTCGAGCGCGACGTGAAGAAGTGGTCGTACTTCTGTCAGATCTCCGACTCGACCACGAGCTACGGCTCGTACTCGGGCGCGGTGCCGAACGAGAAGATCACGTGGGGCAAGCTCGAGGCCAAGGGGCCGAAGTTCATCATCGAGAGCGACGCCACCATCGTGGCGCCGTTGATCTTCAGCTACGTCTTGGCGTCGTGAGCCCGGGCCGCGTCGTCAGGTGAGGCGCGGCACCACGCGGCGATCGGCGCGGCCTACCCCTTGGCGATCCGCTTGAGCTGCGACTGCAGCCGCGAGACGAACTGCGGGTCTTCCTCGACCATCTCGGTGACGGCCTCTTCCATCTGGTCTTGGCCCTTGCCCTGCTTCTGTTTGCCGAAGCGCTGCTTGATGACGAGGCCCACGAAGCGGCGGCTGGCCTCTTCCTTGGTGGCCTTGCCGGCCTCGAGCGCGGCGGCGAGCTCGGCGAGCTCGGCCATCATGGCGCTCTGCTGACGGCCCGCCTCCTCGGTGGCGTTGGACGTCGCGCCCACCATGCCGGCGAACTTGGCGCCCTGCGCCTTGCCCACGGCGCCGGCCTTGCCCGCGCCCTGGGAGGCGTTCGTTCGATTGGGTCCACCACCGCCGCGGATGCGCATCACGTCCTCCCGCTACCGAACCAGCGTACCTGCTTCGTGCGCCTCCAGCAGCGCGCGCGCAAAGCTCGCCGGCATGCCGTCGGGCTCGAGCTCGATGGCCTTCTTGAGCGCCTTGACGCCGTCGGCGGACTTCTTGAGCCACAAGAGCGCCTCGCCCACGTGGGCCTGCGCCAGGGCGCTCTTGGGCTTGAGCTTGAGCGCCTCTTGGTGGTGCTTGAGCGCGCGCTGGAAGTGACCTTGCGCAAACTCGAGGTTGCCGAGGGCGACGAGCGGCACGTCGCTCTTCGGCAGGAGCGCGGCCACGCCGGCGAAGACCTCGGCGGCCTCGGCGGGCTTACCCATCTCCAAGAAGAGGTAGCCGGCCTCGAGGAGCAGCGACGCCTCGGGCTGGGGCACCTCGATGAGACCTTGCAGCACTTCCACGCTCGCTCCTGCGCCGCCGGGTGTATCGGCTCTCTCAGGCATGTCGTCCTCACTCCCACATCGTCGATCGGCGCCTCAGCCTACCACCCACCTCGCACCAAAGAGAAAGCCGCCCCAAGGGCGGCTCTCTCGGCCTGCACGCGCGTGGTCGAGCTCAGCGGACGTTGCTGATGCTGGACTTCGCGGTGTCGTGCTTGGTCTTCATCACGTTCGACACGGTGGTGAAGGAGCGGTTCTCGGCCTGCATCTTCTCCTGCAGCTGCAGGTACTGCAGGTTGAACGAGGCCATCATCTCCTGCATGTCCTTCGTCTGGTTGAGCATGTCCTGCTGCGAGTTGCCCGTGGTCTTGGTGCCCGTGGGCGTGTTGAGGCCGGGGCCCTGCAGCGGGATGCCGTCGGGGCCCATGGCCACCTGGCCGGAGCCGCCCATGGTGCCGCCGCCCGAGCCCACCGCGCCGGCGGCGCCGGTGACGGCGGCCGAGACCACGGCCGCGCCGGGGACGAAGGGCGCGGCGACGCCGATGGCGCCGCCCGCGGCGCCGGCACCGGCGGCCACGCCGTTCCTGACCTGCGTGCCGAAGTCGGTGCGGGGCGACTGGCGAACGGTGGTGCTGCTCTGATCGAGGGTGATGCCGCCGCGCTGGCCGGGGCCGGTGACGTTGATGGCCATGGTGAAGCTCCTTGAGATCCTTGGTGGTCCGCTCGGCGGACCGAGGTGGAAAGCGTTACAGACCCATTATCGCGCAGCCGGATGCGGGGTTGCGGGTGGGCCCCGCTGGGATCCCTCGGTCAAGGGCCGGAGCCGGACGGGCCCGCGCCGCCCGAGAGTTTCGCTTTTGTTTCGAGGAGATAGGCGATGAGCTCGCGAGCGCGCTGGTAGGCCTGCGCCGCCTTCTTGGCGGCCGCCTTGTCCTTGTTGGCCTTGGCGCTGCCGGCCATGGCGACCAGCTCGGCGTGGCGCGCTTCGAGGCCCGCGAGGTCGGGCTGATCGGCCTCCACCAGGGCCTCGATGCGGGGGAAGCCCACGGACCCCGCCGCTTGTGGCGCCGGCTCCGCCTTGGCGCCTTGGCGCGGCGGCTCCACGGGCTTCTTCACCTTGTCGCCGACCTTGAAGGACTTCAGCTCATCGCTCGCCATGATGTCTGCTCCAGAACCGTGAGAAGCCGCCGTACGACAGGCCCATGCCGGCGGCCAAGGTGACGTAGAGACCATAGCGGATCTCGAGGCCGGTCTCCGCGCTGCGCTGCAGGCCGTAGATGACCAGCAGGTAGGCGCACAGCGCCGTCGAGAGCGCGCCGATGAGCAGGTGCCACAACGACGCGCGCCGCGCGCGCTGGCCGCGCTCGCGCGATGACAGGCGCGCGCCCGAGGCGTCGATGCGCCGCCCGCGCCCCACGCTCAGCACGATGGCCACCACGGCCAGCGCCGCGTGCACGGCGCCGCCGGCGGTGACGCCGAGGTTGATGGGGTTCGCCTTGTCCGACGTCCACGGCAGCAGCACGCCGATGAGCACCAGCACCGACGCCACCACCGTGATCCGATCGGCGCCCGAGAAGCGCCGCCACCCCGCGCGCAGGTCGCGCAGCAGCTCCTCGAGCTCCACGGCGACGTCGTCGAGCATGCCGCCGCGGCGGTCGCGCGGCAGAAACGGCGGCGGCGGCGGCTCGGGCTCGGCCTCCACGCGCGTGTCGCGGTGCTCGAGGCGCGGCGCGCGCTCG
>CAZONM010000014.1:0-30994 GCA_964580865.1 uncultured Myxococcales bacterium | reverse complement strand
GCCCTCGCCCTCGCCCTCGCCCTCGCCCTCGCCCTCGCCTTCGCCCTCGCCCTCGCCCTCGCCTTCGCCCTCGCCCGGGCACTCGTCGGCCGGCACGTACCCCGAGAAGCCCGCGCAGCTCCAGTCGAGCGTGCCTGACTCGTTCACGCACTGTGCGCCGTTCAGCGTCTGTGCGGGATCGCAGCCGAGCAGGCACAGCGGGCGCGGCTCGACGCACTGTTCGCCGCCGCACTCCTCCTCCGGGAAGGCGCCGAACGCGTCACACCGCAGCAGTTGGTCGATGCAGACGGACCAGAACGCCGTGCCGCCGCAGGTGCTGACGCACAGGAAGGGCGTCTGCGCGCCGCAGTCATACGTCAGGCAGCCGGTGACGCCGGGCTCGATGCACACGACGAGGCCGTTGTCGCATTGGTAGCCCGCGGGCACCTCGTCGCACTCGCAGGTCGTCTCGAGCACGCCGCCCAAGGGCCCGCAGGTCTCGGCGCCATCCACGCAGAGCGCTGCACCGATGAAGCCGCGATCCTCGCAGTTGTCGATGCAGGCGCTCGGGAAGGACGGGCAACCGTCGGCCGGCGCTGGGCACACCGCGGGCGTGCTGTCGACCGTGGTCGGATCGGTGCAGGCGCCACACACGCAGACGAGGCCGCTGTCGCAGTCGAGATCGTCGCCGCACGTGCTGCCCGCGGGAGCGCCCGGCACCGGGTCGGGGCCGCGCGGGCAACGCGCCAGCGCGAGGCAGCCGCAGAGGACCAGGGCGAGCGAGAGCGCCTTGTGCACGCCCTCGGGATACCACACGCCCGTGCCTCGGGCACGGCGCCGCTACAAGGGCACCCGCAGGCGAAAGGTCGCCCCCTCGCCGGGGCGAGACGTGACGCGCACCTCGCCGTGGTGGTCGTCGACGATCTTCTTGACGAGCGCCAGGCCGAGGCCCGTGCCCTCTTTCTTGCCGTGGGTGGCGAACTGCTCGAACAGGCGCCCCTCCATCTCGGGCGGCAGGCCGGGTCCCGTGTCGGCCACGGCGAACTCCACCTGATCGCCGCTGAGCTCGATGGCGAAGGTGAGCTTGCCCTGGTCGCCCATGGCCTCGATGGCGTTCTTCGCCAGGTTGGCGATGGCGCGCTTCATCTTCAGGTCGTCCATGCGCAGGGCGCCGCGGTAGGCGGCCTTGACCTCGAGCGCGATGCCGGGCTTCCCCGCCAGCAAGCGGCGCAGCATGTCGTCGATCTCGATGAGGAACTGCTGCAGGAAGACCTTGCGGATCAGGATCGAGCTCTCGCCGCGCACGAACTGCAGCAGCTCCTTGATCATCGAGGTCATCTGGTCGCAGTTCTTCAGCACGGTCTCGGCGTTGGCCTGGCGCTCGACGGCGTTCTCCTCGACCGCCATGAGCTGCACGTAGCCGGCGATCACGGTCATGGGCGTCTTCAGGTCGTGCACGATGCCTGCGAGCATGGTGCCGAGGCGTTCGAGCTGCGCCTCGTTCTTCGACTTCTCGCGGCGCCGCGCATCCATGAGCGCGGCGGCCAGGCGGCCGGCCAGCAAGGCGAGGATGCGCTCGTCGTCGGCCGAGAACGCCTCGCGGCCCCGATCGCGCAGCACGGCCACGGCGCCGTGGGCGCCGCCGTTGCCCCCCGCCTGCGACAGGAGCGGCACGGCGACGAACGGGCCCGGCTTGACGCCGAGCTCTCCGGCGATCGCGGCGGCGTGGCGCGGGTCGGCGGCCGCGTCGGCCACGCGCACGGCCTGCTCGACGGTGACGGCGTGGCCAAGCAAGCCCGTGCCGATGGGCACCAACCGCTGGCGGTCGCCCCCGGGGCCGTGACCGAAAGATGCGCGCACCGCCATGGACGAGGCGCCCTCCACCAGGCCCACCAGCGACGCGTCGGCCGCCAACAACGCGCGCGCGCGCTCCATGGTGACGGCCACCAGCGCGTCGACGCTCTCGGCCTGCGCCAGCGCGCGCTCGACGTCGACGAGGAGGTCGAGCTCTTGCACGCGTCGCTCGAGCGCCGCGCGGCTCTTCTTCACCTCTTCGAACAAGAGCGCGTTCTTGAGCGCGACGAAGATCTCGCTCGCCACCGCCTCGAGCAGGCGCTCGTCCTCCACGCCGAAGGGCCCCACGCGCTTGTTGAGCGCCTCGACCACGCCGGCGATCTTGCCGTCGGGCGCCACGATGGGCACGGCCAGCAGCGTGCGCGTGCGATAGCCGGTGCGCTCGTCGAACGACGCGTCGAAGCGCGGGTCGAGATAGGCATCGGCCAAGTTGAGCGCCATGCCCGACTTGGCCACCGAGCCCGCGACCCCGCGCCCGAGCGGCAGCGCGATGGTCTGCTCCGTGCCCTGGGACACGCGGCTCCACAGCTCGCCGCGCGCCTCGTCGACGAGGAACAGCGTGGCGCGCTCGCAGTCGCACAGCTCGCCCACCTTGCTGATGATGGTGCGCAGCAAGGCGTCGAGGTCCAGGCGGCCCGCAACGGCGCGCGCCACGTCGCGCATGACCTCGAGGCGCCGCTTCGACAGGCGATACGCCTCCTCGAGCGCGCGGTTCTCCTCCTCGAGCATGAGCTGCAGGTCGCCGATGGGCAGGCGATCGGTGCTGCTCGACGACAGCACCACGTTGGGATCGGTGCGTGGTCCCGGGAGTCGATCACCGGGTCGATCAATGCGCGTCATTCCACGTCCTCCCGGTCTTGCCCTCGACCTTGAGCGGCACCGCCAGCGGGAACGCGTCGCGCATGGCCTGGCCCGCCACCGCCAGCGCGCGCTCGGCGTCGCGCTCGGGCACCTCGAGCACGAGCTCGTCGTGCACCTGCAGCAGGATCTGCGCCGTGGGCACGGCGCGCCGCAGCGCGCGCTCGGCGTCGAGCATGGCGCGCTTCATGATGTCGGCGGCCGACCCCTGGATGGGGGTGTTGATGGCCAAGCGCTCGGCGCGCGCGCGCTCGGCGCCGTTCTTGGAGTCGATGCCGCGCAGCGTGCGGCGTCGCCCGAGCAACGTGCGCGTCTCCTTGTCGACGAGCGCGCGCTCGCGCTGCTTGCTCTGCCAGTCGCGCACGCCCACGAGCCGGTCGTTGTAGGCGTCGTGGTACTCCTTGGCCACCGCGCGCGGCACGCCGAGCTCGCGCGCCAGCCGCTGCACGCCCATACCGTAGAGCAGGCCGAAGTTGATGGCCTTGGCGGCGTTGCGCTGCTCTTTGGTGACGGCGTCGAGCGGCACGCGGAACACCTCGCTGGCGGTGCGCTGGTGGATGTCTTCGTCGCGCTGGAACGCGCTCACCAACACCTCATCGCTCGTGACGTGGGCCAGGATGCGCAGCTCGATCTGGGAGTAGTCGAGCGACACCAGCAGCTTGCCCTGGTCGGCCACGAACGCGTCGCGGATCTTGCGGCCGAGCGCGGTGCGCACCGGGATGTTCTGCAGGTTCGGGTTCGACGACGACAAGCGGCCCGTGGCCGCGCCCGCTTGGTTGAACGTGGTGTGCACGCGGCCGCGCTCGTCGAGCAGGAGCGGCAAGGTGTCGACGTAGGTACCTTTGAGCTTGGCGATGGTGCGGTGCTCGAGGATGACGCCGGGCAAGGCGTGCTTGTCCCTTAGCTCCTCGAGCACGCTGGCGTCGGTGGAGGGTCGATCCTGCACGCGCTTGACGACGGGGAGCCCGAGCTCGTTGAACAAGAGCTCGGCCACCTGCTTGGGGCTGTCGAGGTTGAACGGGTGACCGGCCAGCGCGTGTGCCTGCTGCTCGATGTCCCGCAGGGTGATCGCGAAGTCGTCGGACAGGCTCTTGAGGCGCGCTGGATCGACGCGGATGCCGGCGCGCTCCATGGCGCCGAGCAGGGCCTCGAGCGGCAGCTCGAGGTCGCGATAGAGCGCGCCCATGCCCGCGCCGTCGACGCGCTCATCGAGGAGCGCCGACACGCGCAGCGTGCAGTCGGCGGCCTCGGCCTCGTAGGGGGCGAGCTGCTCGAGCGCGATCTCGTCGACGCGGCGGGCGCTCTTGCCGGTGCCGAACAGCTGGTCGGCGTCGATGCAGGCGTGTCCCAACGTGCGGCGGGCCAGCTCTGCCACGGTGAACGCCTCGGCGTCGGCGTCGAGCAGGTAGCTCGCGATCATGGGGTCGCTGGCGATGGTGAACGACGCGAAGCCCGCGCCGATGAGCGTGGTCTGATCGGTCTTGCCCTCGTGCGCGACGATGCGCTTACCCGAGTCGGCCAAGAGCGGCGTGAGCGCGCGCCGCAGCTCGTCGAGCCCGAGCTCGCGCGCGGGCAGCCACGCGGCTTGACCGGGCGCCCACGCGACCGCGATGCCCACCAGCGTGGCGCGCGGATCGCCAGGACGGTCGACCTCGGTGCGCACGGCGAAGCACGGCGCGCGCCCGAGCGCCACGGCCACCTCGCGCAGGCTCGCGGCGTCGACGACGCAGCGATGGCCGCTGCGATCGAGCACGGACGCGGGGGCTGCGTCGGCGGCGGCGGTCGCGGCCGGCGCAGGCTCGAGCGCCGGCATGGCGGGCTCGGCGCCGCGCACGAACGGATCGTTGATGATGCGGCGGAACTCGAGGGTGTTGAACAGCTTGAGGAGCTCGTCGCGCCTCGGACCGCGGTAGCGCAGCTCGTCGATGTCGAGGCCCACCGGCACGTCCTCGCGGATGGTGACCAGGCGCTTGGACAGGCGCGCCGCCTCGGCGTCGGCCTTGAGCTTCTCGCGCCGCGACGGCTGCTTCACGTCGTCGGCGTGGCCGAGCACGCGCTCGAGGTCGCCCCACTGGCTCACCAGCTCGGTGGCGGTCTTCTCGCCGATGCCGCGCACGCCGGGCACGTTGTCGGAGCTGTCGCCGGCGAGCGCCAGCACGTCGACCACGCGCTCCGGGGGCACGCCGAACTTGGCGATGACCTGCTCGCGCCGGATGACGCTCGAGTCGCTCTGGCCTTTTTGCATGCGCAGCTCGTCAATGAGCGAGACGTGCTCGTCGACGAGCTGCATGAGGTCCTTGTCGCCCGTGATGATGACGACGTCGTAGCCGCTGGCCTCGGCGCGGCGCGCCAGGGTCCCGAGCACGTCGTCGGCCTCGAAGCCCGGCACCACCACCTTGGCAATCCCGAGCGCGTCGACCAGCTGGTGGATGAGCGGGATCTGCGGCGGCAGCTCCTCGGGCGGCGCCGAGCGGTTGGCCTTGTAGGCGGGGTAGAGCTCGTGGCGGAAATTCTTGCCGCCGGGGTCAAAGGCGATGGCGATGTGCGCGGGCGCATGCTCCTTCAAGACCTTGAGGAGCATGGTGGTGAAGCCGAACACCGCGTTGGTGGCCTGCCCCGACGACGTCGTCATGCGACGGATCGCGTAGAACGCGCGGAAGATGTAGCCCGAGCCGTCCACCAGGTACACGACCGGGCGGCCCGAGGGCGGCGGCGCCGATGGTGCCGGCGCAGGTGCCGCCGGCGCGGGCGCCGCGCCGAGCTCGAGCTGACCCGCGGCCGCCGCGGGCTTCTTCTTCTTCGCCGCCATCCAGGGCGTATACCCCCGGTGCCGGTTGACGTCGACGCCAGGGAAACCTACCCCAAGGGCATGAGAGCCCACGGCACCACCGACATCGTCATCCTCGCGGCCAAGCGCACGCCCTTCGGCACCTTCGGGGGCGCGCTCAAGCACCACAGCGCTACCGATCTCGGCGTCCTCGCCGCGCGCGCCGCCTTGGTGGCGTCGGGCGTCGCCCCCGGCGACGTCGACCAGGTGGTGTTCGGCAACGTCCTGCAGACCTCCGCCGACGCCATCTACCTGGCGCGCCACGTGGGGCTGCGCTGCGAGCTGCCGCACCAGGTGCCGGCGCTCACCGTCAACCGGCTGTGTGGCTCGGGATTTCAGGCGGTCATCAACGGCGCCGAGCAGATCCTCCTCGGCGACGCGCAGTGCGTGCTCGTGGGCGGCACCGAGAGCATGAGCCAGGCTCCCTACGCGCTGCGCGACACGCGCTGGGGCGCGCCCTTCGGCAAGACGCCGCCCTTGGAAGACACGCTGTGGACTGCGCTCACCGACACGTTTACGGGCATGCCCATGGCGATGACGGCCGAGAAGCTCGCCGAGACGCACAAGATCGCGCAGGAGGCCGTCGACGCCTTCAGCGTGCGCTCGCAGAAGCTGCACGCCGCCGCGCAGCGCGAGGGGCGCTTCGCCGACGAGCTCGCGCCGGTGGAGGTGAAGAAGGGCAAGGAGACCGTGATGTTCTCGGCCGACGAGCACGGCCGCCCCGACACCACCGTCGAGGGGCTCAAGAAGCTGCCCAAGGTCTTCAAGAAGGACGGCGTCATCCACGCGGGCGCCGCCAGCGGCATCTGCGACGGTGCTGCCGCGCTGGTCATCGCGTCGCGCGCCTTCGCGGAGGCGCGCGGGCTCAAGCCGCTGGCGCGCCTCGTCAACTGGGGCGTCGCGGGCTGCGATCCCACGGTGATGGGCATCGGCCCCGTGCCGGCCATCCGCATGTGCATGCAGCGTGCGGGTGGCAACCTCGATCAGGTGGACCTCGTGGAGATCAACGAGGCGTTCGCGCCCCAGGCGCTGGCCTGCGCGCAGGACCTCGGGCTCGACGCACACAGCGACAAGTCCAAGCTCAACGTCGACGGCGGCGCTATCGCGCTCGGGCACCCGCTGGGCGCGTCGGGCGCGCGCATCACCACGCACCTGGTGCATGCGCTGCGCGGGCGCAAGCTCAAGTACGGCGTCGGCTCGGCGTGCATCGGCGGCGGCCAAGGGATCGCGGTGCTCGTGGAGGCGCTGTGAGCCCGGCTGAGCAACGGAGACACCTGGCCGTGCGGCTCCTGCTCGGCGCCGCTGCCGTGGTGCTGGCGTTCCTCTTCTTCGAGCGCGAGCGCCCCTTCGAGGAGGTGTGGAAGCCGGTGCTGCTGTTCGCGGCGCTGGCGGTGCCCGCGTTCGTGGTGCTCGATCGCGTGCGCCGGAGGTCCGCGCCATGACCACGAAGAGCGCGCGCGCCAACGACTCGGGCGCGCCCACCGACGCCATCATCTACGACTGGAACGAGCGCAAGCGCCGCGGCCTGGTGTTCCCGAAGAAGATCGAGCTGTGCGACGAGACCTTGCGCGACGGCATCCAGAGCCCGTCGGTGGTGGACCCGCCCATCGAGACCAAGCTCGAGATGCTCGATCTGATGGACAAGCTCGGCATCACCACCGCCGACATCGGCCTGCCCGGCGCCGGCCCCCGCGCCGTCGACGACGTGCGGCGGCTCGCGACCTACGCGCGTGATCACAAGCTCAAGGTCCTGCCGAACTGCGCCGCGCGCACGGTGGTGAAGGACATCGAGCCCATCGTGCGCGTGCGCGACGAGGTGGGCATCCCCATCATCGCCTACTGCTTCCTGGGCACCAGCCCCGTGCGCATGCTGGCGGAGGAGTGGGACATGGAGCGGCTCTTGCGCTCCGCCGACGAGGCCATCGGCTTCGCGGTCAAGAACGACCTCGAGTGCGCCTTCGTCACCGAGGACACCACCCGCACGCCGCCGCCCACGCTCGATCGGCTGTTCCGTCACGTCATCTCGCTCGGCTGCAAGCGCCTGGTGCTGTGCGACACGGTGGGCCACGCCACGCCCGACGGCGTGCACAACCTCATCGACTGGACGCGCGACCTCATCGACTCCACCAACGAGGACGTCAAGGTCGATTGGCACGGGCACAACGACCGCGGGCTCGGCGTGGTCAACGCGCTGTTCGCGCTCGAGCACGGCGCCGATCGCGTGCACGGCACCTGCCTCGGCGTGGGCGAGCGCGTGGGCAACGCGTCGATCGATCAGATCATCATCAACCTGAAGCTCATGGGCGCCTACGAGCACGACGTGAGCCACCTGGTGCAGTACTGCCGCCTGACGGCGGACGCGACCAAGGTGGAGATCCCGGTGAACTACCCGCTGTCGGGGCGCGACGCGTTCCGCACCGCCACCGGCGTGCACGCGGCGGCCGTCATCAAAGCGGAGAAGAAGGGCGACCGCTACCTCGCCGACGTCATCTATTCGGGCGTGCCCGCGGGGTGGTTCGGGCGCGAGCAGGAGATCGAGATCGGGCACATGAGCGGGCTGTCGAACGTGCGGTACTGGCTCGAGAAGCGGCGCGTGCACGCGTCCGAGGACCTGGTGCAGCAGATCTTCCAGCGGGCCAAGGCGACCAACCGCGTGCTGCGCGAGGATGAGATCTGGGACATCGTGAAGCGCAGCGCGAATTGACCGAGGGCGTTCGCGTGGCGGCGCATCACCGGCGCGGCACCCCCCGCACCCTTGGCCCGCGCCCACCCGCCTCTGCTAGGCTGACCGCTCGATGGCCAACCTCATGGATCTCGTGCGTGAGCTCAAGTCGCTCAACGCGCGCAAGAAAGCGGGCGAAGCCCTGTCCGCCGCCGACGAGTCGCGCCGTAAGGAGCTGAAGTCCTATCTGCGGGACGCGCTCGAGCAGCAAGCCAGCGGCAGCTCGCTCGAGGACTCGGCCATCAAGGACGCTTCCGCTCACCGCACTGGTTCGCAGCGCCCGGTGGGCGGCGCCTCGAGCGCGCCGAGGCCGGCACCCTCCGGCTCGAGCGCACCGAAGCCCGCGCCCTCCGCCTCGAGCGCACCGAAGCCCGTCCCCTCGGCCTCGAGCGCGCCGAAGCCCGTGCCCTCCGCCTCGAGCGCACCCAAGCCGCTGCCCACGCAGGGCGCCAAGCCGCTCTCCATGGCCGACATCGCAGCGTCGACGAAGCCGCCGTCGTCGGGCGGGCGCCCCGCGGCCGTTGCGGCCCCCTTCGTCGACGACGACGTCATCCCGGACCCGCCCAAGCCCGCCCGCAAGGCCAGCGCGAGCGCCGCCCCCTTCGTCGAGGACGACGTCATCCCCGATCCACCGAAGAAACAAGCGCCAGCGCCCTACGTTCCAAGGAAAGACGCCTTCGCGATCGATCTCGGCAAGGCCAACGACCTGATCGGCAGCGCCATGAAGTCGGAGGCGGTGGCCAAGGTCGACCCGCTGGCGCTCAAACAGGCGCACGCGTCGCAGGCGGAGATCGAGGACTCCGAGGCGCTCGCCGACGCCGCGCTGCGCGCCAACAAAAAGCGCCCGCGGGCGCAGAGCGCCGACGAGGCCGCCGAGCAGCTGCAGGCCACCGAGGCGACCTACACGCCGCCCGAGGCGAACCTGGCGCTCGAGCAGTACTATGGCGCCTACGCCGACGATGGCTTCGCCGTCATCGACGCTACCGCCGCCGGAGAGCTGCGGCCCATCGATCCGCGCGAGATCGAGCTGCAGAAGCTCGACGGCGGCGGCAGCGTCACCGTCACCGTGCCCCCCGGCCTCGCCTTCCTCGACGACTTCGCCGCGCTCTACGCCAAGCGCATCCTGCCCTCCCCCGACGACGAGGTGGTGGTCGACAGCACCGACCCGAACCTGCTCATCCCCGGCAAGCGCAAGGTGACCGTGCACCTGTTGAACGGCGAGAAGCGCCAGGGCGCGATCCGGGCCCTGCGTCGCGGCGAGCTCGGCTTCAAGCTCGAGCCGCTCGGCAGCGGCAGCACCGAGGAGCTGTCGATCTCGCAATGCAAGGCGGTGTTCATCCACCTGCAGGCGAACCAGTCACCGAAGGAAGCGCAGGGGCGACCGCTGACCGTGACCTTCGGCGACTCGCGCTCGGTGCAGGGCGTGTCCGACGACTACCAGCCCGGCGCGCCGGTGTTCACGCTGGTGCCACCGGCGGGGCGCGGGCAGTTCGAGCGCATCATCGTCAACGGCGCCGCGGTCAAGTCGGTGGGCTGACGACTATCGCAACAACGCGACGACCACTGCCTCGGTGATGGGGGCGCCGGTCTTGTCCTCGATGTCGACCCACTGGGGCGCGGCGTTCGCCTCGAGCACCACCACGTCGCCGGTCGGGGTGCGCTTGAGGTCGACGCCCGAGATCACGTGCCCACAGAGCGCGGCCGCGCGCACCGCGACGGCGCGCACCTCTTCGGAGAGCTCCATCGGCTGGTAGCGGCCCGCGCCCGCCGCGTAGGCGGGGTCGTCGCGGTAGTCGAGCGTTGCGCTTTCGATGACCACCGCCGACACCACCGCGCCGTCGACGAGCGTGACGCGCACGTCGTCGCCGGCTACGCGCTCTTGCAGGATGACGGGCGACGGACCGAGGGTGCCCAAGCGGGCGCGCGCCGCGCGGTCGATGAGGCGCGCGGTGCTGCCGCCGATGAGGGGCTTGGCGATTGCCTCGCGCCCATCGGCGGCCAGCGCGTCGACGAAGCGCTCGGCCGCCAGCGGCATGCCGGTGATGAGCGTGCGCGGCACCGGCAGGCCCGCGCGCGAAAACGCCGCCAACTGCAACGCCTTCGACTCGAAGGGCAGCGAGCTGCACGGGTTGAGTACGCGCCCGCCGCGCGCCTCGACGGCGGCGAGCGCGGCCTGCGCCACCAACATGCGCTCCTGGCCCTGAAACGCGCGCCGCGCAAGCGCGACGGCGTCGTCACCCGGGGCCGGCACCGCGATGGGCGACGGCAGCGCGCGCACGAGGTGGGCATCGCAGGAGTCGAGGTCGGCGCCGGCGAGCACCCACGCCGACAGGTCGGTCGCGTCAGCCGTGGCCGTTGGTGTGACGGCGATCACGTCGTGGCCGCGAGCCTGCAAGCGGTCGCGCACGCGCAGGGCCGTCAGGTCGTCGTCGCCGGCCCAGAGCGCGACGGACGGGGCGATGGACATGGCGCCCGATCCCACCGGATCGCCCGCCACGCAACACCGCGCGTCATCCGCCGAAGCTGTAGGGCAGGAACCCACAGCCGCCTACGTCTGCGGCGCAACCCAGGGGGAGGCAGCGATGTCGATCACGAGCGTCATGAGGGAAATCAAGGCCGCCATCGCCGGCGGCACCGCGTTCAACCCGGAGCCGCTCACGCAGCCCGAGGCCCAGCGCATCATCGCGGAGGCCAGGAAGGGCCGCCTGACCAACGGCGAGGCCAAGGCCATCGTCGACACCTTCGAGCTCCCGCGCCGCGCCTTCACCATGGCCGTGGGCGAGGGCCCGACGTACCGCCTGTCGGCCGCCGCCGCCGACACGTTCAACCGCTTCTTCGCCGAGCTCGGCGTCCCCGTGGGCGACAGCGAGGCCGCCGTGCGCCAGAAGATCCAGACCGCGATCCAGACGGTGGGCGCCAACCTCGACCAGCACGCGCTCGCCAAGGCGCCCGCCACCAAGCACCTGGTGGCCACGCGCTTCTACAGCCCGGGCATCGGCGGCAGCCTCGAGACCGCCTACGTCGACGCCGCGAAGGGTCGGTTCTTCTGGTCGGTGCAGAACGCCAGCGCGCGCGTGCCGGAGAAGTTCTTCGGGCCGTTCCCGCTCTGAGCCTCCCGCACCCGGGCCGCGTGGGCACGTCGCTGAGGGACGCGCCTCCGCCGCCCGCGCACCGCGCCCTGCAGGCCGCCCGCGTCCTCGACCGGCACGCCGTGACCACGGACCTTCGCGCCATCGCTGCGCTATCGTCGACGCGATGGCGCTCCTCGATCGGATCGACCCCGACTACCGGGCGCGCGTGGTGGAGGCATTCATCACCGACCGGGGCGCGCGCCGCGCGCGCGCCGTGTGGCTGACAGCCATCGTCCTCGTCGTCGTGCTGTGGACGTTGTTCCTTGCGTGGCGCGAGGCGCTCGAGCTGTTTCACTTCTTGTTCATCGCCCCAGGCGCGGTGTTCCTGATCGGCGTCGCGATGTTGCGCACGCGCCCGCGCGAGCTGCGCATCGCGCTCTCGGGCCACGGCTTCTCCGACGCAGAGCGAGGTGCGCTGTGCATCGAGCTCGAGGCCGATCCGGAGGTGCGCGCCGCCATCGCCGAGCGCGCGAGCAGCCTGCTGCAGCGCGAGGGTTCGCGCTACCGACGAACCCGGTGGCCACGCCATCGGCGTTGACCCGGGCGGCCGGCTGAGCTGCACGCGCGAGCGTGTCCCGGAGCACCAGACGCCGAAGACCCGCTCCCGGTGGAACCATGGGGTTACGACGCGCCTCCCCCGACATCGGGAGCCCCAGTGGTCACCACAGGGGCTCCCCCGTTGTCGGGGGAGCGATTTGACGACGTCACGCTCAGACCCCGAGGTGGCCTATCGGAGTTCAGGGACACGCCCTAGTACCACTTGGTCACTTCGCCTCCTGCTGCGCGCGCGCCCGCCGGCCGATGGCTGCGTTGCCGGCTCCGGTGCTCGCGTCACATGGGGTAGACCATGGTCCCTTCGCTCCTCGCCGGCGCCTTGCCCTCGGAGCGGCGGGCGCACGCTCGCGACGGAGACGAAGTGACCACGTGGTACTAGCCGCACGTCGGCGGCGTGGGCACGTCGCTGAGCGACGCGCACACGCCACCCGTGCAGCGCGCGCCCAAGCGGCAGCCGTAGGCGTTGCCGCACGTGTCGCCCGGCCGGCCGCCGTCGACACACTGGCCGTCGACGCACGCGCCGGCGGTGGCGTCGCACGCGCCCGAGGTGCTGCATGCGCTGCCCACGGTGGGCCGCGCCACGCACGCACCGCCCTCGCACACGTGCGTCGACGACGAGTCGACGCAGTAGCGCACGGCGCCGAGCCCAACGTCGCACTCCTCGCCCTCGGCCACGAGCAGCATGGGGACGCAGCGGAGGTCAACGCACGCGAGGCCCGTCTGCAGCCCGCCGCACCCCGACGCCGGCGCGCACGTGTCGCCCTCGACGTACACCGCGGCGGTCGGCTCGGCCGCGCACGTGCCCTGGTCGCACCATGCCCCCGAGGCGCAGTTGCGATCCGCGCAGGCGTCGCCCTCGACGGCGTTGTTGCGGCACACGCCGCACTGGTCGCGCTCCTGGAAGCACGACAAGCCAGGCGCGCACTCCGCTGACTCGGCGCACGTCTGCTCGACGTCGGCGCGCCCGCGAAAGACGCTGCCGCACGGACCGGTGTCGCTCTGTAGTGTCGCGCAGTCACGCGCGCGCGCCGCGGACAGGCAGGCGTTGTACGCCGGGCGGCTAAACTCGACCTGCGGGTTGCGGGCGTTGCGCTCGAAGGACGCGATGGCCGTCTCCACCTGGGCGGCGAGCTGCGCTTCCACGAAGCGAGGCTCAGCGCGCACGAGGAACGAGTCCTCGCACGCCGCCGTGGCCGCCATCAGCGCCTCCATGAACACGCGCGCGTCGACCGGCTCCTCGAGCGGGCACGCCGTCGCGAGCACGAGCAGCCAAACAAGGCGCGCTACACGCATCGCGCCTACCGCTCGAAGTGCGCGAGGGCGAAGCGCTCGAAGCGCCCTGCCCCCTCGGCACCGCCGAAGGGCGCGCTCTCGCCAAGCAACATGGCCTCGAGGCAGTAGCCGGTAGAGAGCCCGATCTTCCGTGCGTTGACCTCGACGGTGCCGGACTTCATGGCCTCGCCAACGGTGGCGCGCAGCGCCGCCACGGCGCCGCGCAGCGCGTCGAGGCCGCGCTTGGGCAGCGCGGCCGGCAGCTTCTCGGTGCGCGCGACCAGATCCGAGAGCACCGCGGAGTATGCCTGCGCCTTCTTCTCGGCCCGCAGCACGTCGAGCGACAGGACGTTGGTGGTGCCCTCCCAGATGGGGAGCACCTGGGCGTCGCGCAGCAGCACGGGCAGGCCCGTGTCCTCGCAGTAGCCGGCGCCGCCGAACACCTCGATGGCCTCGGAGGCCACCACCACCGCCTGCTTGCCCGTGGTCGCCTTGGTGAGCGGGATGAGCGCGCGCAAGCGGCGCCGCTCGTCGTCGGTGGCCACGTTCGCCTCGGCGCGCCCCATGAGGCTCGCGACCTCCATGCACAGCGCGAGGATGCCCGCGGTCTCGGCCTCCATGTCGTCGAGCGTGCGCGCATGCAGCGCCGACGCGGCGATGGGGGCGCCGAGCGCCACGCGCTTCGCCGAGTACGCGCGCGCCCAGGCCTGCGCCTTGTGCGCCACCGACGCGGACGCGATCGAGTTGTAGAAGCGAGTGATGTTGAGCATGCCCGCGATGTTGGCGACCCCGCGACCGATGTCGCCGATGCGGTAGCCCACCACGCCCTGCAGCTCGATCTCGGCCGTGGGCAGCGCCTTGGTGCCGAGCTTGTCCTTGAGGCGGTTGATGACGATGTCCTTCAGGCCGCCCTCGGGTTTTCGCTCCACGTCGACGACGAAGAGCGTGAGGCCCTTGCTGCCCTGGACCATCTTGCCGTCGTCCTCGATGCGCGCCAGCGCCAGCGCCATCTCGGCGGTCACCGCCGAGGTGAACCACTTCACGCCCGAGAGTGCGTAGCGATCGCCGCCCAGCGGCCGCGCCACCGTCGAGGTGTCGGACACGTCGGAGCCGCCGGTGCGCTCGGTCATCCACTGCCCCGAGGTGATGAAGCTGCTCGGGTCGGTGGAGGTGAGCTTGGGCACCAGGCGGTCGCGCAGCGACGGGGGCGCCAGATCGAGCAGCACGCGCGTGGCCGCGTCGGTCATGGCCAGCGGGCACGAGTAGATTGCCGACGACGCCGAGAACAGGTGCAACAGCGCCGCCTGCACCACGCGCCGGTGCTCGCCGAGGCCGTGGTCGTAGCCCGCCGCGACGATGCCGTGGCGCGCCGCGAAGGCGTGCAGCGCCGGCCACGCGCGGCTCGTGCGGATCTCGTCGACGCGGCGGCCGAACGGCCCAAAGGGCACGTGCACCGGCGGCTGCGCGTCGGCCACGTTGACGAGCTCGGCCAGCTCGCCCGCCGTGGCCTTGCCGAGCGCCTCGACGCGGGGCGCCACCTTGGCCATGACGTCCTTCGGCAAGCGGCGCGCGAGCTCTGCGTGGAGCGCACCATCGACCGCGTAGAGGTCGGGCGGGGTCGGGAACTCTTGGATGAAGTCGGGCTTCATGGCGTGCTCCTGCGTGGTGCTGGTCGTGCTCGGCGAGCGGTACGTGGTGTAGCGCGCGGGGGCGCGCGTTCAATCGGCTCCGGTCACCTGGATGTCGTCGAGGCGGACGGCGCGGGGCCCGCGCAGACGCCCCCGCACCGTGGTCGCCGCCGAGAGGCGCGCGCGCGCGAACGCGTCGAAGACCACGCCGGAGATGCTGCCGCCGCGCACCGGGGTGCGGCCGGCGCGATCCACGCGCGCGCCGGCGCGGATCTCGCCCGCGAACGCCCCCGTGGTGGCGTGGGGCGACAGCAGCGAGAAGCGCGTGAGCAGGTAGAGGGGCCGCGCGTCGGGGACCAAGAGGTCGTCCATCGACCAACGCCCCGGCGTCACCACGGTGTTGCCCCACACGCCGGTGGTGGGCAGGCCGAGCCAGCAGGCGGTGCGTCGCTCGCACGCGCGCTCGCGGAACACGCCGTCGACGATGCAGTCGACGCGACGCCCGGTGACGCCCACGTCATCGAACGCGTAGCTGCCGAGGGCGCCCGGCACCGTGGCATCGCTGGCGATGCTCAGCCGATCGCCGCTGACGGCCTCGACGATGGGCGCGCCGGGCTCGAAGCGCGACCACCCCTCGAAGCGCGCCGTACCCGAGGCGTGCGCCACGAACGCGTCGAACAGCTCCTCCACGCCGGCGTCGGCGATGACCACGTCGGCGCGCCCGGTGGTGGGCAGCACCGCGCGCGCGCCGTCGCGCACGGCGGCGATGTCGTCGTCGACCTGGCGCTCGATGTCGAGCTCGGCGGCGCCGCGCGCCCGTCGGCTGTTGTACACCTCGAGCTCGTCGCCGCCGGCGCCCGGCGCCAGCAGCACGTACTCGCTGTAGACCTGTGTCTCCTCGCGCGTGCGATCGAGGCCCAGGCTGTTCACCAGGTGCACGCGCCGGTAGTCGCAGAACACCTCCGCGGCCGACAGCTCGACGCCGCCGGACCGTGCCACGGCCCCCCCGATGTCGCGCGCCACGTCCTCGCCCACGTCGGCGGCGGCCTCGACCACGCGCTGGTCGGCGGTGACCGCGGCGGGCGCGCCGACGGCGTCGGGCGTGGGCAGCTGCCACGGCGCGTTGTTGACCAACCGCGCGCGCGCGAACGCGGCGTCGAGCTCGGGAGCCAGCGGCTGATCGGGGTCCACCACGGTGAACGACGACTCGCCCAGGCGCCCCCCCGCGAGCGGCACGTGCACGCGCACGTCCCACTGTCGGGTCTCCACCAGGCGGCGCGACTCCACGCGGGTGAACACCTGGTAGCGCTGCGCGCTGCGCCCGCGCGACTCGGTGATCTGCCACGCGCAGAACCGAGCGTCACGTTGGAGCACCCGCGCGACGACGTCGAGCATGCCCCCCGGTAGCACGACGACGGCAAAAGATCAGCGGCGCGTCGTCAAGCCAGGCGCGCGGTCAAGCGCAGCGACGGTCCGCCGTCGGTGACCTTGACCCACTCCTTGTAGCCCTTGCCGCACATGCCGAGGCCGCCGATCTCCACTGCGTCGGAGACACCGTCGATGCTCGCGAGCAGGTCGGGGACGTACCCGGTGATGATGACGGGCGAGAACACGCGGCCTGTGCGCTTGCCGCCCTTGATCTCCTCGGCGAGGTAGGCCTCGCACTGGATGCCCCAGCCCTTCGGGTCCTCCATGCCGTTCCTGGCGTGGCGTACGAGCAAGCCGTCGTCGAGCGACGCGATCAGGTCGGCCTGGCGGTCGACGCCCTTGCCGAAGAACGTGTTCGACATGCGCGTGTAGGCCTTGCGCTGCACGCTCTCGCGTCGCCCGTTGGCGGTGCGCGGCAGGCCGAGGTACGCGGCGCTCACCAGATCGGTCATGGGCGATACCAGCACGCCGCGCTCGATGATGCGCGTGGGCGCCGCCAGCTGACCCTCATGGTCGAAGAAGTACGAGGCCGCCTCGCCGGGCAGCGACGGATCGTCGAACATGTCGACGAGCTCGCTGCCCACGCGCTTGCCCACGAAGCCGGCGCCGCGCGCGCGCCGCTTGACGAACATATCGGCCTCGGTGCCGTGGCCAAACGCCTCGTGCGCCAACAGGCCGGCGACGTCGCCGTCGAAGACACACCGATAGCTGCCGCCGGGGACGCGGTCGGCGCCCAGCATGCGCGCGCAGTCCTCCACCAGGTGCGCCACGTCGTCGTCGGCGAGGGTGAGGTGCTCGGCGCCGCCCTGACGTCCGCGCCCGCCGTGCAGGTCGGCGGCGCGGCCGCCCTCCTCCATCACCACCAGGCACACCAGCTCCGCGCGCCGCAGGTCTTGGTAGAGCTTGCGCGTGGGCCCGACGTACAGCTCTTGCGTCCGCACGTGGGTGGCGCGCGCCACCGCGTTCTTCACGCGCGCGTCGGCGGCGTGGACGCGGTCCTTGACGGACTGCGCGCGCTCCAGGCGCTCGTCCAGCGACAGCGACGACACGGGCACGCGCTCGGCGACCACGAAGTCGCGCTCGAGCGGCGCGCCCGGGTCGATGGCGGGACCGGCCCGCACGCCCTCGCGCGCCATCAGGTCGCGCAGGCGCGCGCATGCCCCACGTAGGGCGTCGTCGTCGAGGGACGGCACGCTCACCTCGAGCATGCCCTCGCCGTTCCACGCGCCGAGCACTACGCCGCACACGGGATCGAGCGGCTCGATCGAGGTCGCGCGCGTGGTGGCGCGGAACGCGGCGCCCTCGCGCACCTGAGCGAAGGCGTGCGCGAACGGCGCCACGCGCTGAAGGTCTTCGACGGCGGCGGCGAGCGCGGCCCTGCGATCGCGGAGGTCCATGTGAGGACTGTAGCGTGGACGGGAGCGTCAGGCGGCGCCGGCGAGCAGCCGCTTGAGCTGCGCCTTCAGGTTGGCGCGCTCCAGCGCCGCCGCGGACTGCTGCAGGAAGATCTCGAAGAGCTGGATGTCGGGGAACGGCCGCGCATCGGCGGCGTTGTCGGCGTAGATGACGGCCTCCAGACCGCGCGGCGAGATGAGCGGCGCCGAGTACACCTCGCGGGGCCGCGGCCCGCCGAGCGCGTTGGCCATGCGCACGTTCCATTCGCTCTCGAAGAACGGCTGGCGCACACCAGCGCGCTCCTGCAGCGCGCGCGAGAACACCGTGTCGGCGCTGAGCGGCACGCGGATCGAGCGCACCAAGCGGCCGGGATCGGGCACCCCGAGTCCGAAGGCGCCGAGCCCCACCAGCTCGCCCTTGGCATGGTCCACCGAGAACAGCGCGCCGCGCACGAAGAACGACGACGCGAACCGCAAGAGCAGGAGCGGGATCTCTTCGTGGAAGCTCGGGTCGTTGAGCTCGCCGAGCAGCGCCTTGAGGGTCTCGAGGCTCCGGATGTTCTCGTCGAGGATGCGCGCGCCGTCGGCGCGCCACTCGCCGCTGACGTCGCCGAGCTCCTCGCGCAGCGCGCGCGACAGGTCGTACGTCGCCGACGCCAACGGCGGCCGTCGCAGGCGCTCGAGCGCCGGGTTCAGGTACGCCGACAAGGGCGGCTCCTCGCCATGCGTCGGCGCCCCCGGCACCGACGACTTGCGCACCACGCCAGCCACGCCCAGCGACCAGGCGAGGCGCTCGGCGTCGGGGTGCCCCTCCTCGAGCGCGAGGAACACGCGCGGCGCCAGGTCGACCTCGGCGGCCCGGCGCACCACCTCGAGGCCGCCGAGGATGCCCTTGCCGCTGCTGCGCGGCATCACCAGGTCGACGATCATGTACGCGGGGACCTCGCCGGCGCCGAGCGCGAAGAAGCGATCGATGGCCTGCCGAGCGCCGCCGAGCACAGCCACGCCCACCCCCTGCTCCGCCGCCACGCGCTCGGCGTTGCGCAGAAACGTCGGGTCGTCGTCAACGAGGAACAGCTCGGTCGCTTCGCCCGCGGCCAGCGGGCGCCGCAGCGGCGCGGGGGTCCCGAGGCGCGCCAGCGGATCGGACCGCTGCTCGTCGCGGCGCCGCTTGGCCTCGCGTGCCAGCTCCTCCGCGTCGGTGCCCGCGGGCAGCGTCAAGGCGGTGTCGCGCGGGTACCGGCGCGGATCGGGGTCGTCGTCGGAGACGCGGAACAGGAACGAGCCGCTGCGGAACAGCATCACCCTTAGGGCCAGGGCTTGCAGCTGCTCGCGCACCGCGTCGTCGACGCGGACCAACAGACCGCGCTCGCCGCGCTCTTGGGCGATGCGCTCGATGAGCTGCTCGAGCGTCTCGGCGCCCTCGGCGGCCACAGCGGCCCCGTCAGGCGCGCCGACCTCGTCGGCATCGAACAGGCCCAAGCGCACCAGGAGCTGCTCGAGGGTCTCGGTGGCGTCGAAGGCGCGCGCACGCACCAAGCGGCCGCCTGCGAACGTGAGCTCGGCCTTGCCCTCGGCGCTGTCGACCGAGAGGATGCCCGAGCGGCGCGACAGCGACACCACGCGCACGATCTCGTCGAGATCGAGGTCCTCGAGGTTGCCGCTGAGAACGCGGGGCGCAGTCGACACGCGGGCATGTTCGCAAAGGGGCGGCGCTCGACGCAACTTCTCGCGCGCGCACGCTCGACGAGGGGCGAGGGCCGGCGGTGGTCAGACGCCGCGGCCGCGAACCGCCTCGACGTGCGCGGCCACGTCCGCGTGGCTGCCGAGGACACCAGCGGTGCGCGCCGCCTGCTCGAGCGTGTCGGCGAACGCGCCGCAGCTCGCGTGCCGCCAGAAGCGCCACGAGCGCAGCGCCTTATCGACGGCGCGCGCGACGCCCGCCGGCAGGTCGCGCTCGAGCCGACCGATGGATCGGACGCGGCCGGCGCGCACGCGCAACAGCGCGTCGACCTCGCTCTCGCCCTCGCGCATGCCAAAGGGCCGGGCGCTCGTGAGCATCTCGTAGAGCACCAGCGCGAGCGAGAACGCGTCGGCCCGGCCGTCGAGGGCCACGCCGCGCACCTGCTCCGGCGACATGTACGCGATCTTGCCCTTGATGAGCCCGGCCTGCGTCACGCCCTCGAGCTCCGCCAGCTTGGCGATGCCGAAGTCGCCGACCTTGGTGACACCGGCACGCGTGACGAACAGGTTGTCTGGGCTGACGTCGCGGTGCACCAGGCCGAAGCGGGTGCCCTGCGGGCTCGTCAGCTCGTGGGCGAAGTGCAGCCCGCGCAACGCGTCGACGGCGATGCGCACGGCCACGGCGCGCGGGATGGGCGCCTGGCGCTTCCACGCGTCGGTGATCAAGCGCTCGGCGTCGACGCCGTCGACGTACTCCATGGCCAGGAAATAGCGTCCGTCCACCTCGCCGGCGTCGAGCACGGACACCACGTTGTCGTGGCGCAGCATCTGGCCCACGTCGGCCTCGGTGAGGAACAGGTCGACGACGTCGGGGCGCTTCTCCATCTCCGGGAGCAGCCGCTTGACCACCACCAGCGACCCGCTCGCGTGGCGCGCGCGGAACAGCTCCGCCATGCCGCCCTTGGCCAGCGGGGCCTCCAAGACGTACTCGCCGAATCGCTCCACGCGCGGCACGCTACCACCCGACGGGGACGGCGCGAGCGTGGGAATGCCGGAGGGGGGACTCGAACCCCCACGCCCTTGCGGGCACCGGATTTTGAGTCCGGCACGTCTACCAGTTCCATCACTCCGGCAACGCCCGCAGCAGAACAGCGCAGCGCGCCGACGTCAAGGCGTCTGCGCCGGGCCCGCGACGTAGCTCGCGATGTACTGGTACGGCAGCGTGGCCTCGTCGAGCGACTGCGCCACCAGGCCCGCCGCCGCCAGCTCTGCCGTGACGGTGGCCGGCGCGAGCCGCATGGCGGCGGGCGGCCCCACCGGGAGGTCGCCGAGCTTGAAGTCGACGATCACCACCCGACCGCCGGGCTTGAGCGCGCCCCTCACCTTCGCGAAGTACGCGGACCGCCCCTCGATGTGATGCACGGTGTTCACCACCAGCACCAGGTCGACGGGCTCGGGCAGGCGCGGATCGTCGACGGGCGACAACAGCGAGACCACGTTGGGCAGGCCCTCGCGCGCGGCCCGCTCGCGCAGGTAGCGGGCCATGTCCGGCTCAACGTCGACGCCGAACACCTTGCCCTTGGGCACGGCGCGCGCCAGGCGCATGGCGAAGTAGCCGGTGCCCGAGCCGATGTCGGCCACCACCGCGTCGTCGGCGAGGGCCAGCGCCGCGACCACCTGGTCGGGCTTCTGCCACGCGTCGCGCGCGGGATCGTCGAAGGCCTTGGCCCACTCGTCGGCGCTCTGAAAGCGATGGGGTCCGTGATGTCCGTGCATGGCGTGGGGCGTGGCGTCGGGCGCCGGGGCGGCGCTCCCGCAGGCTACGACGAGGGCGACGGGGGCGAGCGCGGGGATCTTCACGAGACGAGCTCCTGCGCCGGCAGGCGCGGCGACAACGGCACGGCGCGCGGCGCGCGCCCGACGCGCCACAGATGCACCAAGCGCCAGCCGGAGGGAAGGCCGAGGGCCGCGCTGAACACGGCGCACAAGCGCTCGTCGGCGGTGAGCACGCTCATGGGGCACACGTGCAGCCCTGCGCTGGTGACCGTCAGCCACACGCGATACAGGCGCGCGCCCGTGACGATCTCGAGCTCGCCGGCGGGCGCGAGCACGGCGATGAGCCCGCTGGCGCTGCGCACCTGCTCAGCCTCGCCCACCACGAGGTGCGCGAGCCGCGCGCGGTGCAGCTGCGACAGCGGGCCGCGGCGCAGCGCCAGCGATCGCAGGCGCACGGCGAACGGCGACAGGTGGAGCACGTCGGCGTTGAGCCCGTCGCGGTCCCAATTCGGGTGATCACGCGCCAGGCGCAGCCAGCTCGCCAGCTCCTCGATGGCGCTGGGCCGCAGCAGGTGGGCCGCCTGGGCCTCGTCGATGACGCGGGCGGCCTCCTCGATGATGGCCGGGTTCTGCACCAAGACGGCGCCGAGCGGCTCGAGGTCGGCGGCCACGTCGCCGAGCACGTGCGACGGCACGGGCAGCAAGGCGCCGCGCCAGGTGGCGCGCTGGTGCACCACGTCGGCGAACAGGTCCTTCATGCCGCCGTCGACGACGCGACCGCAGGCGACCACGCCCTCCTCGTCGGGCACCGCCGCGAGCACCTCGTCGTCGAAGCGCAGGCCGCGCGTCGACAGCGCGATGCGCGTTCCCTCCCACGCGGCGCCCAGCGCCAACCGGTGATCGCGCCCGCTCGGATCGCATGCCGGCAAGCGCCGCGCGGGGTCTTCCAGCAGCTCGACGGCGTCATCGCGCAGGCGCCAACGCGCGGGCTGCTGGTTGCGCGCGCTGGGTGCGCGGCGCGCGTCGGTCACCACGGCGATCAGCAGGTCTCGATCGATGACACCCATGGGCCGTCGGCGCCGTCACCGCCCGGGCTCGACGACGGTCCTGGTGGTCGCGTCGAGCAGCCGGTAGTCGTGGCGGCGCGCGATCTTCCCCATGCCGTTGTCGACGAAGATCATGACCGCGGCATGGGGGGCGACGGCCGCCGGGGTGCCGTGCCGGTAGCGCCCGGCCTCGCCCTCGACGACGAGGTGCCGCACGGGGCCGTCGCGCGCGACGAGGCCGTCGCACCAGGCGCCCAGCTCGCTGACGCACTTCTCGTCGCGCACGTGGCCCACCACCTGCGTGAGCCCGCGCGGCAGCAAGCGCGGGTCGAACCGCCGCAACGGCCCCGTGCCGTTGAGCTTGTCCTGGATCAGCGTGGGCCGGTGATAGAACATGCCGCGCCCCTCGAAGGCGCCGGTGCCCGGCAGGTGCAGCGGCCCGAGCGAGAGCGGGCCGCGCCCGAGCTGCTCGCACGCTTGCGCCAGCGCGGCGTCGAGCGCCGCCGCGATGGACGCGGGCGTGGCGTCGTGAGGCACGCCGAGCTCCGTCAGCTCGAGGCGCGTCACCCCGGCGTGGACGAAGAGCGCGCCGCCGTGTGCGTGCGCGGCCTTGAAGCGGCGCTCGCGCAGCAGGCGCTCGACCAGCGCGCGCTGCGAGGTACGGAACGTCGACAGATCGCGTGCGATCAGCTCGGCGCCGAAGAAGCGCGGCCACCGAGCCTTGAAGGCGACGTTGGCGACCTCGTCACCTTTCGTCACCGTGTCGGCGTCGTGCAGCGCCCGCGCGAACTCGTCGTCGCTCACGTCCCACAGCTCACCCACCCGCGCGAGGTCGTGGTTGCCGATGAGGATGCACACCTGCTCGGGCGGGTGGAGCGCCAGCCACGAGAGCAGGTGCTCGCCGTCGGCGGCCGCGGTGACACGCTCCGTGCGGTCGCCCCAGTCGAAGTGGTCGCCCATGGAGATGAGGCCGACATCGGGGGCGAGCAGGCCGTCGCCGCCGAGGAGGCCGTGGTCGTCGAGGATGCCGAGGAAGGTCGCGAGCGGCGCCTGCGGATCGCCCACGGCGATGGTGCGGGTGACGCGCAGGTCCGGGCGCGCGATCGCGCGATCTCCGCGAGCGTTCGCGGCGAGCCGCCGCGCGGCGTCGATCCGCGCGCCGGTCACAGGGTCACTTCTTGGGGCCCGCGTCGGGCGCCACCGGGCCGGCGTCGGCGGTCGCGTCGCCCGGGTTCACCGTCACCGCCACGTCGGCCGAGAGCCCCTCGACCTTGGCGGTGATGGTGGTGGAGCCGGGGTTGACGCCGTTGATGACGCCGTCGGGGCCCACGGTGGCGATGTTCGGGTCGGCGGTCTTCCACTCGATCTTGGCGTCCTTGGTGTCGATCATCTCGCCCTTCTCGTTGGAGAAGGCGACCTTGAGCGGCGGCCGCGGCACACCCACCGCGATGACGATGGCGGGCGCCTCGAGCCGGATCCCCTTGAGGAGCTGCACGGAGACGGCGGAGGTTCCGGTGGCCTCGTCGATCTTCGCGGTCACGGTGGCCGTGCCCGAGCCGGCCGGCTTGACCTTGCCGGTGGAGTCGACCACGGCGATGCCCGGGTCGCTCGACGTCCACGTGACCTGCTTGCCCTCGATCTCGGCGCCGTCATCGTCCTTGGGCGTCGCCACCAGGGCCTTCATCTCGTTCTCGCCACGCAAGGTCACCTTGGCGGGCGTGACCTCGACGGTCGCGACCTTGGCTGGGCAGCCCACGCCGCACGCTGCCCCCACCAGCACTACGAGCGAAACGCGTGAGATACGATTGCTGCTCATCAATGCCATCCCACTAGCGCCCGGAGGGGCGCCCCACGGAGTCTCACGCCCGGGCGCCGGGTGTCAACGGCGCCTTCCCGCGGCCCCGCACCCCTCGTGGATCGGTTGCCCCCCGTCAAACCGTTCCTACGGTAGCGTGCGATGCGCCGAGCGGGCGCGGGAGTGCCAATGACCAAGGTCGATGCCGTCGAGTTCACCTGTGGCGAGTGCGGTGCGACCAACCGGCTGCCGCGCGCCAAGATCCTCGCCCTCAAGGCCTCGCCGCTGTGCGGCAAGTGCGACAAGCCGCTGCTGCGCGCGTTCGAGCGGTTCTTCGACGACCTCGACCCCGAGAGCTACATCCACCCCCTGGACCGGGAGACGCTCGAGGCCCTCAAGCGCATTCCGGGCGTCTCCACGCTGCTGCGCAGCCTGATCCGCCACAGCTTCGAGCTGTTCACGCGCCTGCACCACCACGCCAACTTCATCCGCGTGGGGCCCACGCAGCTGCCCACGGTGTGGGGGCGCTTCGAGCGAGCCGCGCGCTGTCTGGGAATCAAGCAGCTGCCCGAGCTGTACGTGTACCAAGACCCGGTGCCGAACGCGTACACGTTCGGCGTCGACCACTACTTCATCGCCATCTCCACGGGCTGCCTCGAGCTCCTGGACGACGACGAGGTGGAGGTGGTGCTGGCCCACGAGCTCGGCCACGTGCACGCCGATCACGTGCTCTACAAGAGCGCGGCGCGCGTGTTCGGCAGCGTGGCGTCGGCGGTCATCCAGGCCACGCTCGGCATCGGCAGCCTCATCGTGTACCCCATCCAGCTCGCGCTCCTGCGCTGGGACCGCGCCAGCGAGCTGTCGAGCGACCGCGCCGCCCTCCTCGTCGTGAAGAACCCGAACTTGGTGATGCGCAGCCTCATGAAGATCTCGGGCGGCACGCGGCGCTTCGGCGCCGAGCTGTCCATCGACGCGTTCGTGGAGCAGGCCGACAGCTTCGGCAAGATGCAGGACGAGGGGCCGTTCGGCCGCTACATGGCGATCTTCCAGACCCTCTTTCGCAGCCACCCCTTCCCCATCTGGCGCACCAAGGAGGTGCTCGATTGGGTGACCACGGGGAACTACCTCGAGATCCTCGACGGCGACTACAAGACGCGCGCGCTCATCGCCACGCGAGCGTGCCCGTCGTGCGCCGAGCAGAACAAGCTCGACGCCCTGGTGTGCACCCACTGCGGCCAACAGCTGCAGGAGGAGCCTCCGGCGCCCTCGGCCGCCGAGGCGGCGCGCCAGGCGGAGAACGCCGACCCCATCGGCAAGGCGTGGTCCGACGTGCGCGGCTGGTACAAGCGCAACTTCACCACCGAGGGCGAGTGGGAAGCCGGCGACAAGGACGCCGTCGACAGCGAGGTCAAGCCGCCCGACGACGGCAAGCCGAAGGACGGCGGCTGACCGCCACCGCGCCGAGCGCTACGCGGCTTCCTTCGCGACGCCGTCGAGGTGCGGCGCCTTCACGAAGCGCAGGTACGTCAGGATGTGGTCGGTCACGAACCCCTGTCCGCGCAGGTGGTCGACGAGGTCCTTGACCTTCTCCGCCGACAGCTCCTGGAAGAACGTGGGCTCCTCGTCGACCAGGCCGTTATCGTTCTTCACGCCGAGGTGGTCGAGGGTGGCCTTGAGCAGCGGGCGCTTGGTGTAGAGGAAGTTGCGCACCAGCTCCTCGCACAGGCGGTTCTCCTGCTCGGAGGTGGCGGCGCGCAGCTTCTCTTGCAGCTTCTTGGTGCGCTCCTCGGCCTTGGCGTGCACCTTGAGGCCGATGGTCTTCTTCGCCTTGATGCCGAGCCGTTGAAAGAGCGTCTCGCGGATCTTGCGCGGCGAGGCCTGCACCATCTCCGCGAACGTGTCGTCCGACATCTTGGCGACGAGGTCGATGAACTGCATGGCCGCGGTATCGGGCGCGCCGGAAACGTCGTCAATCCGGTCTGCCGGGCGGCCGCCCCATGAGGGCGCCCAGCACGTCGCGCAGGGCCTGCTGGCCGATTCGCTCCACGGCGCCCACGCCGCGGTCGACCGCGAAGCTCATCTCATCGAGGGCCGCCTGCAGCGGGCTCGCGGACGCGCGCAGCACCGGCTGGATCTGGCCCGAGGGCCAGCACACGCGCGCGGCCACGCCGACCTTGAGCAGGCGCTCGCGCAGCACGCGGCCCTTCTCGAGCGCCATGATTCCCTTGAGCCCGGCCGACACCAGGAAGGCGCGCAGGCCGAAGGGCAGCGCCAGCGTCGAGATCACCTCGGGCGACAGGCCGCCGAAGCCGATGACCAAGAGCGGCTTGTTGGCGCGGCGCGCCACCTCCAGATCCTCGATGGAGAAGGCGGCGAGCGAGCCGCGCAGGCCCGGGTGCGTGTGCCACAGGATCTCGCCCCACTCGGGGTCGATGGGGACGCGGCCCGGCATGCCCGTGGTGCAGCGGCGCAGCCCCACCAGCACCGTGCGGCCGGCGCGCACGCGCGCGTACGCGGCGCCGGCGAGCTCGAGCGCGTGCTGGGTCGACGACAAGAGCTCCTCGCCGGCGCGCTCGAAGAACGACGCCGAGCCGTACAGCGGCGCCTCGCGGCGCGGCACCAACGCGGTGGTGGCGTCGGCGTGCAGGGCGGCGGCCCGGGCCTGCGCCTGCGCGGCGTCGGCGGGGACGGGCCGGGACGAACCACCGCGCACGTCCTCCACCACGGCCTCGATGATGTCGTCGTCACCTGCGCTCATGTGACCTTCCGAGGGAGCTGCGCGTTGACCGCGAACCCGATGGCGATGATCTTGGTGATCATCGACGAGCCGCCGTAGCTCATCAAGGGCAAGGTGACGCCGACCACCGGGAGCACACCGATCACCATGCCGATGTTGATGAACGCGTGCCAAAAGATCATCGACGCCGCGCCCACCGCCATCAGCGCCGAGAAGCGATCGGTGGCGCGCCGCGCACCGCGCAGCATCAGCGCCACCAGCGCGAACAGCAGCACGATCAGGATGGTGCCGCCAACGAAGCCCCACTCCTCGCCGAGCACGGAGAAGACGAAGTCCGTATGGTTCTCGGGCAGGAACGACAGCTGCGTTTGCGTGCCGTGACCGTAGCCCTTCCCCGTGATCTCGCCGGAGCCCACCGCGATGATCGACTGTGCCGCGTGGTAGCCGGCGCCCTGGATGTCCGACTCGGGGTTGAGGAACGTGTACACGCGCTTGCGTTGGTAGTCGTGCAGCACGAAGTTCCACGCGAGCACGGCCACGCCCACCACGCCCACCGACGCGATGGCCAGGTCGCGCGGTCGCATGCCCGCGAACAGGATGATGGTCGCGGCCACCGCGAGCACGATGGACGCGGTGCCCAGGTCGGGCTCGATGAGCACCAGCACGAACGGCATCATGACGACGTCGATGGGCGCCACCACGCGCCGGGCGTCGAGGCCGCCGCGCGCGAGGTCGAGCGCACCCAACGCGGCCCACACGAGCGCCAGCGCCACCAGCGCCACGGTGAGCCAGAGCGGATCGACCGCCGGGATGTCGGCGGCGCCCGCGGCCACCGCGGCGTCGTGCTTGGCCCGCGTGTGGATGTAGCGGTACGCGGCGACCGCCAGGACGCCCAACGGGCGGCTGAGATTGAGCGGTCGCAGGAGCGCCACCAGCGTGTAGCCGCCAGGCATCTCGAAGCGGCTGAAGTAGCGCGCGCACACGAGGATCATCGCGAGCTTGGCGAGCTCCGAGGGCTGCATGTTGAACGCCCCCAGGTCGAGCCACCGCTGCGCGCCCTTGATGGGCGTGCCCACCGCCAGCACGGCCACCAAGAGCACGCACGTGACGGCGTACAGCGGGTACGCGAGCAGCTCCAACGTCGACGATCGCAGACGTGCGACCACGGCGCCCGCGACGAAGCCGCCGCACAGCCACAGGAGCTGCTTGAACCACAGGTCGGGCATGGTGGCGCGCGCCGCCGACGACAGGTTGAGCACGCCGAGCAGCGGGATCAGCGCCGCCACCCCGATGAGCCCGAGGGGCCAGCGCTGTGTCGACTCCGGCGCCGTGGCGATGCTCATGGCGGCAGCTCCGGTGCGGTGGGCGCGGGCGCGGGCGCCTGCGGATCGGGCTTGGGGGCCGTGGTCGGCATCACCGGCGTGGCATCGGGCGGCGCCGACTCGTCGGTCTCGGGGCTCAGCGCCGTGGGCGGCGCCTGCTCCTCGGCGGGCTCGACCTTCTTCGGCGGCGCCACGATGACGCGCTTGGGTGGCGGCAGCGCCGGCAGATCCTCGTAGCGCCCCTGATTGCGCACGTCGGTGAACCACCGGTGCAGCACCGCCGCCGTCACCGGGCCCGACGTGGAGCCACCGAAGCCGCCGTGCTCCGTCATGGTGACGACGACGATCTCGGGGTTGTCGTAGGGCGCGAAGCCCACGAACCACGCGTGGTCGCGCTGCTCGTACGGCACGTCCTTGGCCTCCACGTGCTGCACGCTCTTCGACAGGCGCACCACCTGCGCGGTGCCGGTCTTGCCCACGATGGTGACGCCGCTCTCGCGCAGCCACTGCGACACGTCGGCGAACCGATCGCGCCGCCACAGGAGGCCCGACGCCGTGCCCCCCGGATCGGTGACGTGCGCCAGCGCCTCCTTCATGAGCGCGAGCTGGGCTTCGTCGATGCCGAGCTCGGCGACCACCACGGGGTCGTGGATGGCCACGGTGTTACCGTCGGCGTCGCGCGTCTCGCGCACCAGCTGCGGCTTGTACACCGTGCCGCCGTTGGCGATGGCGGCGTACGCCACCGCCAGCTGCAGCGGCGTCACGGTCACGTCACCCTGGCCGATCGAGTTATTGACGACGAGGCCGGGCGTGTAGGCGCCGAAGCGACGCACGTAGTACTCGCGGTCGGGCATGATGCCCGGCGTCTCCTTGTCGAGGTCGAGGCCCGTGCGCGCGCCGAAGCCGAAGAGCCGCGCCGTCTCGGCGAGGCGATCGGGGCCCAGATCGTAGCCGAGGGAGTAGAAGTAGCTGTCGCAGCTCACCTGCAGCGCGCGCACCAGCGCCAGCGGGCCATGGCCGCCGCGGTTGAAGCAGCGCCAC
Organism: uncultured Myxococcales bacterium; assembly: GCA_964580865.1. Classification (GTDB taxonomy): domain Bacteria; phylum Myxococcota; class UBA727; order UBA727; family VGSZ01; genus JACOUT01. The sequence goes on along the minus strand of CAZONM010000014.1, from coordinate 1,946 downwards.
ACGCTGCGCCCCAGGCGGAAGAACCCCGGGCACGCGCGCGTCGACCGCTCGTCGATGAGCTTGTTGCGCAGGCCCGCGGCCGCGGTGATGGCCTTGAACGTCGAGCCGGGCGCGTAGTGCTCCTGGATGGCCTTGTTGCCCCACGGGCGCAGCGGGTCCTTGGTGATCTTCTCGATGTACGGCTTGCTCCACGGCCCGCTCACCAGGTTCGGGTCGTAGGTGGGGAAGCTCGCCATGGCGAGGATGAAGCCGGTGTTGACCTCCATCGCCACCACGCTGCCGGCGATGCCGTTGTACATCTGCTCGGCCGTGCGCTGCAGGTCCTCGTCGATGGACAGCACCAGCGATTGCCCCGGGTCGGGCAGCGTGCGGCGGTCGTCGCCGAGCAGCGCGGCGGCGCGGTCTTGACCCATGTTCCTGCCCTTGGCGTCGACTACCACCGGGTCGATCCCGTCCTTGCCGCGCAGCTCGGCCTCGTGCGTGGCCTCGATGCCGCGCCGGCCGATCATGTCGCCCAGGACGTAGCCCTGGTCCTTCCTGGCCTCGAGCTCCTTGGCGCCGATCTCGTTCATGTACCCGAGCACGTGAGCGCCGAGGGTGCCGTGGCGATACCGGCGCTTCTGGCTGTCGACCACGTCGATGCCCGGCAGATCGCCGAGCGACGCGGCGGCCTCGATGCGCGCGTAGGTGTCGAAGCCGATGTCCTCGAGCAAGAGCGTGGGCTTGAACTTCCCCAGGCCGCGCGACTTCTGCAGCGCGCGATCCACACGGTCTTTCATCAGCTCCGGCGGCAGGCCGACCAGCTCACGCAAGCGACGAAACACGCTGGCGCGCGACGGCAGCTCGCGCGCCGCCACCAGCACGCGACAGGTGTCGTCGTCGTCGTCCTCGATGACGACCCCGCGCACGTCGTCGCGCACGACCACGGCGCGCATCTCGTCACAGGCGTCGGACGGCACGCCCTCGCGCGCCAACACGACGTCGCTGGGCTCGTCGATGGCGCCGAGCACGCGCCCGTCCATCTCGGTGATCTCGCTCTTGGGCAACGCCAGCGGGGCAAACAACCGGCTCAGGCTGCGCGCGCTGTCGGGCAAGAACGCCGCCGTCATGTACACGTCGTGCGACGGGCGGTTGTCGACGAGCACGCGCCCGCGTTGGTCGTAGATGAGGCCGCGCGCGTGCGGGATGCGCCGGTCTTGGATGAAGTTCGACTCGCCCTTCTGCACGTAGTCTTCGCCGCGCACGACCTGCAGGACGTAGAGGCGCGCGACGTGGATGGCGAGCAATGCACCGACGATGGCAGTGGTGATGGTGGTGTTGCGCCCGGGGAACGCGGGCTGAAACGCCTTCTTCACGCGCGCCCCTTGCCCGCCAGGCGCTCCTGCAGCGTCTCGTCGCGCTCCTCGAGGCGCAGCGCCACCAGCAGGCGCTGCACGAGCGGCAGCACGAGCAGCGACGCCGCGCCGTTGGCCAGCGCCACGGTGAACACCGACAGGAGGCCGAAGCCGCCGCGCCGCTGGAACAGATAGAGCAACAAGAGCGCGACGAACGCGTGTGCCGCCGAGAACCCACCCACGAACGCCGCCGCGGGCAGGCCGCGCGGCGAGGTGACGAAGCCGCTGACGAGCCGGCTCCCCACCAGCACCCCCACGAACGCCAACACGTTCAGCCCGAGCGAGGTGCCGGTGGTGGCGTCGACGACGAGCCCGATGGCGGCCGCCGTCAGCACGCCCTCGATGGGCGGATCGACCAGCGCGGCGTACGCGCACAGGATGGCGCCCGGGACGATGGGCAGGCTCGACCAACCGAACGCGACCGAGAGCGCGCCGCCGAGCGCGGTCAGGAGCAGCGTGAGCAGCGCGAGCACGCCGATGCGCCTCACGGGGTCCCTCCGTCGCGCGCGGCGGCCGGCGCGGGCGCGACCTCGGGCGTCGGCGGCGCGACAC
>CAZONM010000013.1:0-31350 GCA_964580865.1 uncultured Myxococcales bacterium | reverse complement strand
GGCGCGGCCACGCGCGCGGCCTGCACCGCCGCCAGCGCCGCGCGCGCGGGAGGCGCGCTCTCGCTGCCAGTGCTCGCCGCGGCGCTGCGCGACCACGGCGGACATGCGCCACTCGACGGCCTCGTGATGTCGATGCCGTGCGCGCATGCGGCGCCCTGGCCCACCAGGACCGCGGGGCAGTCGACCGCCTCGATGGTGGCGCACCTCGGCGCGCGCCCGCGCGTGTGGGCAACGGGCACGTCGTCACCGTGCCTGAGCGTGTTCAAGCCCGTGCCGCTCGCGAGCGGGCGCCTGCTCGTCCCCGGCCCCGCGCCCGGCGCCGTCCACGACGACGAGAGCCTCTGGTGGCGACACGAGCGCCTGCATCGCGCGGTGCTCGCGTGCTGGCCCGAGCGCGCGCCAGTGGTGCAGGCGCGCGCGGCCGAGCTCGAGCGCAGCGCGGCCGAGGACGACGACGCATGGGAGCGGCACCGCGCTGCGCTGCCCGAATGGCTGGCGCACGCGGTCGCGATCGGCCGCGAACAGCGGCCATGGTGGCACCGCTGGTATTGGCGGCGCATGGAGCGCCTGGAGCGCGCGCCGCAACGAGCTACGCCCTCGCCAACCGCACCGTGACGGTGGTGCCCTGGCCCGGCGCGGACTCGATGGTGAGATCGCCGCCGAGCTGGCGCACGATGCCCACACACACCGAGAGCCCGAGCCCACGTCCGGCGCCGAGCTTCTTGGTGGTGAAGAAGGGCTCGAGCACGCGCGGGAGGATCTCGGGGGCGATCCCGGCACCCGTGTCGTGCAGGACGATGGATGCGTGGCGGTCGTGATGCAGCGTGCGGACGCTGATGGTGCCGGCGTCGGCACACGCCTCCCGCGCGTTGTCGAGCAGACGGTGGAGCACCTGCGCGAGCGCCGCGCGCGTGCCCACCACCGGGACCGCCGCATGCAGCGCCAGCTCGAGCGCGACGCTGCGCGGGAACGATGGCCGCAGCGCGTCCACCACGGTCGCGACCGCGTCGTCGAGATCGGCGAGGTGACCGCGGGTGCCCGGCCCGCCGGCCGCGAAGTCGCGCAGATCGCGCACGATGGCCGTGGAGCGCTCGGTGGCTTCGTACACCTCGCGCAACACCTCGCGCAGCTCGGCGCGCTCGAATGGCACGCCGCTGCCGGGGCGATCGAGCTGATCGAGCAAGTAGGCGACGTTGCCGAGCACGATGGACAGGGGGTTGTTGATCTCGTGGGCCACGCCACCGGCGAGCTGGCCCACCGAGGCCATGCGCTCCGTCTGCACGAGCTTCCCTTGCGCCTCCTTCAGTTGATCGAGTAGCTGCTGCAGCTCGAGGTTGCGGTTGCCGAGTGTGGCGCGCATCTGTTCGACGGCACGCGCGACCGCGCTAATCTCGTCGCTGCCCGGCATCATCACCGGACGCTCGAGCTCGCCGCGTGCGACTTGGAGCGCGCCGTCGCGCAGATCGAGCAGGCGCTGACCAATGCGATGACGCACGAAGCTGCTGGCGAACAAGATGAGGGCGAACGCGAACGACCCGGCCGCAGCCGTGCCCACCAACGCGCGCAATGCCGCCAGGCGGCGGTCGTCCATGGTCGCGGCCGTGAGACGCGATGAGGCCGCGACGACGCGGTGCACGGCGTCGAGGCCCGCGGACACCTGGTCGAACCACTGCGCCGCGCTCAGGGCGCAGGGCTGCTGGCCGCGCACGCAGCGGTACGCCCCGGTGCGTGTGGGCCCGAGGCCCTCGAGGAGGTCGCCGCGCATGCGCGCGAGCGCGTCGGCGAGCTCGGCCGGTTCGTCGCGGGGGGCCAGGTAGCTCGCGAGATCCTCGAGGGCGTGCTCCACGACGCCGCGGCGCCGTTCAAGATCTGCCAGGCGCTCGGCCGTCACGAGCTCGCGGCGCGCCAACGCCGCGCCGACGATGGCGCGCTCCTGGCCCATGTGCTCGGCCACGCTCAACAGGAGGTGTCGGAGGTAGGCGAGCTCCTGCAGCTCGGGGACGCTGCGGCTCGCAGGTTGCTGAAGCTCGGCGTGCAGCACGAGCAGCGCTTCATTGGTGGCCGTAGTCTCCTCGATCCAGCGATCAGTGGCCGCGACGCGCTCGGGTCCGGCCGGTGCGCGCTCGAGCGAGGCACGCGCGGCCGCAGCGGCTCGCCGGTGCTCCTCGACCGTCTCGACCCGCGCCGCGAGTACGTCGTCGGCGCTGGCGGCCGCGACCGCTGCGCTGGCCCGCAACGTCGTCGCGGCCAAGGCGTCGAGCTCCGCGCGCAGCGTCGCCAGCTCGTCGCGGCTGGGCGCGCCGACGGCCTCGTTGGCGATGAGCGTCGCGAGGCCACGCTCGCGCGCGCACAACGCCAGCAGGCGACCCGTGTCGCCCGCAAGGGCCTCGGCGGCGCCGGCGTGCCGAACCGCCGCGTGCGACCGATAGGCATTCACGACCGTGTGCACCACCAGCGCCGCGACGACGCACGACATAAACAGGCGTAGGCGAAAGAACGTGCGCGCGATGCCAACGCCGTCTCTGGTCTCGCCGAATGCGTCGTCGCGTGTGTTCACCGGACCGTCCGCAAGGAAGTGCTCCCGTCGAGGGCACACCCCATCGGCGACGGCCGCCGCGCCCGACCCACTATCTATCGGGCGGCGGCACCGGAAACTGCAGCGGGATCCGCGGGCCCGTCCTCTGGGTTTGTGGCACTAGTCGCGGCAACACAGGACGCCGCCCTTGCGCGCGCTGCTGATGGGGTTGCCGTCGTAGCTGCACGAGGTGCCCGGACATCCCACCTTGGTGACGACGGCGCCCTCGTGCAGGTGGCTGTCGCTCCCACCCTGGCAGAGCCAGGGGCCGTTGGTGGGCTCGGCCTCGTTGAAGCCGCAGCGGTTCGGCTGGGTGCTCGCGAGCACGCGCGTGAGCGGGCCGCAGTTCTTGTCGGCTGACAGCTGCGTGCCGAGGTTGCCGCAGCCGAACACGTCGTTGTCACCGGTGGAGGCGTCATCGCACACGCTGCCGTTCGTGGAGTGCTGTGCCACCGCGAAGAAGAGCATCTTCTCGCCCGTGCCGGCGGGCACCGCGCCTCCACACCCCCCAGGCGCCTTGGCCGCGACCTCGGTCTTGCCGTTGCATACGTGCCACCCCTCCATGCACAGGTCGGCCGCGCTGCAGCCACTACCCTCGGGGTTCGAGCCGTCGTCGCCGGCGACACGACCGCATGTGGCCGAAAGGCCCGCGCGCGTGACCCCCGCCACCGAGAAGGCGCCTTCGCATCCGGCGATGGAGGGCCAGGTGGCGAGGTCGAGGAAGCCCTCGCGCGTGCCGTCGGCGCACCCCACCGCGGGTGGCGGCGGCGGCGGCGGATCGACCACGTCGACACAGGCGCCGTCTTGGCAGACGCGCATGCCGCCGCAGGGCGTGCCGTCGGGCGCGGTCACCAGCGTGGGCGGGCCCGCACCCGCGCATCCGGCGATGGTCTGGCACAGGCCGGCCTCCAGCGCCTGCGTGGTGGTGGGCGCGCCGCAGGTGGCGGGATCGTTCGCGGGCTTGCAGACCGCCACGCTGGCGCAGCGGTTGGTCGTGATCGGCGCGAAGTCGTCGAAGTGGCACTGCGACGTCCCCGCCGCGGTGTTGTCGCCCTCGAGCCGGAAGGCATCGAGCCCGTCGCACGAGATGGCGCCACAGTCGTCGTCGTCGGTGACAGCGACGATGGCGCCCTCGGGCTCGGTGCACGTGCCGCACAAGACGTCGCGCGCCGCGTCGGGGTTGCCATCGGCGTCGAGGCAGACGCCGGGCGTGTCGTCGGGAGGAGGCTCGACCACCACGTCGCCCGTGGCGAAGTCGATGACCACGGTGGTCTCCTCGTGGGCGACCACCGCCACCGGGAAGACCGTGATCCGATCGAGCTCGGTGCGATCGAGCGCGAGCGTTTGGCAGCGCACGCTGGCGAGGCCGATACCGACCTCGTCGAAGCGGTGGATCGTCGCCGGCTGCTCGGCGGCGGGCTCGGAGGTGAGCGCCGCGCGGCCCTCAGGGGTCAGCACCAGGCTCACGATCTTGGTCTCGGCGCGCACGTTGCGTACCTCGACGACCACGCTGCCCTCGAGCGCCATGATGGGCTCGTCCGGGCACGCGGCCAGGCTGAAGGCCAGCAGCGCCGCGGCGAAGAGGGCCGAGAGCCTGCAGAGGGTGCGGGTGGAGGCCGTGGTGTCGGTGAGGAGGCGACGCGCGGTGTGCATCGCCGCTGGCTACGCCCCTCGCTCGTCGACGTCAAAGCTGTTGAATTGCGAGGAGATCTGCAACACCGGCGGTGCGAATCGCACCACCGGCGCGCGGGTCCGCGTCAACCGTTCGGCCCGCGGGGTGTTCGAGCGGAAGGGCCCGGCAAGGCTGCCGCAGTCCGCGAGGCGCGTGACCGCGGGCATGCGACCGATCGGTGTCTCAAACAGGCGCCCGTTTGCACGGCCGGCTAGCCTCGCAGGTGATGCTCTTCGCGGGCCGGTACGAGGTGATCGGCGAGCTCGGCTCAGGTGGCATGGGCCAGCTCTTGCTCGCGCGCGCGCCGCGCGGCGCGCGCGTCGTCATCAAGACCGCGCACTCGCGGGAAGACGACGAGCGCCTGCGCGACGAGGCGCGCGTGGGCATGCGGCTCATCCACCCGAACATCGTCGAGACCCTCGATCTGCTCGAGCACGACGGCCGGCCGGCGCTGGTGACCGCGTACGTGGCGGGGGCGTCGCTCTTCGACTTGCGTCGTCGCGGGCCGCTGCCGCCAGGGGTGGTGTGCCGCATCGGGCGGCAGATCGCCGAGGCGCTGGCCACCCTGCACGAGGCCGTCGACGAGCATGGGCGGCCGCTCCAGATGCTCCACCGCGACGTCACGCCGGGCAATGTGCTGCTCGGCTACGACGGCGCCGCGCGCCTCATCGACCTCGGCATCGCGCGCTCGTTGGAGACCCGCGCCGAGCGCACCGAGTCGGGGGCCGTGCGGGGCACCTTGCGCTACCTGGCGCCCGAGCTGTTCGCGAGCGGGCCGCACTCGGTGCGCAGCGATCTGTGGTCGCTCGGCGTGGTGTTGTTCGAGGCCCTGGCCGGCCGCGAGGCGACACGCGGGCCCATGGCGGCAGCGGTGGGCAAGATCGTGTCGGGCAAGCTGATGGAGCTCGAGCCCGGCGAGCAGGTCGAGAAATCGGTCCTGCGCGGCATTGGGCAGCTCCTGCGCATGGACCCGCTGGCGCGCCCGGCGCGCGCGCGCGACGCGGCTGCGCTCTTCGCCATGCTCGAGAAGCAGGTGGCCGGCGGCCACGACGTCGCCGACGATGGGCGGCGCGCGGTCATCGCGGCCATGGGGCCCGAGCCCGACCAACGTCGCGAGACCTCGCAAGAGGCCGTGCAGCGCGCGCAGGAGATGTTCTTCGCCGAGGCGCGCTTGCAGACCACGGGCTTGGCGGCCCTGGCCGACGCCGTCGACCCGAACCGCACCGCGCCCGAGCGCCCGGCGTCGGCGCTCCTGCTCGAGGACGAGCTGGTGGACCCTGCGGTGACCGTGCCCGATCGCCAGCTGCCCGCGGCCATGCCGCCGACGGAGCGACTGCCGCGCACGCAGACGCCGAACGACGCGCTCCGCGAGTACGCGCGGCGCTTGCAGGATCTCGAGAGCCGCGGCGGGCCCAGGGGGCCGCGCGCGCAGCGTCCGTAGCCAGAACTGATCAGCGCGGCAGCGACGCGAGCGCGCGCTCGGTGGCGCGCAACAGCGGCGCCGCCGACACCGGGCCGCCGGCGGCCTTGGTCATCCACACGTCGGGCGCCACGTTGCCGATGGTGGCCATGCGCTCGATCTCGTCGCCGAAGCGCTTGCCCTTCGCAGCGCTCGCGTGCAGCTGCTCCTCGATCTGAAACGCGATCAGGTGCCCGAGCGGGTAGTCGGACAGGTACAGCGGGTACGCGATCATGTGCGAGTAGATCGCCAGCAACGGCGACGGCGTGTTGCCGAGCACCGGCTGATAGTGGCGCCGCCACACGTCCTCGGCGATGGCCATGGTGGCGTCGCGCAGCTGTGCGGCCGTGGCGCTCGGGTGTTGGTAGAGCCAGTGCCATACCGCGACGTCGACGAGGGCGACGCCCGCGATCTCCCAGGTGGCCCAGAAGTCGGCCAGCACCGCCTCGCGCTTGCTGGCCGCGGCGTCGGTGGGCGCCTCACCGAGCAGCTCCAGATCGCGCGCCTGGAACACGAAGGCGAGCGCCTCGGTGAAGGCGTTGTTGGGCACGCCCTGCAGCAGCGTGTGGTCGACGCCGTAGAGCGAGAACACCTGCTCCACGTTGTGGCCCAGCTCGTGGACGGCGATGTTGTAGCCCTTGTAGTTCATGCCGCCCTTCTCGACGCGCGTGCGCAGGCGCGGGAAGTCACCGCGGCGGCTCGCCTGCATCGCGTGGCCGGCGCCGCGCGAGGGATCGACGAGGATGTGGTCGGCCAAGAAGCGCGCCTTGGCGGCGGTGAAGCCGAGGTCCGCGAGCAGGCGCGGCAGGTCCCGCTGGAAGGCGTCGGCGCTCGGGTACTTCGCGCGCGTGCGCTGGTCGAGCGTGGCCTCGGGGATGGCCGAGCGCGCCTTGAACCCGTCGTACCAGAGGTCGTGCGGCTCGAGCGGGCGGCCCACCCGGCGCTCGATCTCGGCGGCGACCTGGGAGACGAGCGGCGACTCGAGCACGTCGGTCAGCAGCTGGCGCACGCGTTCCTCGGGCAGCTCGCGGTACAGCTCGAACGATCGCGTGATGGCGTTGGGCATGCTCGGCGAGTACGGATCCTGCGCGCGCGCGGCCTCGAACTGCGCCAGCAGGTGCGCGTAGCGCGTGGCGGGCTCGGCGACGTCGTCGACGGCGACGTCGGCGGCTGGCGGTGCGTCCTTCTCGATGGTCGCGGCGGGCGCGGCCTTCACCTCGTTGGTGAACGGGTTGTAGTCGACGCGCGGGTTGTTGATGACGGCGCGCGGGATCGTCTGCGTGACGATGCGCTCCATCAGGCGCACGATGACGCGCTGGCGGTTCGTGCCATCGGCGCCGGCGGCGTACTGCGCCTTGAGCTCGTCGCGCAGGTTCCAGTGCGAGATGAGCCGCTTGCCCGACGGGAACACGCGCTGTCCCCGTTCGTCGAGCACGTGGTGCATCCACAGGTTGTACTCGGCGATGTACAGGTCGGCCTTGGCCTGCACCTCGGTCGCGCGGCGCAGCACGTCCGCGGGCACACGCCGCGCGAAGCGCCCGGTGAGGCGAGCCTGCGCCCACTGCGTGCGCTGCCACTTGCCGCCGACGGCCAAGCGCTGATCGAGCGTGGTGAGCGGGAAGTTCAGCAGCGCGACGAACGCGATCTTCGAGGCGAACAGGTCGTCGAGCAGGTGCGCGCTCGCCTCGAAGCCGGCGAACAGCTGGTCGAGGGTGACCATGGGCCCCACGTCGACGTCGCTGGGGCGCCGCAGCTCGCGCCCGATCTCGAGGAAGTGGCCGTCGACCTGCTCGAGCGCGGTCTCGAAGCGCGCGAACAGCCGCTCGCGCTCGGCGCCGTCGGCGACGAAGTGCTCGAGACAGAACGCGGCGAGGTCGCCGTCGTCGGCGCGCCACAACGACGCGACCTGCGTCACGCCCTGCTCGATGCGCGCCTTGTGCGCGGCGCCGTGCTTGGCGACGAGGAGGCGCACCACGTCAGACGTCGGCACGGGCGCCGGTGGCGCGAGCGAAACGAGGGCGGGCTTGTCCACGCAGACCTCCGGGGACGCGGTGGCGGACGTCGCTGCGGCGAGGAACGCGGTCAAAAGGAGCATGGGCGCACCGTACGGAAGCCCGATGGACACGTCCACCGCCGACCGGGCAGAATCGGCTCGTGCGTCGTGTCCTTGGGCCCCTGTGTGCGGTGGTGGCGGTGGTGGCGCTGGCCACGGCGGCGCGCGACGCGCGCCGCACATCGCCGGCGGCGCTTGCCTGGCGTGACGCCGGCGCGCTGCGGCCCACGGCCGTCACGCCGCCTCGCCTCGGCGAGCCCACCTTCGACGCCGTACACGGCGTCTATCGCGCGCCCTTCGGAGACGGCGTCGCCACGCTCACGCTCGACCCCGCGCTGCAGCGACCCATCGAGAGCGCGGTCGAGAACGGGCGCACGCAGTGGGGCGCCGTGGTCATCCTCGACGTCGAGACCGGACGCGTGCTCGCGCTGGTGGACGAGAGCACGCGGGACCCTTCGCAGACGTTGTCGGGTGGCGGCGGAGCGGCGCTGCGACCGCTGGCCAAGGCGGCGAGCATCTTCAAGATCGTGACGGCGTCGGCGCTCTTGCGCGACGGCGTGTCGCTCAAGGAGGAGGCCTGCGGCACCGGCGGCAAGACGCGGCTCAAGCCCAAGAACCTCGTCGACGACGGCCGTGGTCGCTGCGTGCGCTTCGAAGACGCGCTGCCGTTGTCGCAGAACGTGGCGATGGCCAAGCTGGCGTCGCGGCACCTGACGCCCACGCAGCTGGCGCAGGAGTCGGCGCTGTTCGGCTTCGATGCGCCGCTCGCATTCGCCTGGCCAACGGTGGCGTCGCCCGCGGCCATCGACGAAGAGCCGTTCGCGTTTGCCACCACCGCCGCCGGCTTCGGGCAGGTGCGGTTGTCGGCGCTCCACGGCGCGGTGCTGGCCGCCACCGTGGGCAACCACGGCATCGCACCCGCGCCGGCCATCATCGCCGCGGTCGAGGGCGAGGAAGCGCCGCTGGCGTTGGCGCCGCGCCGCGTGCTCGACGAGCAGCACGCCGACGTGCTGCAGGCGATGATGGCGGCCACCGTGGAGCGCGGCACCGCGGCGCGCGCGTTCTCGACGAACGAGCGCGGCTTCCGCGCCTTCGACGAGGTGCCGGTGGCGGGCAAGACCGGCTCGCTCACCGATCGCGAGGTCGACCTCGACTACACCTGGTTCGTCGGCACCGCGCCGGCCCACCACCCCAAGATCGCGCTCGCCGTGGTGGTGGTGAACGACGAGTGGATCTGGCACGTGCGCGCGCTCGACATCGCCAAGCTCGCGCTGCGCGTCACGTTCGCCGCGCACCCAGAGTGGGCGCGGGCCGACGAGCCGGTCGCGACGCGCTGACGATCGTCGCGTCGTCGCCGAGCACATGCAGGAACGCGCTGCCTCGGCGGTACGGCACCACGCGCGCGACGCGCAGGCGCGCGCCGTCGAGCGCCTGCGCGATCGCGGAGGCCGGCGTCGACGCGAGCGTGCGCTCGTCGAGCTCGAGCTCCACCGCGCCTGCGCGCACCCGACAGCGCACATCGGCGTCGGGGGCCGCCACGGCGCGCACGCGACGCTCGATGTCGTCGATGGCCTGCAAGAGCGCGGCGTCGATGCCCACGCCCGTCTCCACGCGCGACGCCAGGCACGGCTGCGCCGGCAGCTCGGCCAGCGCGCCCAGGCCGAGCGCGCGCGCCAGGGCGCGCACGCCAGCCTTGGTGACGCCGGCCTCGACGAACGGGTGGCGGACCGCGCGCTCGGCGGCCGCGCGCAGCCCGGGGCGGAAGTCGCCGAGATCGTCGGCGTTGGTGCCGGAGAGCACGACGGCGCCGTGGGCGCGCGGTGACGCTGCGATGCCGTCGTACAGATGCGCCTTGCACGTGTAGCAGCGGTCGACGGGATTGGAGGTGTAGCGGCGATCGTCGAGCTCGCCCACGTCGAGGATGCACAGCTCGACGCCCTCGGTGGATGCAACCGAACGCGCGCGCGCCGTGGCCTCGGGCGGCACCGCGGCGCTCACCGCATGGAAGGCGCGCACGTCGTGGTGGTGGCGCGCTGCGAACGCCATGAGCGTCAGGCTGTCGATGCCGCCGGAGACCGCGATGGCCGCGCGCGGCACCGTGGCGAGGACCTCCTCGAGACGGTGCGCGCCGGCGCTCACGGACCCTCCACGTCGCGGCGCCGGCGCGCTCGCGCGGCGGCGCTCGGCAGCGCCGCGACGTCGTCGCTCTCGGCCTTGGTGGTGGCGGTGCCGTCGGGGCGGTGGACGCGCTTGCCGCGCACGCCGGAGTGCGCCACGGCTTCACGAGGAAGCACCAGGCGCTCGGCGCGCGTCACGCGCACGCCGATGGTCGTGGTCTCGGTGAGGAGCGCGCGCGCCACGCGATCCTCGGCGCCCGGCCGCACCAACAGCTGCAGCGCCACGGTGAGGCGGCCCTTCTTGCCGAACGACGCCGCCTGCGTGACGTCGAGGACGCCGTCGTGCGCGCGCAGGTGATCGAGCGCGATGGCGAGGTCTTCGGGCGCTTGATCGTCGATCTCGCACGCCAGCACCGCGACGGCGTCATGACCGAGCACCGCGTCGCCCGCTGCGTCGCCGGGCGCGGCCGCCACCTCGAGCTCGAGGACGCGCAGGACGTTGGGCAAGCCCGCGAAGCGCTTGGAGCCCCAGCCCACCCCCGTGACGCCGACGAGACCGGGGGGCGCGGTGGGCCGCGGCGCAAGGTGCTTGAGGATCGCGCAGCCCGTGGGCGTGGCGCGCTCGCCCTTGCGCCCGTCGTCGATGGTGGGCAGGCCGCGCAGCAGGTAGGCCGCCGCGGGCGCGGGCAGCGGCAAGAGGCCGTGCGCTGCCTCCACGCGGCCCGCTCCCAAGGGCACGGGCGCGCACGACGCGGAGGTCACGGCCGCACGATCGAGGAGCCACGCGGCCGCCACGATGTCGGCGATGGCGTCTTGTGCGCCGACTTCGTGGAGCTCGACGTCGTCGACGTCGGCGATGCCGTGCACGGCCGCCTCGGCCTCTGCCAGGAGCGCGAAGATGTGGAGCGCGCGCTCCTTCGCCCCCGGCGACAGCGTGCTGGCCGCGATGCGCGCGCGGAGATCGCGATAGGCCACGTGCGCGTGCTCGCGCGCGCCCCGCTGGAGCACCAGATTCGACGGCGGCACGGCGCGCCCGCGCTCACGGGGGTCGTCGACCACGAAGCGGCTCCCCGCCAGCACCTCGTCGGTGACGCGCTCCCAGCGCACGCGCACGTCGTCACACAGGCCGGCGCCACGCAACGCCGCCACCAGGCCGTCGCCCAGGGCGGGCCAAGCGTCGAGCATCGCGGCCGCGAACATGTCGCCCGCGATGCCGCCGACGGGATCGAGGTGAAGGTGGCGCGCCACGGCCTCGGCGTCATGGTGGACGCGATCGCGTCGGTCAACGACGTGGCGCGCGACCGCAGCGGAACGGATGTTCAGGGGACGGCGCCGCGCGCAGAAGCCGGGTCTTCCCAAGCGCCCCGTGGCCGATACAACCCGCCCGTGGCCGTCGACCCGCAGACCCTGGAGCGCGAAGTTCAGCGGCGACGCACCTTCGCCATCATCTCGCACCCCGACGCGGGCAAGACCACGCTCACCGAGAAGCTCTTGTTGTACGGCGGGGCCATCCACCTCGCCGGCAGCGTCAAGGCGCGCCGCGCGTCGCGCCACGCCACCTCCGACTGGATGGCCATCGAGAAGGAGCGCGGCATCTCGGTCGCGACGAGCGTGATGCAGTTCGAGCACATGGGGTGCCGCTTCAACTTACTCGACACGCCTGGGCACAACGACTTCTCGGAAGACACCTACCGCACGCTGGCCGCCGCCGACTGCGCCGTCATGCTCATCGACGTCGCCAAAGGCGTGGAGCCGCAGACCATCAAGCTGTTCAAGGTGTGCCGCTTTCGCGGCATCCCCATCGTCACGTTCGTCAACAAGATGGACCGCGAGGGCAAGGCGCCGCTCGAGCTGCTCGACGAGGTCGAGCAGGTGCTCGGCATCCCGTGCGCCCCGCTCACCTGGCCCGTGGGGATGGGGCGCAGCTTCCAGGGCGTGTACCAGCGCGAGTCGCGGCAGTTCTTGCGCTTCGAGCGCGAGGAGCGCGGCAAGCGCGCGGCCATGGAGGTCCACAGCCTCGATGACGCCGCGCTGGCGGAGGCCGTGGGCGAGAGCGCGCTCACGCAGCTGCGGGACGAGGTCGCGCTGCTCGACGACGCGGGCAACCGCTTCACGCTCGAGGGCTTTCTCAAGGGCGAGGTGACCCCGGTGTTCTTCGGCTCGGCGATGAACAACTTCGGCGTCGAGCCGTTCCTCGATCGCTTCGTCTCGCTGTGCCCGGGGCCGCATGCGCGCAAGGTCGACGGCAACGAGCTCGATCCGTGCGCGCCGCACTTCTCTGGCTTCGTGTTCAAGATCCAAGCGAACATGGACCCGCGCCACCGCGATCGCATAGCGTTCCTGCGCATCTGCTCCGGGCGCTTCGAGCGTGGCATGGAGGTGCGGCACCTGCGCACCGGCAAGAAGCTCTCGCTCGATCGTCCGCTGATGTTCCTGGCGCAGGAGCGCACCACCGTCGAGGAGGCGTGGTCGGGCGACATCCTCGGGCTGTGGGATCCGGGCAACCTGCGCATCGGCGATACCTTGGCGGAGAAGGACATGCCGCCGTTCGAGGGCATCCCGAGCTTCTCTCCCGAGCACTTCGTGCGCGTGCGCCTGGGCGATCCGCTCAAGCGCAAGCAGCTGCAAAAGGGGCTGTCGCAGCTCGCCGACGAGGGCGCCGTGCAGCTGCTCAAGGAGCGCGACGAGCTCTTCGTCGACCCCGTGCTCGGCGCGGTGGGCTGGCTGCAGGTCGAGGTGGTGCAGCACCGTCTCAAGAGCGAGTACGGCGTCGACGCCAACCTCGAGCGGCTCCCCTACACGCAGGCGCGCTGGGTGTTCCGAGCGGACGGCGCCCCGGTGGACGTCGCAGCACTGACGCGCACGGCGAGCATCGAATGTTTTCTGGACGTCGAGGGGCGCCCTCTGTTCTTGTTCGAGAATGACTGGATGCGGCGTCGGTTCGAGGAGAAGCACCCCGACCTCGTGTTCGTGGCGGCCGTGCAACCCGGGCGCGCCCAGGCATGACGACGAGGCATGACATGAGACGTTCCGCCGCAAACGCCACTGCGCTCGCGATCCTCACGGTCGGCTGCGCCAAGCCGGCGGCCATCGTCTTCGAGCCGGCGGAGCCGGTGTCCATCACCGACGCCAAGGGCGCGCCCATGCCCAAGATCGTGGTGAAGGACGACGAGGGCAAGCCCATGGAGGGCGCGGCCGCGCCGAAGCTCACGTTCGCGCCCGACGGCGTGGTGAGCGTGGACGGCGCCACCCTCAAGCCCGCGCGCAACGGCAAGACCACGCTGATGGCGTCGATCGACGACGGACCCACGGGCAAGCTGTCCATCCAGGTCTTCGTGGTGGACTCCATCAGCCTCACGTGCCCGGAGCCGTGCACGGTCAAGGTGGGCGCGACCATCAAGCCCATCGCCGCCGCCACCGGCCTCGGCCTGCCGCTGATCGGTGACCTCGCCTGGTCGTCGTCGGCCGCGTCGGTAGCCGAGGTGGACCCGGCCCACGGTGCCGTAACCGGCAAGGCGCCGGGCGCCGCCATCATCACCGCCAAGCTGGGCGACAAGAGCGCGACCATCGAGGTGACCGTGGTGCCGAACGTCGACGAGCTGCGTCTGTTCTGCCCGTGGCCGCCGTTCGTGGCCGTGCGCAAGGCGGGGCAGCCGCCGCCCGCGGAGCCGCCGGTGTCGTGTGAGACCATCATGGGCGAGACCATCGGGCTGCGCGTCGAGCCGTGGGGGAGCGGCAAGCTCCAGAGCGCCGAGGTGCTCTGGACCGCGAGCAGCGCGGCGGTCACCGTGGCCAAGGGCGAGGTGACCGCGCGGGCCGTGGGCGGCGCGGCGGTCGAGGCCAAGGTGGGCGAGCTGGCGGTGGAGCTGCCCGTGTCGGTGTACGACGTCAAGCGCAAGCGCCGACCCGGCGCCGCCGAGTGCGCGGACGCGGCGACCTACACGTCTGCCGCCTCCATCGCGCTGCCCTTGAAGGACGAGGCCGGCGCCGCGGTGCCGCCGCGCGCGTTCCTGTGTGCGAACGCCGCGGCGGCCTCGTGCGTCAAGAGCGGCGTCGCCGACATCGTCAAGGCGACCAGCCCGCTGACGCCGGACCTGGCGGCGTCGCTGCTCGAGCACGCGCTGGCCGAGCGCGGTCGGCGCTGCTGCTGTCGCGTGGATGGGGCGCCGGCGCCGTGATCCGTCGCCGCGCACACGGCGGCGCCGTCAGCCCGTGGCCGCACCGGGGATGAGCGTGCCCCGGTCGTCGAGGATGAAGCTCGCGACGTCGGTCCAGAGCGCGACGAACTGCTGGCGCGTGAAGCCGGTGCCCGTGTTGAGCCAGTCCACGTGAGGCGGGTCGTGGTGCGCGTCGTCGAAGTGACCGATGACGTCGTGATGGTCGGCCATGACCGCGCGCAGCACCGGGCCGTGCAGCTGCGACAGCGTAGGTACGATGCCGTCGTTGTCCTCGCGCGTCGGCAGGTCGCCGAGCATGGCGGTGAGCCGGTCGGTGTAGCGCGCGAGCTCGGGGGGCGGCGGCAGCGACACCGGCGTGCGCGCCGTCAGCCGGTACATCGCGTGATACAGCGTGTGGCTCGCCTGCGCGTACGGCGAGAGGCCCGCCTCGATGGTCGACGACACCGACGGTCGCCGCGCCTCGGTGAGCACGCACGCGTAGCGGACGCCGGGCCGATCGAAGGTCCCGGCGTCGAAGTGCACGGCGAGCTCCGGTGTCAGCTCGTCGAGCAGCGCCTGGTCGGTGGCCACGTCCGTGAACAGCTGATGCAACGCGAGCCGCCGATCGGCGTCGAGGTCGTCGAGCAGGCTCTTCTGCAGCTGGTCCACGAGGTCAGGCTTGGCGCCCACGGCGCTGTCGAACGCCGCCAGCACCGCGGCCAACCCACCGACCACGGCCACCGGCAGCGGGCCCATCTTGAGCGTGCGGATGGTCATGAGCGCCACGAGCTTGAGCAGCTCCTTGCCGAACGCGGTGCGGAACGCCGACGCCAGCGGCGTGCCACGATGCGCGCCCGCGATGGAGACCACGCTCCTCACGCGATCGAGCAGCGGGCGATCGTCGCTGTGCTCGCGGTGCGGGTCGAGCAGCAGGCGCGCGTCGAGCGCCCCCGTGCTGTGTCCCACCAGGTGCAGGTCGCCGGCGTCGCCCGCGGTCTCGCGCAGCACCTCGCGTAGGCGCTCGGCGCGCCGCGCGATGGCGCCCGTGGGCATGGTGTCGACGCGGTAGATCTGCACGTCGGCGCCGAAGCGTTGGAACGCCTCGTCGAGCACCTCTTTGACGAAGTGGAAATAGCGCAGCTCACCCAGCGCCGCGAAACCGAAGAAGCCTGGCACCAGGTACACGCGGCGGATCATCGCCTCAGCGCTTCTTGGCGGCGTGATCTTCGCACGACATCACGAACGTCTCGCCGATCGACTTGAGCTCGTCCCACTCGTGCCGGATGCGCTCGATCTCGTCGGGCGTGAGGCGCGCGTCGTCCCAGGCGGACGACACCGCCTGCAGGACGTCGGCGAACTCCTTGAGGATGCGCTGGGTCTCGCGGAAGACGTCGACCTTCTCGACCAAGCGCGGAGGGTTCTTGACGAACACGCCGCCCCGCTGGTGCGCGAGCCACTGCACGGCGCGGTCGTCGTCGGTAACGCGGGAGAGCTCCGCCACTCGATCGAGCGGATTTGCAGCGCCGCTTTCGCCTTCTGGCTCGCTCCACTTGTAGAGGAGCGACAGCGAGACGCCGAGCTCGGACGCGACGTGCTTGGCGCCAAGGCGATCGAACATCTCCTTGATGACATCGTGCGACTTCACGGCGGCCTCCCTGCCACACGATAGCACGCGACCGAGAAATGGATTGCGCTGGTCAAGGGGATCGACGCCGGCGCATACTGCGCGCCCGATGTCGAGCACCGCCGGCAAGCCGTCGATCATCAAGGCGCTGTTCAACCGCCGCATGGTCATCTGCATCTTCACCGGCTTCTCGTCGGGGATGCCGCTGTACCTGTTGTTCAACCTGCTGCCCGCGTGGCTGCGCACCGAGGGCATCGGCCTCAAGGAGATCGGGCTCTTCGCGCTCATCCAGTTCCCCTACACCTGGAAGTTCCTGTGGGCGCCGCTGCTCGATCGCTACGCCGTGCCGCTGCTCGGCCGTCGACGCGGCTGGATGCTCATCACGCAGCTCGGGCTGCTCGCGGTCATCGCGGGCCTCGGCGTCCTGTCGCCGAAGGACGGCCTCGACGGCATCGTGGCGCTCACGGTAGCGCTGGCGCTGTTGAGCGCCACGCAAGACATCGTGCTCGACGCGTACCGCCGCGAGCTCTTACCCGACGAGGAGCTCGGGCTCGGCAACGCGTTTCACGTCAACGCCTACAAGGTGTCGACGCTGGTGCCGGGGTCGCTGTCACTCATCCTCGCCGACCACCTGCCGTGGTCGTGGGTCTTCGGCATCACCGCGCTCTTCATGCTGCCGGGCGTCGCGCTCACGCTGCTGGTGCGCGAGCTGCCCGCCATCGGCGCGCCGCCGAAGACGCTCCGCGCCGCCGTGGTCGAGCCGTTCCGCGAGTTTTTCGGCCGCAAGGGCGTGAAGGAGGCGCTGATCGTCCTGGCGTTCGTGCTGCTGTACAAGCTCGGCGACTCCATGTGCACGGCGCTGGCGACGCCGTTCTACCTCGACATGGGGTACTCGAAGTCGGACATCGGCATCGTCGCCAAGAACGCGGGGCTGTGGGCCAACGTCGCCGGGGGGTTCGTCGGCGGGCTGTGGATGGTGAAGCTCGGTATCAACCGCGCGCTGTGGGTGTTTGGCGTGGTGCAAGGCGTGGCCATCGTGGGCTTCGCGTGGCTCGCGTGGCTCGGCCCGCAGGCGGCCGTGGGCGCGGACGATCTGGCGCGGCTCGGCTTCGTCATCGCGCTCGAGGCGCTCGGCGTTGGGCTCGGCACCGCTGCCTTCGTGGCCTACATCGCCAAGGCCACCAACCCGCTCTACACGGCAACGCAGTTCGCGCTCTTGACGAGCCTGATGGCGGTGCCGCGCACCTTCATGAGCGCCTCCACCGGCTTCCTCGTGGAGGGGCTCGGTTGGTTCAACTTTTTCGTGCTGTGCGTGGTGCTGGCGGTGCCGGGGATGCTCTTGCTCTTCAAGGTCGCGCCGTGGACCGAGCGCCCGACCGCAGGCGCGTGACGCGGCGACGGGCGAACAGCACCAGCGCCAGGCCGAGCGGCGCGCCGTTCGCCACGCTCGCGCAGCCGAGGCACGAGGGCGCCGGCGGGTTGATGTCGTCGGGCGGCGGCTCGTCGCCAAGCTCCGCCAGGCAGGCGTCGACCTCGCCCGCGTCACCGATGCACAGGCCGGGACGCGCGGCGCCGCCGGCGCGGCTCGTGTTGATCACCTGCACCCAGACCTCGTCGGCCTGGCCCACGTCGATGCCGCCGCGCGCGCCGTCAATGGCCACGGCGCTGAGCACGCCGTCGTCGGTGACGGCGAACAGCGCCAGGCGCACGTCGGTGGCCTCGCCCGTGGCCGCCGCCTCCACGCGCGCGCGGCCGCCTGCGTCGGCGCGCACGGTCTGAAAGCCGGCGTCGAACACCAGGAACGAGTCCTCGGTGAGCGGTAGGTCGATCGCGGTGGTGACGACGTCGTCGAGCTCGGAGCCGGCGGCGAACGACACGCTCGGGTCCGCGCGATCGCCGGTGTAGATGGTCCAGCGCGCGAACTCGGTGAACAGCTCGGCGAAGCTCCCGCCCGTCACGCCCTCGATGACGTCGAGCCAGTAGGGATCGGCGATACCGCCGGCGCCGTCGACGCACGCCGCCCACAGGCGTTGCACGGTGTCGTCGCCGTAGCGCTCCGTGAGGAACTGCCAGAAGATAACGCTGCCGTAGGTGCGCGGGCTGACCACGGCGCCGCCGGTGGCGTCGAGCGGCAGGTTGGTCTCGTCGAGGAAGTAGCCGGCGTAGCCTTCGTAGTCGTCGAGGCCGTCGTCGAACTGCTCGCTGGCCCACACGGCGGTGCCCTCGCTGATGACCTGGCCCTGCTCGTGGTCGTACGCTGCCTGCACGGCGTGGAACAGCTCATGGCTCGCGAGCAGGCGATTGCCGTAGCTCGCCGACGGGTAGCCGTAGCCCGAGAAGTCGTTCTCCTGCACCAGGTAGCCGTAGCAGGTGCTGCCGCTGCACCCCTCGACGGTGAAGGCACCGTCGGCGGAGAGCGCAAAGTCGACGAGGTAGACGTCGAAGCGCGCGTCGTCGTTGTCGGCGTCGGTGCCGTTGTCGCCGAGGGGCGCCAGGAAGCCGAGCTCGAGGTACCGATCGAGCACCGCCTCGTAGATGCCGCCCAAGGCCTCCACGTGGTCCGGTACGCCGCTGGTGTCGGCGTCGGCGGCCGGCACGCGGTGGTCGCCGGCGCGTGTGAAGTGCAGGCGAAAGCGCGCGGTGTCGAAGATCTCGACGTCGTCGCCGCTGTCGAAGGTGAAGAGCTCGCCGGGCCCCGGGGCGTCGGGACGCGCCTGCGCGGAGCCGGCGGCGAGCACGAGGACGAGAACCGAGAGCCGCACCGTGTGCACCTACTCGAGGAACGCCCACCAGAGGTGGATGTTGCCCGACTCGGGGTCGTCGAAGTCGCCGAACTCGCCGTCCTCGCACGCCTGCTGCGCCGCCGGCGGGTCGTAGTACTGCGTCACCACCAGCTTGACGACGCGCGCGTCGGCGAGCTGCACCAGGTAGGTGTTGCCCGTCATGCCCAGGCAGTTCTCATTCGTGTAGCTCCAGAAGTTCTGCAGCTTGACGCCGGGCGCCGTGGGCAGGCCCGAGCCGTCGGGGATGAGCTCGCAGGAGCCGCTCATGAAGTCGTCGGTCTCGAACTCGGCGCCGTCCGGCACGGCGTCGACGGCGTCGAACGGCGTGCTCAGGCCGATGTTGGCAGCGCCCACGCAGCTCGGTCCGCTGTCGCCGCCATTGAGCCGAATGACGAAGCGGCGAAACCCGATGTCCCAGTCCATGGACCCGAACGAGTCGTCGTCGGTGAGCTCGACCTTCTCGAGCCCGTCCTCCGTGAAGCGGGCGTACACGTAGGCGCCGGTGCCGCCGAACCCGCCCGCGGTGGCGTCGATGTAGCTGTCGAAGCCGCCGGCGTCGCGCGCGGTGTTCGTGATGTCGCCCGCGCCGACCGCGGTGGGGTTCACGTCGATGGACGCCAACGTTTCGTCGCGACAGGGCGGCGTGGTGGGCTCGGTGCAGATGGGCTCGGGCGGCGGCGGCTCCTCGGTGGGGCAGGCGAGCGCGCAGGTGGTGAGCGTGGCGAGGGCGATCGAACGGGCGTGCATGCGGTTCTCGTTCACAACGGGGCAGTCACAACGGGGCAGTCACAACGGGGCAGTCACAACGGGGCAGTCACAACGGCGCAACGGGTGGGGTGTCGACGTCGAAGCCGAGCTGGGTGGCGTTGATGACGCACGCGCCCGGCGAGAGCAAGAGGCGGGCGGTGCCGTCGGGCAGCCGCTCGATGGCGAGATCGAAGCGCGAGCTCTTGGGGCGGAGA
The DNA here is from genome assembly GCA_964580865.1 of uncultured Myxococcales bacterium. Taxonomy (GTDB): domain Bacteria; phylum Myxococcota; class UBA727; order UBA727; family VGSZ01; genus JACOUT01. The sequence goes on along the minus strand of CAZONM010000013.1, from coordinate 11,948 downwards.
TGGGGATAGACGGCGTCGGCCACGTCGTCGGCCGGCGACAGGAGCGCGGGCTCTTTGAAAGTGAGCCACGAAACGGAGCCCGGCGCGGGCATTGGCACGACGACGTCGGTGGCCTCGGGGATGACCTTCGGCATCGACATGTCCTCGAACTCCACCTGGAACACGGCGAACGCGACGCGCAAACCGTCGTCGGGCGCGCCGTCGGTGACGGGCCGCACGGTGAAGCGCACCACGTCGAGGCGCGTGGCGAGCAGGAAGTACACGTCGTCGCGGCCGACGAACCCGTCGTCGACGAAGCGGCGCCCGAGCGCCATGCCCGCCTCGGGCAGGTCGGTGGCGAGCTCATCGAAGGGCCAATCGGTGGTCTCCCAGCTCGCCGCGGGCGCGTCGGCCAGCTCGGTGAGGGTGGCGGGATCGGGCAGCGCGTCGAGCACGCTGACGTCGTCGAGGCGGGCGATGCGCACGGCGCCGAGGTCGTCGCGCCCCGCCCAGCTGCGCGTGAACACGCCGAGGTTCTGCGCCGAGAAGCCCGACAGCGGCGACAGGTACTGGAACTCGGCCAGGCGCACCTGCCAGGTGGCGTCGGCGCACGGCACCTCGCCGCGCGCGAACACGTCGAGGCAGAGGTCTTCATCCTTCATGTTGCGCGGGGTCAGCCACACGTCCTCGCCCGACCACGCGGCGCCATCCCACGACGCCATGCCGAAGGTGAAGCGCCCGCTCTCGGCGGCGTCGGGCTCGTACACCGACACGATGCGCAGCGCGGCGAAGCGCGGGGGATCGGTGGAGGCGTCGCGCAGGATCCACGCCTGCTTCTTGGGCGTGAGCGTGTGGCCGTCGGGGTTGTAGTCGTACCACTTGCCCGAGATGGCGGGCCGGTCCTGGATGCACACCTCGACGGCGAACGGCGCCACGCGATCCTCGTCGAGCGGGGGCGGTGGCGGCGGCCCCACGGGCGGGCGCGGGCACGCGGTGAGCATCAGGGCAACGGCGGGTGCGAGCGAGCGGCGCACGGCGGCAGTGTACCCGGCCGCGCGTCTCGGTACAGTGGGATCCAGGGGCGGCGAAAGGGCGCGTTCGCGATGATGATCGCTCTGTGCATGACCTCCGCGCTCGCGGGCGCGGCGCTCGACGTGGACCTCGGCGAGCAGCGCGCGGCGCGCGAGGTGACGTTCCTCGACGCTGGCGTCGTGCGCGCGGTCGAACGCACCGGCCCCGGGCGCGGCGTGTACCGCGACCCGGGCAGCGGCCGCAGCGCGGAGGTGTGGTTCGCCGACGACGTCATCGTGACGTTCCCCGCGGACGACGTCGCGCGCGCGCGCGCGCTCGAGGATCTCTCGCTCGTGGTGACGCGGGACCTGTCGGCGCGTCGCCGGGTAGCATTGGTGCGCAGCGCGCAGCCCGGCGAGGATGCGCTCGCGCTGACCGCGCGCCTCGGGCGCGCCGTGCAGCAGGGGGTCGTCGTCGACGCGTGGCCGAACCTCGCGTTTCGCCGCCGGCTGCACGCGATCACCGTGCCGCCGAACGATCCGCTCTACGCCGACCAGTACGCCCTCGGCGACATCGACATCGAGGAGGCCTGGGCCATCACCACCGGCGCGGCGGACGTCTCCATCATGGTCGCCGACACCGGCTGCGACCTCGGGCACCCGGACCTGGTCGACAAGCTCGACAACGGCGCCGACCTCCTCGACGGCGACGGCGATGAGTCGCCCGGGGGTGGCCCCTCCGCCGCCCACGGGACCGCATGCGCGGGGCTCGCGGCCGCCGCCACCGACAACGGCGTGGGCATCGCCGGCGCATGCCCCGACTGCCGCCTGCGCTGCGTGCGCATGATCCCCGGCCCCGACGATCCGCTGCCGCTGTCGGCCGACGTCGACACCTTCGAGCTGGCCGTGGAGCTCGGCGTTGCGGTGGTATCGAATTCTTGGGGCATGGCCGAGCCCATCCCCGTGCCCACGCCGCTCAAAGACGCCATCATCGACGCGCAGCAGCACGGCCGCGGCGGGCTCGGGGCCGTGGTGGCGTTCGCCGCCGGCAACGAGTCGCACATCATCGCCGACGACGAGCTGCCCGCTGTGCCGGGCGTGCTGGCGGTGGGAGCGGTCAGCAACATCGGCGAGCTGACGCAGTACACCAATGGCGGCGATGCCGTCGACGTGGTGGCGCCCACCGGCTCCACCGCGCCCGACATCCGCGGCGCCGACGGCTACGACCCCGGCGACGTCACCACCTCGTTCAGCGGCACCTCGTCGGCCACGCCCATCGTCGCGGGCGTGGCGGCCTTGTTGATCGCCCATCACCCAGAGCTCACGGCCGACGAGGTCAACGCGGCCATCGTGGCCACCGCCAAGCAGTCGCCCATGGCGGCGCCCGGCGAGGACGGTCACGACCAATACTTCGGGTACGGCTTGGTGCAGCCAGCGGCGGCGCTGCGCTACGACGACCCGCCCGACGACGAGCCGCCGCCCCCGTGCGGCTCGTGCGCCAACGCGCCCCTCGACGGCGCCGCGCTCGGTGCCGCGGCAGTGTGCCTGGCTGCGCTGGGTGCGCGCGGGCGCGCCCGTCGCACGCGCACGCGCCTGCCGTGACGACGACGATCGCGCTCCACAAGCCCTGGGGCGTGCTGTCGCGCTTCACGCCCGACGGCAGCGCCCACCGCACGCTGGCGGACCTCGGGCTCCCCAAGGGCGTCTACCCCGTGGGTCGCCTCGACGCAGACAGCGAAGGCTTGTTGATCCTCTCCGACGACAAGGGCCTGGTGGAGCGCCTGCTCGCGCCCACGCGCGCGCATGCCAAGACCTACTGGGCGCAGGTCGAGCGCGTCCCCGACGAGGACGCGCTCGGCCACCTGCGCGCAGGCGTGGTGCTCGACGGCAAGCGCACCTTGCCCGCGACCGCGCGCCTCATCGACGAGCCCGCCGTGGCGCCGCGCGATCCGCCCATCCGCGCGCGCAAGAGCGTGCCCACCGCGTGGCTCGAGCTGGTGCTGGTAGAGGGCCGAAACCGCCAGGTGCGTCGCATGACCGCCGCCGTAGGGCACCCCACGCTGCGCCTGGTGCGCGCGGCCATCGGCAAGCTCGCGCTCGGCGCACTGCCGCGCGGCGCCTGGAAAGTGCTCGACGAGGTCGACCGCAAGCTCCTGGAGGCTCGATGAAGCGCGCGCTGTCGGGGTTGGCACCGCCCACGCGGAGCGGCGGCGACGCCGCGCTCGCGCGCGTCCTCATGGAGGCGCTCACGCGCGCCGCGCACGACGACGCGGACACCCTGACGCACGGCTTTCACGCGTGGCCCGCGCGCATGCACCCGGCTATCGCGGCCGCGGTGCTCGACGGTGTGCCCGCCGTTCGCGGCGCCGTGCTCGATCCGTTCTGCGGCAGCGGCACGGTGCTCGTCGAGGCGCGTGCGCGCGGGCGCGCCGCCGTCGGCGTCGATCTGAACCCGCTGGCGCTGCGCGTGGCCGAGGTGAAGGTCGACGTGCGCGACGCTGCCTCGCGCGCGGCATTCCTGGCGTCCGCCACGGCGGTTGCGGACGCGTCCCGCGCTCGCGTCAAGGCGCGCGCGAAGGTGCGCGCGCCGTTGTCGCGCGAGGTGGCCGCGCGCTGGCAGCCCCACGTGCTCCTCGAGCTCGCCGGCCTGCGCGAGGAGATCGCGGCGGTGCGGGATCGGCACGACCGGCGCGCCCTCGAGGTGGTCTTCTCATCGAACTTGGTCAAGGTCAGCCGCGCCCGCAGCGACACCGACGCGCGCGAGCACGAGAAGCGCATCGGCCGCTACCTATCGACCGAGCTGTTCCTCCGCAAAGCGTCCGAGCTGGTGGAGCGCTGGGCCGCGCTCGAGGCCGCATGCGCCAGGCCGCTGGCGCCCGTCACGCTCCACGAGCGCGACGCGCGCGCGCTCGCCGACGTGGTGAGGCCGGGCAGCGCCGCGCTGGTGCTGACGTCGCCACCCTACGGCGGGACCTACGATTACGCGGCGCACCACGCGCTGCGCCTGCCGTGGTTGGGGCTCGACGATCGCGCGCTGCGCCGCGGTGAGCTCGGCGCGCGCCGCAGCGCCACGCCGGCCACGTGGGACGACGATGTCGGCGCCATGCTCGCCGCGCTGGCAAGGGTGGTGGCGCCGAGCGGCCACGCCGTGCTCCTCATGGGTGACGCCGAGGTGGGCCGCGCGCGCGTCGCCGCCGACACGCAGCTCGCGCGCCTGGCACCACGCGTAGGGCTACGCGTGGTGGCGAGCGCCGCCGCGCCGCGCGCCGATCGACGCGGCGGCCCCGACCGTGAGGAGCACCTGCTCGCGCTGGCGCGGGTGTGATCGCAGCCATCGCGCTGTCGCACACGACCCGACAGCGGCCCGTGCACGCGCATCGACGGCGTCACAGCCGGCGCCGTGCGGACGCCATGGTAGCTTCGCTCATGCGCTCAACTCCGACGTCGTTGGCTCGTCGCATGTGTCCCTCGCTGATCGCGCTGGCCTTGGCGCTCGGCGCGGCCGGCGCGCGCGCCGAGCTCCCCCGCGTGGTGGTGGTGCTCGACGAGACCGTCGACGGCAAGAAGGCGGCGACCGCGTCCGCCGAGGTGGCGCTCACCGCGTCACTCACGAAAGACGGCTACCGCGTGATCTCCGGCGAGCTGGCCGACAAGCTGCGCAAGGCGCAGGCGGTGTCGATGGCGCTCTCCGGCAGCATCCCGGACGTGCTGTCGTCGCTCGACGCCGACGTGGTGATCCTCGGCCAGGTGGAGACCACCAAGATCGGCGCCATCGCCGAGGCCGGGCTGGTGGGCTACCGCGCGGCCGCGGTGGCCAAGCTCGTGCGCGTCGACACCGCACAGATCGCCGAGGCCTTCTCCGTCGAGGGCAGCGGGCGCGACTTCAGCGATGCCGGCGGCGCTCAGAAGGCGGCCAAGGCCGCGGGCGACGAGCTGGCCAAGGCGGTGAAGGCCGCGGTGGCGAACCTCGCCAAGAAGCCGAAGGTCGTCGACCTGGTGGTGCACGGGCTCCCCGATCGCGCGCAGGTGGACAGCCTCAAGGCCGCGCTCGGGCGCGAGCGCGGCGTGCAGGGCGTGACCGTGCGCCAGTCGGGCAAGGGCATCTCCAAGATCGAGATCACCACCGCGTCCGACACCGAGGCGCTGGCGACGCAGCTCGACAAGGCGGGGCTCCCCATCGAGATCGTGCAGACCGCGGCGTCGTCGATCCTGGCGCGCTACGACGTGAAGCGCGGCGTCAAGCTGGGAGCGCTCGTGCTGCCGCCGTCGGTCAAGTTGGCGGCGCGCGGCAAGTGGGCCGAGAAGGTCTTGCCCGAGCTCATCGAGGCGGAGCTGGTCAACCTGGCGTACTTCGACGTGGTGGAGGCTGGCGGCGACGTAGCGCTCGCGGTGGAGGCGCTGCCGGCGGGCAAGGACGGCGTGGCGCTCACCGTGACGGCGCGCGACGCCGGCAGCAAGGACAAGCTCTACGTCGCCAGCGGCACGGGGACGCTCAGCGACCTGCCCGCGCTCGTGTCGCAGGTGATGCACAAGCTCGACGACGGCTTCTTGCCCGCGGTGGCGCGCGGCAAGGGCAAGCGCGCCAACACGGCGCTGGCGCGCGCGGCCGCCGCGGGTCGCGATCGCTCGGCGCCGGCGAAGCTGCCGGTCGCCGAGCTCAAGATCGAGGCGCTGCAGCTCGAGAGCTTGTTCCCGGCCAAGCTCGGCCACTACCAGCACGCGCCCGTGGGGACCATCGCGCTGGCGCACGGCGACCCCAAGGGCGCCCCGGCCGTCGATGTCAGCGTGTCGGTGTACGTGCCGCGCTTCATGCAGCTGAAGAGCGAGATCGTGGTGGGGACGCTCGAGGCCGGCGAGCGCCGCGAGGTCCCGCTCAAGGTCACGCTCGACAACGCGACGCTGTTCGCCACCGAGGAGAACACGCCCACGCAGGCCGAGGTGATCGTCGAGTACACGGTCGCCGGCGGCAAGCTGCAGAACCGCCGCGTGGTGCCGCTGGTGGTGTACGGACGGCGCGCCATCGACTGGAGCGAGAGCGCGCCCATCGCCGCCTTCGTGACGCCGCAAGAAGAGACGGCGCGCACGTTCGCGCGCGCAGCCGTGGTGGCCAACGACGGCTCGCTGCCCGAGCCGGTGTTGCAGGCCGTGGCCATGTTCCAGGCCATGAGCCAGGCACAGCTGACGTACGTGAAGGACCCGGTGCTACCCGCGCGGACCGGCGCCCTCGACACGGTGCAGTTCGCGCGTGAGACGCTGCAGACGCGCACCGGCGACTGCGACGATCTGAGCGTGTTGTTCGCGACGTTGCTCGAGTCGGTGGGCGTGGAGACCGCGTTCCTGTTGGTGCCGGGCCACGTCCTGGTGGGCGTCAACGCCGGCGTGCCGCCCGACGCGCTCGACCGCGTCACCTTCGACGCCAAGCGGGTGGTGGTGCACGGCGGCAAGGCCTTCGTGCCGGTGGAGACCACCATGGTGGGCAAGCCGTTTCGCGACGCGTGGGCCCACGGCGCGGCGGTGGTCGGCCGGTTGGGCGGCAAGACCGGCGCCGAGGGCCTCACGGTGGTCGAGACGCGGCAGGGCTGGGCCAACTTCCCGCCGGCCGCGCTGCCGCGCAGCGCCGGGCTCGTGGTGCCCAGGCCCGACGCCAAGACCTCGGGCGCGCTCGAGGAGGCGCGCCTGGTGGTGGCCGCGCGCGACGCCGGCAAAGCCGACGCGGAGGCGCGCCTGGCGTCGGCGGTCGCCAAGGATCCCGGCGGCGTGGAGGCGGCGACGTACGCGACGCTGTTGGCGCGCCAAGGGAAGCTCGACACCGCGCGCGCGGTCTTGCAGGCGGCGCTCGACAAGAAGCCCGGCAGCGTGGTGTTGACGAACAACCTCGCCAACGTGGAGGTCCTCGGCGGCAACGTCGCGAGCGCCGTGGGTCGTTACCGCACGATCCTCGCGCAGGCGGGTCCGCGCAAAGGCGACGTGCTGACCAACCTCGGCATCGCGTACTCGGCCGCCGGCGACTCCGCCAAGGCGGTGGAGGCGTTCGACGCCGCGCTGGCCGAGGGCTCGTCGTCGGCGTACTTGGCCACGGGCTTCGAGCGCAGCCCCGACGCCGCGGTGCCCGTGCAGGCTGCCAAGACTCGCGCCGCCGACGATGCCAAGGTGACGGTGGCCGAGGCCGAGCTCAAGGCCGTGCTGCAGAAGGCGCTCGAGCAACGCAAGAAGAAGTCGCAGGGCGAGAAGAAGCCCCCGAGCGTGGAGGCCGACCGCTTCGCCAACCCGCTGCCGTCGGGCGCGCGCCGCGGCGACGATCCGCAGAGCCGCTTGCGCACCGCCGAGCTGCTGCGTTGGATGTAGCGACGCGTTCGGCATAGCGTTGCGAAATGGCCAAGCTCTCGCGTCGCACGCGCCGGCTCCTCGGCGTCCCCGCTGGGCTCGGTGCCGCGCTGGTGGTGGCGCCGCTGGTGCTGACGGGCGCGCTCGACAAGGTCGAGGCCGCCACGCTCGACGCGCGCCTCGAGCTGCGCGGTGAGCGTCCGCTCGACCCGCGCATCGTGGTCGTCGCCCTCGATGACGAGACCTGGGACGCGTTCGGTTGGCCAATCCAACGCAGCGTCTGGGCCCACGCGGTGGAGCTGGCCGCGTCACACGGCGCCAAGGCCATGGCCTTCGACGTCATGTTCTTCGAGGCGCGCGACGAGGGCGAAGATGGCTTGTTCGCCGCCAAGGCCAAGGCGTGCAACTGCGTGGTGTTCCCGTCGCAGTGGCGCATGGACGGCGCCGATGTCGTCGTCGATCACCCGCTGCAGGTGCTGCGCGCCGCCTCCGCCGGGCGCGCGCACGTGCAGCTCGACAACGCGCTCGACGGAGTGTTCCGCTCGGCGCCGCTGGCGCTCACCGTGGACGGCGAGCGGTACCCCGCCTTGGCGGTGGCGCTGGCGCGCGTGGCAGGCGCGCCGGTGGCCGCCGACGAGGGCACGGCGTGGGTCGCCTGGCGGACCAACGCCGCGCGTGGCGCCTCGCTCATGGACCTGATCAGCGCGGAGGACGCCATCGCGAACGGCCAAGCGCCGGAGCTCGATCTCGACGCGCTCTTTCGCGGCGCCATCGTGTTGTTCGGTCAGTCCGCCAAGAGCATCGGCGACCGCGGCGCCGTGCCCACCTCGGAGGACGCGCCGCTGGTGCTGGTGCACGCGAACCTCCTCGACAACTTGCTGAACGATCGCCTGACGGCGCCGCCCACGCGCGGCGCCGCGTTGGCGCTCGCGCTCGTGATGGCCCTGCTGGTCGGGCTGTGCGCCACGGCGGCGCGTGCGGCCCCGGGTGCGGCGCTCGCGCTCGTCGCCACCGCGGCGCTGTGGGGCACCGCCACCGTGGCCTTCGCGTCGTCGGAGCTGTGGTTGCCGCTGGCCGCGCCCACGGCGGCGGCGGTGCTGGCGTACGGCGCGGGCAGCGTGCTCAACGTCGCCATGCGCGACGCCGACGAGCGCCGCCTGCGTCAGGCGTTCGAGCGCTACGTGGCGCCCCACATCCTCGACAAGATCCTTCACTCCGCCGAGTCGGTGGACATCCGCGGGCACAAGCGGCAGCTCACGCTCTTGTTCTCGGACATCAAGGGCTACACCACGTTGGCCAACACGCTGCAGCCCGACCAGATCGTCGAGCTGTTGTGCGGCTACCTCGACGCCATGGTGGAGATCCTGCTGTCGCACGAGGGCACGGTCGACAAGATCATGGGCGACGGCATCATGGCCTTCTTCGGCGATCCGTTGCCGCAGAAGGACCACGCGCTCCGCTGCATCAAGGCCGCCCTCGACATGCAGCGCGCGGTGGCGCGCATGGGCGACGCGTGGGTGGCGCGCGGTCTATCGCCGTTGCAGGTGCGCATCGGCATCGCCACGGGCGAGGTGTTCGTGGGCAGCATCGGCAGCCGCGGCCACCTCGAGTACACGGCGATCGGCCGGCCTGTGAACCTGGCCGCTCGCCTCGAGGGCAAGGCGCCGCCGGGGGGCGTGTTGATCTCGCGCGAGACCTACGAGCTCGTGAAGGAGCACGTGCACACGCGCGAGGTGCGGGGCCTCGACCTCAAGGGCTACTCGGGCGGCTACGACGCGTGGGCGGTGCTCGGGTTGGTGGGCGACGGCCCGGCGCCATCACCGGCGGATCTGCGGGGAGCCGATCGCGTGCCGTTCTTCTCGGAGGTGGTGCTCGAGGTCGGCGGCGTGGAGCTGTTGGCGCGCAGCCACGACGTGTCGCCTGGCGGCATGTTCCTGGTGTGCGACGGCGTGCCGCCGCCGGGGACGCCCGTGCGCCTGCGCGCGCGGCTCGGGCGCGCCGACGGCGGTGGGGTGAGCGTGCAGATGGACGCGGTGGTGACCCACGTGCGCCACGGCAAGGAGGGGGGCAGCGGTGCGGGCGTGATGTTCACCACCGTGTACGCCGACGATGCGGCGTCGATCCGCGCGCTGCTCGACGGCATCCTCGGGGACGACGCCTTCGTGGACGCGCGCGTGCAGCCGGCCGACGGAGCGCGCGGCAAGGTCTCGTACGTCATCGACGCCGAGCCCGCGGCCGCGGCCGACGAGGAGTGACTACACCGGCAGCGTGGGCAGGGCGCTCATGCCCGAGAGCACCACCAGCACCTCGGCGGGGCGCGCGTCGCCCTTCACGTCGACGCGCTCGAGCTCGCCCTCGGCGGTCCAGGTCACCCAACGGCCGCAGGGCGCGCCGTGGTCCCACTCGCTCTCCGAGCGCAGCTGCCCGCTGGCGTCCCAGACGCGCCAGGTGCCGTTGGGCTCGCCGTCGGCCAGGAAACCCTCGGCCTGGCGCGAGCCGTCGGGCGCGAAGAACGTCCACAGCCCTTGCGCCACGCCCTGCTCGTCGTGCGGCCCCACGCCGTCGCAGGTCTCGTGCAGCATCGCAAGAAACACGCGCGCTTGGTTGCTCATGCGGAGTGATCTCCCGGTCGACGCTCACGACGCTAGCCGATCGCACGCGATGGGATCGGATCCGCTGACGGATCAGATCCCATCGGAGATCCGGGGCTGCCGAGGCGCCGTCGTCGTCGTCGTCACACGCGCGAGTGCCCCAGCCGGTTGCGCACGACGACCACGCCCAGGGTGGCGGAGGCGATGACCGCGGATCCGAGGAGCAACAAGAACACGGGGCCCAGGTCGCCGCCCTTGGTGTCGAGCATGCGCGCGATGACCAGCTCCTGCACCACGGGGCCGCACGAGCCGATGCCGCTGATGATGCCCGCCGCCAACGTGGCGGCGCGCCGGCTGCCGATGTCCATCGCGCCTGCCCCCGTGAGCAGCGCGTCGGGGCCGTAGAGCGTGAAGCCGATGAGCGCGATGGCGACGGCGAACACGCCCACCGAGACTTGCCCGCCCGTGTACAGGAGCACGCACGACGCCGTCATGGCCAAGGTCATGATCAAGCTGATGCCGGCGCGCCGAGCGCCGAACACCCGGTCCGAGAGCCAGCCCGTGATGATGACCCCCGGGATACCGCACACGTCGAACAGCGTGGCCACGTAGCCGGCGTTGCTGCCCTCCAGGTGGTAGTTGCGCGCCAACACGAACGGCACCCACGACCACAGCGCGTAGCGGATGAGCTTGAGGAAGAAGTAGTAGATGCCCACCAGCACGACGTTGACGGTGGCGTCGCGCGTCCAGCCGAGCGCGCCGTCATCGTCCGCGGGCGCCTCGTCCTCGTCGCGCACGGTGGGCAGCCCCACGTCCTCGGGGCGGTTCCGCTGGTTCGTCAGCACCACCAGCCACACGGCGGCGAGCACACCGACGCTAGCGAACAGCGCCGTTCGCCAGTCCGTGTGGCCCAGCACGAACGACGTGGCCAGGTTGGCCGCCACACCGCCGGCCTGGAAGTTCGTGGCCCACACCCCCATGACGCGGCCGCGCTCTTGGCGGTTGAACCAGCAGGCCATGGTGCCCACGCCGGCCGACCACCCCGTGGCCTGCGCCGCGCCGTTGATGGTCATGAGCACGAAGAACGCCGTCGACGACGACGCCACGCCGAAGCCGACGTTGGCCGCCATCGACACCGCCATGCCGGCGAGCAGCATGAGTCGAGGCCCGAAGCGATTGCCGAGCGCGCCCGCCAAGAACTGCGCCACGGCGTACGAGATCAGGTAGAGCGCGCCGATGACGCCGAGGGTCGACGTGGAGAAGCCGAGGTCGTCGGCGAGCTGGCTCTTGAGGACGTAGAAGGGGCGCCGGCAGAAGTAGTAGCCCCCGTAACAGAGCCACGTGGCAACGAAGACACGAACGCGCCAGCTTCGCAGCAGGGCGGCGGTGGCGGTGACGGCGTGCTCGCGCATGGGCGGCAGACCTTACACGCTCCCGGCCTTCCGTGGGGCGCGCGCCGCACCGATTGCCACGCCCAGCGCGCCGCGTGCATGGTCCGGGTCGGCCCTCGGGCCCGGAGTCCCCATGCAGCTCGGCCAGTCGTGGAAGCAGCACCGGCCGAGCGGCGCCTTCGACGCCGTCGTGATTGGCTCGGGCATCGGCGGGCTGGCGGCAGCGGCGATGCTGGCGCGCTACGGCAAGCAACGTGTGCTCGTGCTCGAGCGCCACTATCGCGTGGGCGGCTACACGCACACCTTCGAGCGCGCCGGCTACGACTGGGACGTCGGCGTGCACTATGTCGGCCAGGTCGGCAAGGGCGGCGCCGTGCGCGCGCTCTTCGATCGCGTGAGCGACGGCAGCCTCGAGTGGGCCCGCCTCCCCGACGTGTACGATCGCGTCGTCCTCGGCGAGCGCAGCTACGATCTGGTCGCCGGACGACGTCAGTTCACCGAGCGCCTCGTGAGCTACTTCCCGCGCGAGGCCGACGCCATCGCGCGCTACGTCGAGCTGGTGCGCAGCACAGCGCGCCAGAGCTCGCTGCACTTCGCGTCGCGCGCGCTGCCCCGCGGCCTCGGCGCGCTCGCGCGCGGCGTGGCGACGCGCG
>CAZONM010000012.1:0-31521 GCA_964580865.1 uncultured Myxococcales bacterium | reverse complement strand
TTGCCTTTGCGCGGTAATAGAGTACCTTGATCGAGCCGGCGCTGACCGCCGCGATTCTTTTCTCAGCTTGGGTTAAGTAGCCTTCCCATCGCCCGCGCGCTCGCGATCGCCGCGCGCGGCCTGGTCGGGGAGCGTGCCGAGCACGGCGCCCAAGAGCTCGCGGCAGCGGCCGTCGCCGGCGCTGTCTCGGGAGCTGCACCACAGCTCCTGCACCTCGCGCCCGCCGAGGGAGCGCACGGTGCCGATGAGCGTGGCCACCGGCATGGTGGCGAGCGGCGCCAGCAAGCGCGCGCGGTCGACGACACCGGAGGGGCCCACGGTGGGCACGTCCACCTGGTCCCACGCGAGGCGCGCGCCCGTGGCACCGCCGAGCGCGAACGCCTCCGCGCGATAGCGAGGCTCGGCCGCGCCCACGGCGCGCGTCAGCATCGAGAGCGTCACCTCGCCGTCGCAGCGCGCGCGCACCACGCCGTCCTCGTCGGTGACGTCGCAGCCGACCAAGAGCGCGCCCGCGGGCGCCAGGCCCACGGGCAGCTCGCGCAGGCTGTCGTGGCGCGCGGGGGTGGCGCACGCGGCGCCGAGCGCGGCCACGGCGAGGAGCGCGCGCGTCGTCACGAGGGGGCCTCGGCGAAGAGCCGCGCGGTCTCGAACACGCGCGGCGAGAAGCGTCGCTCCCGGCCGTCGACCAGCGCGCGCACCTTGCGCTTGAGCACGTAGTCGAACAGCAGCGGGTTGCACCGGAACACCTCGTTGCACAGCGCGCGATCCTCGGGGGCGAGCAGGCCAATGCGCTCGAGATAGCGCGTGCTCACCAGCGGATCGATGGCGGGCAGCGGGTAGTCGGAGCCGTTCACCAGGCGCCCGTGCAGCGCGTCGTCGGCCAAGAGCTCGGCCAAGAACGCGCCCGCGCGGTTCACCTGCGTGACCGCAGAGATGTCGGCGTACAGGCGGCCCTCGGTGCGTGGGTCGCGCAGCATGTCGCGCAGCACGTTGAAGCACGAGGGTCCCGCGTCGCCGTGCGGCGCAGCCAGCGCGGCCCGCTCGTCGAGGCAGGCGCCGGTGGTGGCGACGTGCGCGGCGATGACGGTGACGCCCGCCTCGAGGGCCGGCCACAGGCGCGTGGGGTTGCCGAGCGCCTGCGCCTCGCGCGCGTCGACGGCCTGCTCCTCGCCGGTGTGCGTGAGGAGCGGCACCTTGCGCTCGGCCAGCAGGCGATAGAACGGTAGGCAGCGTGCGTCGCGCGGATCGATGCCCATGGCGTTCGGCAGCCACTTGATGGCGCGCGCGCCGGCGTCGATGGCGCGGGTGAGGCGCTCGACCGCGTCCTTGCGATAGGGGTGAACCGACGCGCCCGCCACGACGTCGGGGTGAGCGCGCGCCACCTCCAGCACGTACTCGTTGGGCGTGAACAGCTCGCTGTGCTCGGGCACCTCGCGGCCCTCGTCGTCGACGACCTGATCGAAGGCCAAGAGCACCAGCTTGCCCTGCGGGTTCGCCAGGCGGTGCAGGGCCAGCAGACGCTCGAGGTAGGCGGCGTCGGGCGTGGTGGCGTCGGTGGAGAGGCCGGCGGCGGCGGCGTAGATCTCGTACTGCAGGTTCTTCCACGGGCTCAGGCGGCTCGTCAGCTCGCGCCCCACGAACGCGCGCGTGCCCACGCCGCGGCCCACCAGGTGCACGTGCACGTCCCACATGCGCGCGCGGTCCACGTCGGCGAAGCAGCGCTCGACCTCGACGGCGAGGGCGCCCTCGAGCGCGCGCGGCGGCCCGTGGCGCAAGAGGCGCGGCAGCGCACAGCGCGCAGCGAGCGCGCCAGCGCCGAGCAGGCCGAGCCCCGTCAACGCGCGTCGCCGTGTCAAAAGCGCCATGGGCCCACGCTACCCCGGCCCGCTTGGCGACGTCGCGCCTGCTCGCTACAGCCCGCGCATGTCCGACGACGACGCCCCCCCGCCAACGCCCGACGAGCTGATGCTCGAGCTCATGGACCTGGTGGCGCTGGCCTTCCCCGAGCCGCTCTCCCGGATGCGCGTGCACTTCCGCGCCGACCCAGGATCGGCGCGCCCGGCGCTCACGGACCTCGACGGCGCGGCGCGCCCGGGCCAACCCAAGCGCCCGGCGCTCGGCTTCGACGAGCCCGCGGTGCTCGGCAGCATCCACGAGGTCATCGGCGAGCTCGCCGACGCCACCGAGCGCCAAGGGGGCGTGCGCGTGCTCACCGGCCGGCTCGAGATCGAGGAGGACGAGGACGGCGCGCGCAACGCCTATCTCGTGCGCGCCGAGGGCGAGGGTGAGCAGGTCGTCATGACGCGCCGCTATGACAAGAGCGAGCTGCGCTGGCTGTTGTGGACGGGCCCCCTCTTCGCGCGGCTCAACGCCACCGAGGAGCGCGAGCGCGCGCAGCGGGTCGAGGTGGAGGCGCTCATCGCCGGCACCACGCGCTTCGCCATCGACCTGCAGCAGGGCACCATCACGTTCTCGGGCGACGCGCGCGCCGACGTGGCGTTCGACGTCGACCTGCTCGGCTCGTGGTCGTCCGACACGCGCCGCCTCCTGTGGGGCTTCGCCAACGACCAGGCGCCCGAGCGCCTGCGCCGCAAGGTCGAGGGGCTGCGCCAGCGGAGCACGGCCTGGGGCCTGCGCGCGCTCAGCGAGGGGAGCTTCGGCTGTCCCGAGCCGTGCGCCGAGCGCCTGGCGCGCCACGCGGCCGTCGAGCTCGGCGCGCGCGGCGTGTACCGCGCGCCGTTCGCGTCGAGCCAGGGCCGGGGCTTCCTCTATCTGGCGCTCACGCAGGCGCTGTCCGACCCTCAGAGCGAGAAGATCAAGTAGCGCAGCACCAGGTCCTCGGGGCCGTCGAGCACCTCGGTCTCGCCGGCGTCGTTGGTCTCTTGGTGGAACGACGTGAAGATGACGCGCCCGTACCCGTCGCTGAAGCCCACGGTCACGGGGACGTCGTTCAGCGTGGAGACGCCGCCGTTGACGCGATAGCCCACGTCGCCGCGCAGGTACGTGGTCACGGTGGGATCGAGCGCCGACACGATGGCGAAGTTGCCGAAGGTGAAGCCGATGGTGACGTTGGTGGCGCCCACGTACTCGGCCAGGCCGTCGTGCAGGACGTCGGTGCCGTAGTTTCCGTCCTCGCCGTGCTCGGCGTCGGAGTTGACCGTGTCGTCGCCCAGGAAGTTGATGCGGTCGGGCCACACCTGCTCCACCAGGTCGTAGGCCCAGTCCGACACGTAGAGCGAGCCGCCCTCGCGGATGTAGCGCTTGAGGTTCTCCTTGACGGCGCCGTTGAGCCCCAGCACCAGGTCGGTCTCGGAGATGCCGCAGTTGACGAACACGGCGTCGTAGTTCGACAGGGTCTCGTAGTTGCCGAACGCCGCCGTCGACCACAGCTCGCTCGGGTCCATGGGCACGCCCTCGAGCAGATCGACGTTGGTGAGCCCCATGCGGCCGAGCACCTGCTCGATCTTGTCGAAGGTGCCTTGCACCACCAGGTAGCGCCGGTCGTCGTCGGGCACGAGCTCCTGGCAGTCGATGCTGGCGGTGACGTTGGTGCCGTCGGGCGCGTCGGCAAGCGTGTACACGTTGACGTTGTCCCACGTGTAGACGAAGCCGCCCTTCTCGGCGCGGACCTGCAGGCCCGTCTGGGGCGCCGGGATGCCCTCGATGGCGAAGGTGCCGTCGTCCTGCGACCAGCTCTCGTACACGATGCCGTCGATGGCCTGCACCACGGACACGCGCGCGCCCGCCAGCGGACCGCCCTCGCCGGTGTCGGACGGGCCGCAGATGGAGCCCACGATCATGCCCGTGGAGAGCTCGTCGTACTGCTGGCAGTCGACGACCTGATCCTCGAGCAGCGTCTGCCCGCCCTCCACCACCTCCACCTGGTAGGTCTTCTGGAAGCCCGGGGCCTGCACGTAGACCACGTGGACGCCGATGGGCACGTCGGGCATGACGAAGGAGCCGTCGCCCTGGATGTCGGCCACCAGCTCGTCGCCGCTGGCCAAGAGCACGGTGACGGTGCCCTCGGTGATGTACTCGCCCGTGTGGCGGTTGCAGATCTGCCCCACGAGCTCGCCCATGCCGGGCTCGCCGGGCAGGTCGCGGCACGCCGGATCCGTGAGCTGCACGTCCTCGCGCTCGAGGATGTCGACCTGGAGCTCGTTTTCGAACTCGTCGTTCCTGATGGTGAGCGTCACGGTGGTGACCGGCATGCCGCCCAGCGTGAAGAAGCCGTTCTCGTCGGCCGTGGCGTCCTTGGTGCCGGCCTTGTCGTTCAGCGGGTTCACCCAATTGCCCGTGACGGTGGCGCCGGCGGCGGGCCGCCCGGTGACGGGGTTGCACACCTGGCCCGTGATGCCGCCGGCCAGGTTGGTCAGCTCCTCGTCGCGGCAAGCGCCCAAAAGCGCGACGAGGCCGAGGAAGGAGAGCGTGAGCACGCGCATGGTCATCACCTGATCGTCGTCGTCATCGTTGGTCGTGAGAGGAGCCGCGCACGGGTACCGTCGATCTCCGCAAGGCTTCGGGAAGTATCCGTCCGCGCTCGTCGCCCGTCGCTCAGTACCTCGTCCGTGGGCTTGGGTACGGTGATGTAGGTACGCCGACCGCGGTCGGCCTCACGTGCCGTCGCAGCTCGAGACCTCGGCGCCGTTGTTGAAGAAGAGGTTGCCGTCGGCCTCGAAGTCGGGGATGGGCGCGCCGGCCTCGTTGCACGACAGGATGATGCCGAAATTCTCGTTGTCGCGCAGCGTGTTGTTGCGCACGACCGGGGGGTCGGCGTCGGAGGAGAGGCCGAAGATGCCGAGGCCATGGATGCCGCGCTCGATGATCGTGTGCTCGATGTCCGAGGGCTCGCCGGTCTCCACCGCGAAGACGTTGAGGCCCCCCTCGGCGCCGGCGCCGAAGCCGCCCGCGAGCCCGTTCTTCGAGGTGAGCAAGATGGGCGCCTCCGCGCTGCCCACCGACACCACGCGCCCGGCGCTGGTGGTGGAGATGCGCGACGCCGGCTGCAGGCGCACGAGGGCGCCCGCCTCGATGGTCAGCGTGACGTCGTCCCCCACCTCGATGGTCCCCTCCACCAGGTGCGGGCCGGCCGCGCACGTCCACGTCTCGTCGGCGCTCAGGGAGCCGCCGCCGTGCGCGACCTCGGCCTTGCCCTCGATGCACGCGCCCGCGCACTCCGCGAGCACGCGGTAGTAGTTGCCGTCGCAGCGCAACAGGCGATCGCCCTCGCACTGCTCTTCGCCCACCTCGGTACAGGGCTGCCCCACCAGGCTCCCCGGCGGGCAGGCGGCCACGAGCACGAGAGCGGCGAGGGCGAGCGGCAGGCGATGCATGGCGGGCACTCTACCCTGCCGTCAACCTCACGGCGACACGCACGTCTCCACGGTCACGGGCGTGGTGGCCGCGCTCGCGATGTCGCACGGCGCGCCGAACAGCTCCACCACGCCGGGCGCCACGATGTCCCAGCCGTTCTGGCGCGCGGTGTCGCGCGTCACCACCATGTCGCCGATGCGCACGTTGATGGCGTCGGCGGCGTCGAGCTCCGCGCCCACGTTGACGCGGCACGAGAGCACGCGCTGCGTGATGGCCTCGAGCGCCTGCTGCAGCTGCGCCTCGTTGTTGGCCTCGTAGTACTTGGTGGCGCCGGGCAGCGCCGTGCCGCCCACGGTGGCCATGCTGTTGAGCACGTCGGCGAAGTTCTCGACGCCCGAGATGCCCACCACGAAGGTGCTGATGCCCAGATCCTTGATGCGCCCGATCTCGGTGATGGGCCCGTCGTTGTCGGTCTCGATGTCGAGGCAGTTGTGCAAGAGGCAATTGCCCTGCTCCTCGATGTTGGTGCAGCGGCACGTGGGCGAGCGCTGGCTGACGATGCCGCCGGTCTCGCAGTTGGGCCCGCCGTCGGTGGCGAGCAGCACGGCCAGCGGGCGCCCGTCGCCGAGGTAGGGCGCGACGACGTCGTTGGTGACCTTGAGCGTCTCCGCTGTCGGCGTGCCGCCCGACGGGTACGCGCCGTTGAGCGCGGTCTGGATGGCGCTCGCCTTGTTCGCCCCCAGCGTCACGCGCAGGCTGCCGCCGCCGCACTCGTCGTTCTGGGGGAAGAGCATCAGCCCGAACTCCACGGTGGCGTCGAGCGCGCTCGTGACATTGACGAGCGCGTTCTTCATGCCTTGCCACTTCTGCTGGCCGCTGCCGACCTCGTTCTCACCCATGGAGCCCGAGCGATCGACCACGAGCAGGATGCGCCCGTCGGAGGTGACCATGGGATCGTTGACGTGCGGCGTGCACACGTCCTCGGGGCCGGGGCAGTCGCTCTCCTGCAAGAACGCAGTCGCGAAGGGCTCCACCACCACGCCGGTGAAGATGCGCTCATAGCCGTCGCGGTAGGCGCGCACGGAGTAGATGCCGGGCTGGATGGCGTTGAAGGCGAAGCGGCCGTCGCTGTCGCTGACCGTGGACTCGAGCACCGTGACGCCCTGGATGAGGTCCACGTCGCCCACGAAGCGGCCGCCGGCGTCGAGGTCGCAGATCTGACCCTCGATGCGCCCGAACTGCGGACGCGCGCCGCACTCGGAGGTGGTGTCGAGCACCACCTCGACCGCGCCCGCCGTCACGTCGACGTGGCTCTCGGTGAAGCTGTAGTCCGCGTGGCTGATCTCGACGGTGTACAGGCCCGGCGGCAGCCCCGCGACCAGGAACTCGCCGGCCGTGTCGGTGATGTCGCTCCAGGTCTCGCCGTTGTCCTCCGAGCTCACGAGCACGTCGGCGCCCACGAGGTTGTCGAGCGTCGCGGGGTTGCAGAACGAGCCCACGATGCTGCCGTCGGTGGCCGAGGGCGTCTCGCAGTCCTCCGCGAGATCGAGCGTGAAGGTGCCGCCGCCGTCGATGGTGACCAGGAACGAGCGCTGGAAGCCCTCGCCACGGATGGTGACGACGTGCTCGCCCTGCGGGATGCCGGTGAGCAGGAAGCGACCCTCGGCGTTGGTCTGGGTGATCATGAGCTCGCCGTCGGGCAGGGCCAGGATCACCTCGCCGTCGGTGATGAGCGTACCGGTGTGACGGTTGCAGATCTGGCCCTCGAGCGTGCCCTTGGTGGGATCGTTCGGGTTCCCACGGCACGCCGTGTCCTCGGGCATCGCGGTCTGCCCCGGCTCTACCTCGAGCGCGATCTCTCGCACCACGTCGCCGAGGGTAGCGGTGAGGGTGTAGCCGCGCCCGGGCGGCACGCGCTCGAAGATGTAGTTGCCGTCTTGGTCCGCGATGCTCTCGCGTGTGACGGCGCCGCCCACCAGCTTGAGCGCGGCGTTGTTGAGCCCGACGCCGCTGTCGGGATCGCACACGCGCCCCTGCACTGCCCCGGGCACGAGGTTGAGGTTGTCGTTGCACTGGCACGCGCCCAGCGCGAGCGCGCCCAAGAGCAGCGAGAGTGAAAGGCCGTGGAGCGATCGTGGATGCGCCATATTCCGACCTCGTTCCCCGATCACTATCGCAGGGTCGGTGTGCGCGTGGGTGTCGGCTCCTCCAGTCGGCCGATGAAATTGCCGTCGGTGGATGATCTTCCGCAGATCAGCGGACGCCCGTGGCGTCGTTGTCGCACATGGGCCCACGGGTCGCATTCGTGCGCCGACGTCGGCACACCACGAGGACGAGCACGCAAGACGCGAGCGGCGCGCCGCCCGCGCCGCACGCCGCGGGCACGTCGTCGTCGGGCTCGTCGATGGGTGGCGCGTCCTCGGTGTCGCCTTCGCCTTCGCCTTCGCCTTCACCCTCGCCTTCACCTTCACCCTCACCTTCACCCTCACCTTCACCCTCACCCTCGCCTTCACCTTCACCCTCACCCTCGCCTTCACCTTCACCCTCACCCTCGCCTTCACCTTCACCCTCGCCCTCGCCCTCGCCCTCGCCTTCGCCCGGCGGAGCGGTTGCGCGGGTCAACGCCACGCTCTTCCAGTTGTCGATGCCGGCCACCACGTCTTTGCTGGCGCTGGCGGGCGTGAAGCCGTCCTTGGTCACGGTCACGGTCACCGTGCCGGGGGCGACGGCGTCGAATTGGAAGCGTCCCTCGTCGTTGGTGGTGGCGGTCTGTCCGGTGGAGAGCGCCACGCGCGCGCCCGCGACGGGCGCGCTCTCGTCGTAGATGTCGTCCTCGCGCACGAAGCCGAGCAGGCGCCCGGTGGTGGGCGCCTCGTCGTCGACGATGACGGCGAGGTGGTTGGCCACGGCGCGCTCGGAGGGCTCGTTGTCGGGCCGCCCCGAGACGCGGTCGCCGGCCACCACCATGGTGGAGCTGCCGCCGCCGTCGAGCTCCAGGGCCGTGTCGCAGCCGAGGGACTGCATCAGCGACGCGAGCTGCGAGATCTTGAGGCCGAAGATGGGGTCCTGGCGTCCCTCCACCACCACCAGCACCAAGGTGTCGCCGCCGTCCTTCAGGCCCACCGCGGTGCGTGGGTGCAGCGTGGTGCAGTGATCGCCGCACGTGGTGTCCATGTCGCTCGTGAAGATCCACCCCGGCTTCACCAGCAGGCGCCGGCCGCCCACGGCGCTGTGCCAGGCGTCGTCGACGTCGACGGCGGTGGAGGTGGTGTCGATGGTGCACGCCTTCCCGGCGGTGCAGGCGATGAAGCGCGAGCCGGTGGAGTCGACGCCGTCGGTCCACCGCGTGCCTTGGCCGATGGCCAAGCCCGACGGGTCGTAGGAGCCGTCGGTGTTGAAGAAGTCGCCGTTCACCACCACGGCGGCGTCGACCAGGTTGGAGAACGACGACGGTGTGCGGCCGCGCTCGCTGGAGCGCGTGGCCCGCAGCCGCACCTCGGGCCGCGTCAGGTCCACCGTGACGATGTGGATCTCCTTGCGCGGGCTCGCCTGGCTGCGGTGCGTGTACGCGATGCCCGGGTAGGGGTGCGTGACGGTGTCGGCGGCCACCGCCGGTGCGGCGCCGAGGAGGAGCGTGAGCGAGATCAAGAGCCTCATGCGCGCAGGCTCGACACGACACGCGACCGACGAATCGGATGTCGGGCGTCCCCCGCCCTACCGATGCCGCTCCCGCGCTCGGCGTGCGTGTGCGCCGGAAAGCTTGCGCCCCGGCGTGCCCTGGACGACCATCCGACCATGGCCACGACCCGCAACAAGCGGCGTTACCTGCGGACGCGTGCCAGCAACTTGGTGGCCCACCTGCGCGTTGGCGACCGGCTCATCCAGGCGCCCATCGAGGACATCTCGCTCGGCGGCATGCTCGCACGCACCGGGGAGTCGTTGCCCATCGGCACGGCGCTGATGTTCGATCTGGCGCGGCCCGGGCTCAAGCGACCGCTGCGCCTCTTGGGCGTCGTGGTCGACACGCGGGTGGGGCGCGGCATCGGCATCCGCTTCGACGGCATCGACAAGGACGCGGCCATTCGGCTCGGCGAGCTCATCCAGGACCTCGGCGGCTTCACCCATTCGCTCCTGGTCGACAAGCCCGACGACCCGTTGGTGCGCACCGAGACACCTGTGGCCGTGGCGCGCCCGCCGTCGATGCCGCCGCCGCCGCAGGTCTCGCAGGGGCCGTTCGCCACCCCCAGCAACACCGGCGCGTTCCGCGTCCCCACGGCGGCGCCCGCGGCGCCCGCGCCCGACGTGGAGCGGCTGCAAGCGCAGCTGCGCACCATGGTGATGGAGCTCGGCCGCGCGCAGGAGCAGATCGCGCAGAAGGAGCGGGAGCTGCAGGACGCGCGCGTGGAGATCGAGAAGCTCAAGGCCGAGCTGCGCGCCGGCAACGCCACCACGGGCCTCATGGGGCGGCTCGAGATCGAAAAGACGCAGCTGCAAGCCCAGCTCGCCGAGCAGCGGGCGCGCGTGGGCGAGCTCGAGCGCGAGGCAGAGGTCGCGGGTGCCGCGCTTGGGCGGATGATCGAGACCATGCGTCGGTTGCGCTAGGCGACCCGGCCGCGCCGTCCTCGTCGACGACGGCGTCGCGGCGCCCGGGCTGACGCGACGCATCGAACGGGCGCGCCCGCGTCCCACCGCTTGACCATCGCTCGTCCTCGGCCGACGCTGCGCCGCTCGGCTCGCAGCGAGCGCGGAGGACGTATGGCCCGCACGGTCGTCGGTGGACTCATCCAGTGCAGCAACCCGTTGAACGACCCGTCGGCGTCGGTGGCGGCGATCAAGAAGGCCATGCACGATAAACACCTCGCGCTGGTGCACGAGGCCGGCAAGAAGGGCGTGCAGATCCTCGGCCTGCAAGAGATCTACAACGGCCCCTACTTCTGCCCCTCGAAGGACCCCAAGTGGTGCGATCAGGCCGAGAGCGTGCCCGGGCCCACCGTCGAGGAATTCCAGAAGATCGCCCGCCAGTACCAGATGGCCATGGTGGTCCCCATCTACGAGCGCGAGATGGCGGGCGTTTATTACAACACCGCCGCCGTCATCGACGCCGACGGCACCTACCTCGGCAAGTACCGGAAGAACCACATCCCCGACGTCAACCCCGGCTTCTTCGAGAAGATGTTCTTCAAGCCGGGCAACCTCGGCTACCCGACGTTCCAGACGAAGTACGCGCGCGTGGGCGTGTACATCTGCTACGACCGCCACTTCCCCGAGGGGGCCCGGCTCCTCGGGCTGCACGGCGCCGAGATCGTGTTCAACCCCTCGGCCACCGTGGCGGGCACGTCCGAGTACCTGTGGAAGCTCGAGCAGCCGGCCCACGCGGTGGCCAACGGCTACTTCGTGGCGGCGTCGAACCGCGTGGGCAAGGAGGCCCCGTGGAACATCGGCGAGTTCTACGGGCAGAGCTACTTCTGCGACCCGCGCGGCAAGATCTTGTCCATCGGCTCCCGCGACCAGGACGAGCTCGTGGTCGCCGAGCTCAACCTCGACCTGATCGAGGAGGTGCGCCGCGCGTGGCAGTTCTTCCGCGACCGCCGCCCCGAGACCTACGAGGACCTGGTCAAGCAGCTACCGTGATCGCGGCGCGTCCGGCGCCTTGACGCGCGCCTTCTTGCCCGCGCCCGGGAGCGGCGCACCGTCGGGGCCGCAGCCCATGCTCTTGAGCAGGAATTCGCCGGGCACCGCCACGTCGAGCAGCAGGCCGCCGCCGTCGGCGCGCTCGACGCGCGCTTGGTCGAGCAGCGCGGCCACGTCGTGCTCGCCCTGCTGCTCGGCGCGCGCGCGCAACAGCGCCAGGCCGCCGTTGATGGCCTTCTCGAGCTCCTCCGACGACGCTTCGTCCTTGGTGGCGACGTCGAGGCTGAGGGCGGCGTCGTGCGCCACGTTCATGCGCAGGGCCGTGGTCGTCACCAGCTCGGCGATGCGCAGGGCGGTGGGGTCCTTGGTGCCGCCGGCCAGCTCTTGCAGGAGGGTGCCGGGCACGGTGCCGTACAGCTCGGCCTCGCCGAGCCCCGCGGGCTGCGCCGCGCTGCCCTGCGCGCGGCCCTCGGCGCGGTCGATGGCGCGCTTGATGGCGGCCTCGTCGGTGCCGCTGAGCAACAGGCCGCCGTCGACCTGCGCGAAGGTCACGGTGACGCCGCTGTCGTCGGGCACTTGCCACAGACGCGCGCCGTCGCCGTAGGCCTCGCCGGGGCCCACCTCGGCGGGCACCTTCAGCTCCTGAAAGAAGCCGCTGGCGGCGAACAG
This sequence comes from uncultured Myxococcales bacterium, assembly GCA_964580865.1. Lineage (GTDB taxonomy): Bacteria > Myxococcota > UBA727 > UBA727 > VGSZ01 > JACOUT01. The sequence goes on along the minus strand of CAZONM010000012.1, from coordinate 19,908 downwards.
CTCGCCGTTGAAGCCCACACGATCCAGGTCTTGCAGCGGGTCGATGCCCAGCTCTTCCTTCATCTGCGCCAGGCCGCCGAGTGCTTCGTCTTCGCGGCAGCGCAGGATCTTCTCCATCAGCGGCGAGTGCCGGATGGCGTTGGCCTCGACGAACACGGCGCCGTTCCGATCGTCGGCCAGCACCGCGCGTTGCAGCGTGTCGAGCGCGCGCTTGCGCTCGTCGGGTGGGCGCGGGTCGTCGACTTGGCGCGTGACGCGCACGCGCTTCTTGTCGCGCGGGTAGATGACGCGCTCCTTGCGCGGCGCCTTGGTCACGCCACCGTCGGGCGCCGCCACCACGTCGGCGGAGCCGCGCGACAAGAGCGACGCCACGATCAAGAGCGCGAGCGCGAGCACCGCCAGCACGATGAGGGGTCGACGATCGGCCATCAGTAATCCTTGACGGTAACGACCATGCACGCGACGGCAACGAAGAACAGGCCGAAGGCGACGCTGCCGCCGATGACGGGGGCGGCCTCGCCCCAGCGGATCACCTGGCCGTTGGCGTACTCGGCGCCGATGTCGGCCAGGGTCTTGAGGCGTGGCAGCGGGCCCATCACCAGCGCTGCCAGCTCGCGGGTGACGCCGCTCTTCAGGAGCGTGAGCACCAGCCGGCGATCGCTGGTGGCGAGGCCGCAGCCGAACAAGAGAAAGCCGAAGCCGGCCGACAGCGCCGGCGAGCGCGCCACGCAGCTCGTCGCCAGCATGACGCCGTAGATGGCGAGGAACCCCACCAGCGCGCACAGCGCGCCCACCAGCGGCGCGGCGGTGGCCACCTCGAGCTTGACGAACAGCACCGCCGACGCGCCGCCGATGCCGAAGACGGTGGAGGCCGCGGCGATGATCAGCACGCCCAGGTAGATGCCCACCACCAGCTCGTGGCGTCGGATGGGCAACGACAGCGTCAGCTCCACGCGGCCCGGCTGCAGCACGCGCGGCGCGATGTCGGCGACGGCGATGATCATGAACACGGTGCCGAGGAAGCACACCAGGTACACGATGACGGGCAGGATCGAGCGCAGCATCTCGGACACGGCCAGGGGCGTGCCGCCGATGATGGTGCCGCCAAACAGCTTGCCGGCCGAGATCATGCCGTCGACCACCTCGAGGTCGAGGGCCAGCGCCAGCGTGACCAGGCCGAGGAAGATGAGCCCGAACAAGACGATCAGGTACCTCGAGTACACCGCCTCGCGCAGCACGTCGGCGGCCACGTTCCACACCGAGCGCGGGTTCACGCGGCACCTCGCGCGGCGGGCACGATGGCCTCCTTGAGGATGGTCTCGAGGTCCTTCAGCTCCGGCATCACCTCGAGCACCACCAGCCCGGCGCCGAGCGCGGCTGCCAGCGCGGCCGACAGCACCTCGGGGCTCTGGCCCTCGAGCTTGTACACCCGGCTGTCGCCCAGGTCGTCGGCCACGGTGAAGCCGGCGGCGACGGCGCGCTCCACGTCGCCGTCGCCCTTCTTGAAGCGCACGCGGAACGCGTCTTTGCGCTTGAGCACGTCGAGCGCGCCGCGGATGACCACGCGTCCTTGCGAGAGCACGGCCACGTGGTCGCAGATCTTCTCGGTCTCGGCCAACAGGTGGCTGTTCAGGAACACGGTGGTCCCCTCGCGCACGGCGGCGGCGATGAGATCGCGGATCTGCGCGCGCCCGAGCGGGTCGATGCCGTCGGTGGGCTCGTCGAGCACCAGGAGCTTGGGCCGTCCGAGCAGCGCGGCCGCGAGCCCCGTGCGCTGGCGCATGCCCTTGGAGAAGCCGCCGGTCGCGCGGCGCCACGCTGCGGGGTCGAGCCCCACCACCTCGAGCACGCGGCGCGACTCGTCGACGATCTGCGGCCGCGGGAGCTGCTTGGCGCGGCCCACCGACGCGAGGAAGCGCAGGGGCGAGAACGACTCGGGGATCTGCAGGCGCTCGGGCAGGTAGCCGATGAGCCGGCGCAGCGTCACGTCGTGGGGCGAGCCGCCGAGCACGCTGAGCTCGCCGGCGTTCGGCCGCGTGATGCCCAGGACCATCTTGATGAAGGTGGTCTTGCCGGCGCCGTTCTCGCCGATGAGGCCGAAGCAGGCGCCCGCGGGCACCTCGAGGTCGAGGCCGTTGACGGCGCGCACCGAGCCGAAGCGCTTCTCGACGGCACGAGCGCGCAGCGCCAGCGTCATGGCCGCCGCCCGCGCGCGCCCGCCGCGCCGCGTCCCGCTTGCGCCTGCGCGGCGTTCGCGAAAGAACGCGCGCGGAGATCGCACCCGTGAGCGCACCCGACCACAACGCCGAGCCCACGCGCCACGACGTCCCCGGCGGCAAGCAGGTGGTGCCCGTCGACGTGCAGGTGCACAACGAGAGCCAGCGCGTCGACGTGACCTGGGCGGACGGCCATACCAGCAGTTACTCGATTTCGCGCCTGCGCGGCTACTGCCCGTGTGCCGAGTGCCGCGGCCACAGCGGCGGGCCGCTCACCTTCATCGACAACCAGGTGAGCGCCATCCTCGACGTGGCGCTGGTGGGCCGCTACGCCGTCAACTTCAAATTCGCCGACCGCCACGCCACGGGCCTGTACCGCTGGGAGGACCTGCGGCGCCTCGACCCCGCCGAGGTGGAGCGCTGGGGCCCGCCGGAGCAGCACCGCTGACGGCGGCGCAGGTGACGCGATGCTGAGCCTCAAGGACAAGCTGCTCAAGGCCGGCGTGGTGACCGCCGAGCAGGTCAAGAAGGTCGAGGACGAAGAGGCGGCAAAGCAGGAGCGCGCCCGCGCCGCGCGCGCCGCGCGCGCCCACGGGCACGCGGGCCGCGACGCCAAGAGTGAGCGCCGCGACGACGACGACGAGCGCCGCGCCGCGCGCGAGCACGCGGTGGAAGAGGCGCAGCGCTGGCGCCACCGGCTCGAGCAGCTCCAACAGGCGGGCAAGAGCGAGCAGTACACGGCCATCCGGGGGTGGGTGGTGCGCCACCGCCTCGACGACAAGGCGGCGGTCTCCGAGGCGGCCGTGCGCTTCCACTTCGCCAAGGAAGACGGCGCCATCGGCCACCTCACGGTGGAGCCGGAGGTGCAGGCGCAGCTCGCGTCCGGTTCGGCCGGCGTCATCGCGTTCATGGGCTTCAACGGCGTGGAGCACGCGGTGGTTCCCGCAGATCTCGCGAAGGACATCCACGCCATCAAGCCCGAGTGGCTGCGCGCGCTCGTCGGCGTCACCGACGTCGAGCCCGCGCCGCACCACGCCGGCGCCCCGCCGCCGCCGGCCGGCGACCCGCCCGCTGAGGGCTGAGCCCGCTCACGACCCCGCGTCGGTGCCGCACGCGATGGTGGTGGCCGTGCACGTGGCCGTGCACTCCGCGGCCACGCCGCCCACACAGTTGACCTCAAACGCTCCGCACTCGGTCTGCAGCTCGGCCGTGTGCTCGTCGATGGTCTGCTGTCGATCTGCGTCGGCGACGTCGAGGCACAGGTCCTCGCCGCCGTCGTTCTCGCTGGCCGTCTCTTGATCGTCGCAGCGCCACACCTTCTGGCAGTCGACGACCTGGAACACGGGCTCGGGCAGGCATGCGCCAAGGCACAAGACAGCGAGGGCGAGCGGCGATCGGGAGAGCATGCGGACCTCAGCGATAGCGGATGGTCATGACCTGGCGCTCGAGCTTGACGTCGGCGATGGCCGCGTACGGCACCACCAGGTGCTCCTCGCCGAGCAGCTTGATGACGACGTGGTCGACGGCCGCCTCCGCGATGGAGAAGCGCGAGTCCTGCAGCTTGCTGTTGTTGGGGCCGAGCAGCACGAGCTTGCGCTCGCCGGGCTCGGCGAACAGGCTCTGCAGCGTCTTCTTCGACGACGGCTTGGGTTCGGTGGCCATGGGCACACCTTACCCCTCCCGGCCCCGGGTGCCCAAAACGAACGGGGCCGCTTATGGCGGCCCCGTTTGACGCTGCAGCTGGTCGCCTCAGGCCGCCGCGAAGATCGGCTGGCCGGTCTGCGCCGCACGCACGGCGCGGCGCAGGCGGGCCACCTCGGCCGGCATGAGCTCCTTCATGCGGCGGTCGAGCACCGGCTTGGCCCGGTGGCTGTGCGCGGTGCCGAGCGCGGGCAGCACGCTCTCGGCGAAGAAGGCCACGTCCTTCGGCATGCACTTGCCGAGCAGGTCCACGAGGCCGCCCGCCAGCGTGCGCGCGTAGTCGGGGCCAGCCGCGCACAGCGCCGACAGCACGCGCACCGCGCCCGCCTGCGCCATGCTGGCCGGCAGCGTGAGGTCGGCCAGCGCCGACCAGAACAGGTCGCGCATGTCCCACAGCGTCTCGGCGTGCAGGTGCGCCATGGGGGCCAGCGCGTACATCGTGTACGGCAGCATGCCCTTCTGGCCGTCGTCGCACAGGGCGATGAGGCGATCGGCGAGCGGCTGCACCAGCTCCGGCGCGCGCGTGCCCACCTCGAAGATGACGCGGCTGGCGTCGGGCGCGTGCTGCTCGTCGTGGCGCTCGATGACCGACACCAGGATGCGCAGCGCGTCGGCGTCGTCGCACTGCACGATCTCGGCGGCCAGCTCGAGGTTCGGAACGTCGTCGGTGCGCTGGAGGCTCACGGCGAGCCGCCCGAGCAGGTCGCGCTCACGCTGCGAGCGCGCGGCCTGGCGCGCCAGCACCGAGCCCTCGTCGCCCGCGGCCATCTCGCCCAGCATCGCTTGCGCGATCTCGGAGGCCACCAGCTCGTTTTGCACTCCGCGGCGCGCGCGCAGCGGCTTGGTCGGCGCGCTCTTGCGCGCCGCCGCCACCACGGTCTTCACGCGCACCTTGGGCAGGCCCTTGGCGGCGGCCGCGATGGCGAGGGCGGCGACGTCCACCTTGCTCGGCGGCACCGACACCGCGCCCTTCGCGCTCTTCTTGAGCTTGTTGGTGAGCATCCTCGACTTCTCGGTCTTCGCCGGTCCCAGGCGAGCGCGCACCCCCTTCGCGCTCTCCACCTTGTCCTGACGCCGCCCCTTCACGGAAGTCTTCTTCGTCGTCATCGTGCCCCGCGTCGTCGTCCTCGAGTTCAGCGCCACAGCACATCCACCTTTGCAAAGAAGTCCCTGGGTCGTTCGGGCTATCTCGCAGGCGCGCCGTGCCAGTCTCCGGTGGTCGTGCGATTCGTCGGTCCCGACGATTCTCCAAGACCCCGGCCCATTGATCACGAAACCGACCGGCATTTCTTACGATCTACCGTCGGGTCGTTCCGTCGAGCGGATCCTGCGTGATTGATCTGATCCGCTGCTAGCGCGCCGTATTTTCAGTCGTTTCTAGGGGGTGATCGCTCCTGGGCGCTGCCCGCTGACGCGGCGCGCAGAAAAAGGGTGCGCTGGACATAGCACACTGAACGGAAAAGGCGAGGCCCATGTAGGCGGAAGTGGCCGTGGCCACCCGGCTCGGGCAGAACGCACTCCTGGTGCTGGCTATTCCCTTGGTTGGTTCGTGACCTGTCGCCGGAACCTCGCCCGGCGAGACAGATTCTACGAACCGGCGACGCCGGCGTCTTTGCGCAGCGTGTCAATGCCGCCCAGATAGGGCCGCAGGCGCTCGGGGACGCGCACCGACCCATCGGCTTGTTGGTGGTTCTCGAGCAGCGCGAGCCAGGTGCGGCCCACGGCCAGGCCCGAGCCGTTGAGCGTGGCCAAGGGGCGCGGCTTCTCGGCCTTCTTCGGGTCGGCGGCCTTCGGTCGGTAGCGGATCTGCGCGCGCCGCGCCTGGAACGCGCCGCACGTGCTGCACGACGAGATCTCGCGGTAGGTCCCCTGCGACGGCAGCCACACCTCGAGGTCGTAGGTCTTCTCCGCCGCGAACCCCATGTCGCCCGTGCACAGGAGCATCACGCGGTGGGGCAGCTCGAGGGCCGTCAACAGGTCGCTGGCCCGCTGCACCATGAGCTCGAGCTCGCTGCTCGCGCGCTCGGGGGTGCAGAAGCGCACCATCTCGACCTTCTCGAATTGGTGCTGCCGGATGAGCCCGCGCGTGTCGCGCCCCGCGGAGCCCGCCTCGGCGCGAAAGCACGGCGACAGCGCGCAGAAGCGCTGGGGCAGGCGCTCCTCGTCGAGGACCTCGTCGGCGTAGTAGTTGGTGATGGGCACCTCGCTGGTCGGGATGAGGTACAGGGGCGCGCTGCCCGCCTCCTTCGGCGGGCCGAAATTCACCGAGAACAGGTCCTCGCCGAACTTGGGGAGCTGGCCGGTGCCCGTGAGCGTTTGGCCCGTGACCAACAGCGGCGGCGCCAGCTCCACGTCGCCGGCGGCCGTGTGGAAGTCGAGCATGAAGCTCGCGAGCGCGCGCGCGAGGCGCGCCCCCTGGCCCTTCAGGAACGCGAAGCGCGCGCCGCTGATCTTGGCGGCGCGCTCAACGTCGAGGAGCTCGAGGCCCGCGCCGATGTCGACGTGGTCGCGTGCGGGGAAGCCGAGCGCGCGCGGCTCGAGCACGCGCCGCACCTCCACGTTGCCGTGCTCGTCCGTGCCGTCGGGCACCTCGGGCAGGGGCGGGTTCGGCACGTGCAGCGCCAAGCGCTCGCGCTGCTCCTCCACCTGCCGCTGCTCGGCCTCGAGCGCCTTCACGTCGTCGCCGAGGGCGCGCATGCGATCGCGCGCCGCCTCGCGCTCGGCCGGCGTGGCCTTCTTCATGCCCTCGTTGAGCTTGTTGCGCTCCTCTTGCAGCGCCTGCAGCTTGCCGATGACCTCCTTGCGCGCGCGCGTCAGGCGCACCAGCTCGTCGAGGTTGGCGACGTCGCCGCGGCGGCGCAGCGCGGCCGCGAAGGCGGCGGGATCGTGCTCCAGGGCCTTGAGGTCGATCATGCCCGCGGCATCGCGCTCGGGCCGGCGGACGTCAACCCGCGGGCGTGTGCAGGTCGGGCGCGCGCAGGCCGTCGAGGATGAGCGTGATGAGCTGGCCGGGCACCTCGAGGGGCTCGCCCTTGAACTCGCCGCTCAAGATCGAAAACAGGATGCGCTCCACCGCGCCGATGACGGCCATGGTCGAGACCTGGGCGGGGAAGTCGCGCAGCAGGCCATGAGCGCGCGCCAGCTTGGTGTGCTCGATGGCCTTGGCCGAGACCAGGTCGGCCAGCCGGCGCGCGGGCGCGCGCGCGCCCTCGGCGGGCGCGCGGCACTCCTGCAGGTAGAGCTGCACCACGTCGGCGTGATGGAGGATGAGCCGGCCGAGGCCCTCGCCGATGTGCTCGTACGACGAGAACGCCTGATCCCGGCCCTTCGCCTCGCGCAGCCGCGCGATGCTCTCGTCGAAGGCGGCGCGCACGGCCTCGGCCACGGGCGCGAACAGGCTCTCCACCAGCGCGGTCTTGTCGTCGAAGTAGCGGTAGAAGCTGCCCTTGGCTACGCCGGCCTTGGTGGTGATGTCCTCGATGGTGACGGCCTCGATGCCGCGCTGGAGGAACAGCGAAAGCGCCGCGTCGGACAGCGCCTTGATGCGCTCGCGCCGGTTGGTGTCGCGCCGGCCGCCCGGCTGGCCCGGGCGCTCGCTCGGCACCTTGGGGCCCGAGGGCGCGCCGCGCTTCTTGCCCGGGTCGCCGCGCAGCATCACGGCGTCCCCTTGGGCGGGGTCGACAGCTCCAGGAGCACGCCGCCCGTGGCCTTCGGGTGCACGAACGCCACGCGGCAGCCGTGGGCGCCGGGCGCGGGCTCTTGCGCCAGGCGCACGCCCGCGGCCTTGAGCTCGGCCGCGCCCGCGTCGACGTCGGCCACGCGCAGCGCCAGGTGGTGGATGCCGCCGCCGCGCTTGTCGAGGAAGGCCGACACCTCGCTGTCGGGCCGCAGGGGCGCCACCAGCTCGATGCGCGTGGTGCCCACCGGCAGCATGGCGACCTTGATGCCGCGCTCGGGCAGCTCCTCGACGTGCTCGCAGCGCAGGCCCAGGGCGTGTTCCCACAGGGCCAGGCTCTCGTCGAGGTTCGACGTGGCGATGGCGATGTGATCGACGCCTTCGACGCGGGTCTTCATGGCGGCCGGCTCCTCCCCCCACGGATGGTGCCGTCCTGCTACCGGGTTGACAGGTCGTCGCGCAACCGGTTTGCTCGCCGCTCGATTTTCCCCTCTGGCAGATCTCTGCCGATCAACGCGAGCTCCTCATGTACGCGATCATCACCGCCGGCGCCTCTCAGCATCAGGTCAAGGAGGGCGAGCACCTCCGCATCGACCTGCTGGCGGGCAAGAAGAAGGGCGACAAGCTCACCTTCGACAACGTGCTCTTCGTCGAGAAGGACGGCAAGCACACCATCGGCACGCCCCACGTCGCCGGCGCCAAGGTCGAGGCCTCGGTGGTCGACAACGGCGACGACGACGACGGCGTCAAGGGCGAGAAGGTGTGGGCGCTCAAGCGCCGCCCCGGCGACTACACCAAGGTGCGCGGCCATCGCCAGCGCTACACCATGGTCAAGATCGAGCGCATCCTCGGCGCCTGACGGCGCCCACCGCCCCGCGCAGGGGCGGAGAGTCTGGTTCGCGTAGCTGCTGGTTGTTTGAACGCTTTCGGGACGACGCGAGGTCGTCCGCACGTCGAGAGACGCGAGGTTCGCCATGGCACACAAAAAGGGACAAGGCTCCACCCGCAACGGCCGCGACTCGAACCCGAAGTACCTCGGGGTCAAGGCCGGCGACGGCGAGAGCGTCACCGCGGGCAGCATCATCGTCCGCCAGCGCGGCACCAAGGTGAACCCGGGCAAGAACGTGGGCGTGGGCCGCGACCACACGCTGTTCGCGCTGGCCGACGGCAAGGTCAAGTTCGAACGTGAGTCGAAGACCAAGCGCCGCGTCTCCATCGTGACCGCCGCGGCCTGAGGCCGCGAAGCGTCCACCGGCGACGATTTCGGCCGCGCCCCGCGGCCGCGTGAGATCCTGTGTCGAGCTTCATCGACGAGGTCACCCTGCAGGCCAAGGCGGGTGACGGCGGCAACGGCATCGTCGCGTGGCGACGCGAGGCGCACGTGCCCATGGGCGGCCCCGCCGGCGGCGACGGCGGCGACGGCGGCGACGTCGTCATCGTGGCCGACGAGGGCGTGCACTCGCTGCTCGACTACAAGTACCAGCCGCACCTGCGCGCCAAGAACGGCGCCCCCGGCCGCGGCAAGAACCAGACGGGCGAGCACGGCGCCGACGTGGTCGCCAAGGTGCCCGTGGGCACCCAGGTGATCGACGCGGGCACGGGCGCGGTGCTCGCGGACCTCACCGAGCACGGTCAGGTGTGCGTCGCGTGCCAGGGCGGCAACGGCGGCTTCGGCAACCAGCACTTCGCCACGCCGTCGCGCCAGGGCCCCGACTTCGCCAAGCCCGGCCTGCCCGGCGAGGAGCGGCGCCTCACGCTCAGCCTCAAGCTCATGGCCGACGTGGGGCTGCTCGGCTTCCCGAACGCGGGCAAGAGCACGCTCTTGTCGCGCATCAGCGCCGCGCGCCCCAAGATCGCGAGCTACCCGTTCACCACGCTGGTGCCCCAGCTCGGCGTGGTCAAGGTCGACGGCGCGCACACCATGGTGGTGGCCGACATCCCCGGCCTCATCGAGGGCGCGCACCAGGGCGCCGGCCTCGGCATCCAGTTCCTCAAGCACCTCGAGCGCGTGCGCGTGCTCTGCCACCTCATCGAGGCGCCGCTGCCCGAGCTCGACGACGACACCGACCTCGTGGAGCGCTACCGCGCGCTGCGCCACGAGCTGACGGCCTTCTCCGCGCGCCTGGCCGAGCTGCCCGAGGTGGTGGTGCTGAACAAGGTCGACCTGCTCGCCGAGCGCGACAGCGGCGCGGCCACGAAGCTCGCGCGCCACCTCGAGAAGGTGGGCGTGCCGCTGGTGCGCATGAGCGGCGCCACCGGCGCGGGCACGCGCGAGGTGGTGCTCGCGCTCTGGCGGCACGTGCGCCGCGATCGCGGTGCGCAGCCGGCGAAGGCGTTCAATCCGTTCGCGCGCGTGCGCTGACGTCAGCGCGTCACGCCGCACCGAGCGGGCGCACACCCGTCGGTGACGATGGTCCTACGTGACTCCAGGGACCGTCGCGTCGCCGCCTCGCGCGGCGCGGAAGGTCGCACCACGGCGACGCGCTGGCGCTGGTCGTCGGCGTGCGTGTCGCCGGGTGCGCTCGCGCCTGCAGGCAACTGACGACGACGCTGCGCGCAAGCCCCCGAGGGTCGTCGCAGGGGCGTCGGCGGCCGCGGCCTCGTCCCGCCGCGCGGCCACCCTGGGCGCCGTTGATGCCCGCCGGCATCTCTGGCATCTGCCCCGCACGATGGCGGAGCTGGTCCAGCACATCATCAACGGCGTCGCCGCGGGCACCATCTACGCGCTGGTCGCGCTCGGCTACACCATGGTGTACGGCGTGCTCAAGCTCATCAACTTCGCCCACGGCGACGTGATGATGGTGGGCTGTTACGCGGGCTACGCCAGCGCGCACACCATGGGGCGCGAGCACGCCTCGAGCTTCCTCGGCGTCACCGTGGTGTTCTTGGTGGCCATGGGCATGTGCGCGCTCATCGGCTTCCTGGTGGAGCGCTTCGCCTATCGACCGCTGCGCGAGAAGCCGCGCCTGGTGGCGCTCATCACCGCCATCGGCGTGTCGTTCGCGATCTCGTACGGCTTTCAGCTCAAGCTCGACGTGGGTGCGCTCACCATCTTGCCGGGCGCGTCGCCGCGCGCCTTCCCCGAGGTGATCACGCCGTCGGACTGGCTCGTCGTCGGCGATCCGAACTACCCCGACATCGTCTTGCGCAACACGCAGGTGATCTCGGTGTTGATCGCCGTGGCGCTCATGGCCGGCCTGCAGCTGCTCGTGTTCCGCTCACGGTTCGGCGTGGCCATGCGCGCCGTCAGCTTCGATCACCGCACCAGCGCGCTCATGGGCATCCCCGTGGATCGCGTCATCGCGCTCACCTTCATGCTCGGCTCGGCGTTGGCCGCGGGCGCGGGCATCCTCTACGCCATCAAGGACACGCGCATCGAGCCCTTGATGGGCACGCAGGTGGGCCTCAAGGCGTTCGTCGCCGCCGTCATCGGCGGCATCGGCCACGTGCCCGGCGCGCTGGTGGGCGCGCTCTTGCTCGGCCTCGTGGAGGAGTTCGTGGTGGGCTACGGCTCGTCGACCTGGCGGGACGCCGTGGCCTTCGCCTTCTTGATCGTGGTGCTGCTGTTCAAGCCTGAGGGCCTGTTCGGGCGCGTCACGGCGGAGAAGGTGTAGCCCGGTGAGCGTGTCGCCCGTCGCCCAGGTGTTGCAGCGCGTGCCCACGCCCCTGCGCGGCGTGTTCCCGTTCGTGGTGGCGGTGCCGCTGCTCGCGCTGGTGCACGTGGCCACGGCGGGCGCGCCCTTCTTCGTCATCCTGTCGCTCGGCGTGGGCGTCAACGTCATCCTGGCGGTGAGCCTCAACATCGTGAACGGCATGACGGGGCAGTTCTCCATCGGCCACGCCGGCTTCATGGCCGTGGGTGCGTACACCGCCGGGCTCACCTCGAAGCTCTTGTCGGAGTACGGGCTGTCGTTCCTGCCGGACGCGGTCTCCGACCAGGTGATGTTCGCGGTCTCGCTGGCGGTGGGCGGCTCGGTGGCGGCGCTGTTCGGCTTCTTGGTGGGGTTGCCGTCGCTGCGCTTGAAGGGCGACTACCTCGCCATCGTCACGCTCGGCTTCGGCGAGATCATCCGCGTCATCGTGCAGAACACTGAGGTGCTCGGACGCGCGCTCGGCCTGCGCGGCGTGCCGCAGTGGACCAGCCTGTTCTCCTGCTGGTTCATCGTGTTCCTCACCATCGTCGTCGCGCGCCGCATCGCCGCGTCGACGCACGGGCGCTCGCTGCTCGCCATCCGCGAGGACGAGATCGCGGCCGAGGCCATGGGCGTGAACACCACCGCGTACAAGGTGCGGTCGTTCGTGGTGGCCGCGTTCTTCGCCGGGCTCGCGGGCGGCGTGTTCGCGCACTACCAGTCCATCGTGAACCCCGGCAGCTTCACGTTCGTGAAGTCGATGGAGATCGTGGTGATGATCGTGGCCGGCGGCCTCGGCTCCACCACGGGCGCCGTGGTCGCGGCCGTGGTGCTCACGCTCTTGCCCGAGGCCATGCGCTCGCTGTTCATCGGGCTCGGCGCCTCGTCCGACACCGCGCAGCTCGTCGACCAGGCGCGCATGCCCATCTACGGTGTGCTGTTGGTGCTCATCATGCTGCTGCGACCGCAGGGGCTGTTCGGCACCACCGAGCTGTGGGACCTGAAGCTCTTCAAGCTCGCGGGCCCGGGCACCTTCCCGCCGCGACCGCGCGAGGGGGGTCCGTTGTGAGCGGCGCCATCCTCGATGCGCAGCGCTGCACCATGCAGTTCGGCGGCCTGTGCGCGCTCAAGGAGTTCTCGCTCGCCGTGGCCAAGGGCGACCTGCAGGGCCTGATCGGGCCAAACGGCGCCGGCAAGACCACGGCCTTCAACGTGCTTACGGGCGTGTACGCGCCCACCACCGGCGACGTCGTCGTCGACGGCGTGCGCGTCAACGGACGGCAGCCGCATCAGATCAACCGCGCGGGCTTGGCGCGCACGTTTCAGAACATCCGACTCTTCAAAGAGCTCACGGCGCTCGACAACGTCAAGGTCGGCTGTCTGTCGGACGCCACGCCGTTCTTCCCGCGCTCCAAGGTGGAGGCGCTGCGTCGCCAGGGGCAGGGCTCGCTCGCGTTCACCTTCGAGGCCTGGGGCAACTACCTCGACTGGTGGCGCGCCTTCCTGCTCACGCCGGGCTTCTTGCGCGAGGAGGACGCCATCGAGGCCAAGGCGCGCGAGCTGCTCGGCGTCATGGGCCTGGCGCACCGCGCCGACGAGCAGGCGAAGAACCTGCCCTACGGCGAGCAGCGCCGCCTGGAGATCGCGCGCGCCCTGGCCACGGGCCCGAAGGTGTTGCTCCTCGACGAGCCGGCCGCCGGCATGAACACGCGCGAGAAGCAGGACCTGATGGCGCTCATCCGCCAGCTGCGCGACCAGCTGGGCCTCGGCATCCTGCTCATCGAGCACGACATGAAGCTCGTCATGGGCATCTGCGAGCGCATCACCGTGCTCGATCACGGCGAGACCATCGCCGTCGGCACGGCTGACGAGGTCAAGCGCGATCCGAAGGTGATCGAGGCCTACCTCGGCGTCGAGAGCCACGAGCTGCGCGCGTAAGCCGGCGCGCGGGGGTGACCATGACCGCGCCCGAGCAACCCTACGCCACGCGCGCCGCCACCTTCGCCGCCTTCGGCGCCCACGTGTCGCCCGGCAAGGTGCGGGCGTTCGAGAGGTACGGCTTCGACGTCGTCATGGGCGAGCGCGGCGGGGCGGTCTTCCGCGACGCGTTCGACGGGCGCCGGCTGTTCAACTGCCACTGCAACGGCGGCGTCTTCAACCTCGGGCACCGGCACCCGGCGGTGCTCGCGGCCTTGCGTGGCGCCCTCGACACCCTCGACGTGGGCAACCACCACCTGGTCTCGGGGCTGCGCGCGCGCCTCGCCGAGCGCCTGGCAGCCACCACGAAGGGCCGCCTGCCGGGCGTGGTGTTCGCCGCGGCGGGCGGCGAGGCCATCGACCTCGCCATCAAGGTGGCGCGCGCCGCCACCAAGCGCCGCCAGGTGGTGTCGGCCCGCGGCGGTTACCACGGGCACACGGGCCTGGCGCTGGCCGCCGGCGACGCCGCGTACCGCGAGCCGTTCTTGTCGTCGTCACCGGAGTTCGCGCAGGTGCCGTTCAACGACCTGGCTGCGCTCGAGCGCGCCGTCGACGAGCGCACGGCCGCCGTGCTCCTCGAGACCATCCCGGCGACCCTCGGCATGCCGATCCCCGAGCCCGGCTACCTGCGCGCGGTCGGCGAGGTGTGCCGCGCGCGCGGCGCCAAGCTCCTCGTCGACGAGGTGCAGACGGGGCTCGGGCGCTGCGGCACGCTGTGGGCGCACGAGGCCGACGGCGCCGCACCCGACGCCATCGTGACCGGCAAGGGGCTCTCGGGCGGCCTCTACCCCATCGCGGCCACGCTCATGACGCGCGAGCTGCACGCCGTCTTCGACGACGACCCGTTCCTGCACATCTCCACCTTCGGCGGCGCCGAGCTCGGCTGCGCGGCGGCCTTGGCCACCCTCGACGTCATCGAGGCGCCCGGCTTCCTGCCGCGCGTGCGGGCGCTCGGCGAACGTTTCGCGCGCGGGCTCCTTGGCGCGCCGTTCGCGCTGCGCCGGCGCGGCATGTTCATGGGGCTCAAGTTCCCGTTCGACGACGCGGGCCTCATGGGCAGCAAGCTGCTCATCGACGCCGGCGTGTTCGCGGTGTGGGCCAACAACGACACCTCGGTGGTGCAGCTCCTGCCGCCCCTCGTGTGCACCGACGCCGAGGCCGACGAGATCATCGCCATCGTGCGCCGGGTGTTCGGGTGAGCGCCCCGTGTCCGGTGGCCGCCGCCGAGCTCCTGGCGCTCGAGGGGCGCGTGCGGCATGCCCTCACCACCGGCGACACGAGCGCGCTCACGGTGCTCGGCTACGGTGAGATCTCGAGCGTGCTTCTGCTCGAGTGCGGCGCCGGCCGGTTCGCGTGCAAGCGCCTGCCGCGCTTCGAGAGCGCCGAGCGCGTGGCGCGCTTCCAAGCGCTGCTCGAGGAGTACCTGGCGGCCCTGCGCGCGGCGCAGGTGACGCCCGTCGAGAGCTGGCTCTTGGCGCTGCCCGAGCCCGACGGCGCGCGCGTGGTCTATGTGGTGCAGCCGCTGCTCGACGCCGCGGGGCTCGCGCCCGCGAAGCTGCACGCGCTCGCCGAGCGCCCCGCCGGCGACGCCGAGGTGGCCCGCTGCATCGACGCCATCGTGGCGGCCACCGTGCGCTGCGTGTCGCCGAGCGTGGGGCTCGACGCGCAGCTGTCGAACTGGGTGTTCGTGGGCGACGAGCTCTCCTACCTCGACGTCACCACGCCGCTGTTGCAGGACGCCGGCGGGCGCACGCGCCTCGACACCGACCTGTTCCTCGCGTCGCTGCCGGCGCTGTTGCGCTGGCCGGTCAAGCGCTTCGTCTTGCCCGACATCCTAGCGCGCTACCACGATCGGCGCCGCGCCTTGCGCGACCTCGTGGCCAACCTGCACAAGGAGCGGCTGAGCGCGCGCGTGCCCGAGCTCCTCGAGCGCTGTAACCGCGAGCTCGACGGCGCGCCGCTCACCGCCGAGGAGTGCTTGCAGGACTACCGGAGCGACGCCGCCACCTGGGCGCTGTTGCAGCGGCTGCGCCGGTGGGATCGCGCGTGGCAGCGCACCGTGCGACGGCGGGCCTATCCGTTCTTGCTCCCGGGGCACATCGAGCGCTGACGCGGGGTAGACTGCCACGTGCTCGGCCATCGCACCGTCACCGCCGCTCTGGCTCGGTCGCTCTTCGCGCTGGCATCGTCGCTCGTGAGCGCGTGTTGGTTCGACGGCGCGCCGCCCGATGACGCCACGCTCGTGTGCACGACCGAGGCCGACTGCCCCGCGTCGTGGACGTGCGACGCGGCCGCGCACGAGTGCGTGGCCCCCGGCGCGGCGCCCGATCGAACGGCGCCGAGCGTGCAGAGCGCGATGTTCGCGCCCGCGGTGGTCGCGACCGGTCCCGTCACGCTGACGATCACGGCAGATGAGCCGCTCGGGCAGGCGCCGGCGCTGCGCTTCGAGGGCAGCGGCGACCCGGGCTTCGCGCCCGTCGACGTCGAGGGGCCGGTGGCGCGCTTCGCGCTCGACGCCACCGCGGTGGCCGCGGGCGCCTGGCCGCTCGGCGCCGTGGAGCTGATGGACGCGCAGGGCAACCGCGCGCTGCGGCTCACGCCCGACGTGACGCTGGTGGTCGATCGGCGCGCGCCCACCATCCTCGACCTGGCCACGGCGCACGCCGATCCCGCGGCCGACGGCCTGCCGTTCTCGGCCAACGACGGCACCAACGAGCTCGTCGTCACCTTCGTGGTCGACGAGGCGGTCGAGGCGCAGGCCGTGGACGTGCAGGCGGGCCCGGTGGTGGCCACGTGCGCGGCCGGGGTGGCCAACGCCTTCACGTGCCACGCCACCGTGACCGCGGCCTTCACCGACGGACAAGACCGCGTCGTCGTCACCGTGCTCGATCGCGCCGGCAACCGCGCCGAGGCCACGGTCGCCATCGACACCGACCTGCGGCCGCCCACGCCCATCGACGTCGTCACGGTGCTGCGCTCGCCGTCGTCGAGCGCGCCGGTGGGCGCGGCCGTGGTGGGCGGCACGGTGGAGCTCGAGCTCATCCTCGACGAGCCGCTCGGCGCGCCGCCCGCGATCACGCTCGTGGGCGACGCCGCGTTCGTCGACGCGCAGGTCGAGGCGCTGACCGCGGTGCGCTGGCGCTGGCGGGCCGACGTGGCGCACGTGGGCGCGGCCGGCGCGGCCGTCGTCAGCGCCGTGCTGCGGGACGTCGTGGGCAACAGCGCGGCGCTCGACATCGCCGCCGTGCCGCTGGCCTTGGCCGTGCTGTCGCCGTGCGGGCCCTTGGACCCCACGGCCGAGTGCGTCGACACCGACGGTGACGGCGACTTCGCCGTCACGCTCTCGTGCGGCGCGCGCGGCGGCGACTGCGACGACACCGATCCCCTCGTGCGCAGCGACGGCCCGGAGATCCCGGGCGACGGCGCCGACAACGACTGCGAAGGCGACGGCGACGCGCCCATCGACGAGACCGCCGGCGTGTTCGTCAACGCGGGGGCGGCCCCCGGCGGCGCGGGTACGCGCGCGGCCCCAGTGCGCACCATCGACGAGGCGATGCCGCTCTTGGCCGGGCGCTCGTGGCTGTTCTTGGCGTACGCCGGCGGCGCGAGCTACGGCATGACCGGCGACCTGCGCGTGAGCCTGCTCGGCGGGCTCGATGACAGCTGGAGCCGCGTGGCCGACGGCCGCTCCAACGTCGACATCAACGGCGTCGTCGCGCCGTCGACGGGCGCGGCCGTCGTGGTGCTCGATGGCATCACCATGCAGCCTGGCACCGTGGGCGTCGACGCGTGGCTCGTCGCCACGCGCACGTCGTTCCCGTTCCCCGGCGCGCTGTTGACCGGTCGTCGCTTCACGGCCATCGACGCGACGCTCTCGAACGTGACCATGGCCGCCGGCGTCACAGGCTCGTTGGTGGCGCGCAGCATCATCGGCGACCGCATCGTCGTGGGCGAGGGCAGCGACCTGCTGATCACGGGCTCGAGCGGCGAGGACCTCACCGACGGCGCCATCGGGCCCGATCTGCAGGCGGCGACGGGCGCGCGCCTCGACGTCGTCAGCAGCGAGGTGCCGAGCATCGGCTGCGACGGCTGCCGCCTGCGGGTGATCCACTCGGTGGTGGGCACGGCCGAGCCGAGCGCGACCGCGCTCATCGACGTGACCAATAGCCCGTGGCCCGTGGAGCTCCGTAACTCGATCTTCGCGTGGACCGACGGCGACCCCGGCGACGCCTGCGTGCGCAACGACAACGGCCAGCTCCTGATGCTCGGCAACCTCTTCCACGCCCCGTTCACCGGCGCGCTCCTAGTGGCGGACAGCACCTTCACGGCCACCAACGTCGACGTGCTCAACACGTGCGGACCGCCCGACTGCGTCGATGGCGATGGCAACCTGGCGGGCGACCCGCGCTTCGCCGCGCTCCCGGGGCACATCGAGCTGTCGAGCCCCGCGGTCGGCGCCGCGGTGCCGACGTACCAGGGGTTGCCGGCGTCGGTGGCCGTGGACCTCGACGGCGACTGCCGCAGCGCGCAGACGCCCGACATCGGCGCCGACGAGAAATGAGCGCGCGCGCCCGGTGGTTGCGATGGTCGAAGCCGCGGTAGCGTGCGCCCCATGAAGGTCAAGAAGGTCGGCCTTGGGCTCGTCTTCCTCCTCGCCGTCGTCGCGCTCGTCGGCGTGGTCGGCTTCCTGCGCCTGCGCGCGGGCGCGGGCAGCGCGCGCGGGCCCGCCGACGCTCCCGAGCGCGTGTTCGAGGTGAAGAAGGGCGCCACCGGCCAGGCGCTCGGCCGCGAGCTCCACGAGCAGGGCTACATCGAGAGCCCGCTGTATTGGCGCGTGTACCTGCGCGAGCACCCGGGCTTCTCGCCCAAGGCCGGCAGGCATGCGCTGAGCGCGCGCATGACCATCCCCGAGATCGCCAAGGCCCTCGAGGCGGCGCCCATCTCCGACGACGCGCCCTTCGTGATGATCGAGGGTTGGCGTTTGCGCGACACCGACGAGGCCTTGGCCGCCAAGGGCTGGATCACGCCGGGCGCCTACGTCGCGGCGGCCAACGACCCGAAGCGCTACTCGGCGCCGTTCCCGTTGCCCGCGCGCGGCCTCGAGGGCTACCTCTATCCCGAGACCTACCGCGTGAGCCTGGAGGGCGGCTTCAAGCCCGAGGTGCTCATCCAGCGGCAGCTCGACACCTTCGTGGAGCGCTTCTGGCAACCGCACAAGGAGGAGCTCGGCAAGGGTGGTCGTACGCTCGATGAGATCGTGATCATGGCCTCGATGCTCGAGCGCGAGGAGCCCATGCCCAAGCAGCGCATGACGGTGGCGGGCATCTTGTGGAAGCGCATCGACAAGGGCTTCGCCCTCGGCGTCGACGCCACCAGCCGCTACGAGCTGGCCGACTGGAACGATCGCAAGGCGTTCCTCGCCAAGCTGCGCGACAAGAGCGACGCCTTCAACACGCGCGAGAGGGTGGGGCTGCCGCCGAGCCCCATCGGCGCGCCCACGGTGGAGTCGCTCACCGCCGCCATGCGCCCCGAGAAGAACGAGTTCCTCTACTACCTGCACGACAGCAACAAGGTGCTGCACCCGTCGCGGAACGCCGCCGAGCACGAGGCGCTGCGCGCCAAGTACAACGTGTACTGACAGCCGGGCGCGGCGCTCCGTGCAGGTTCACGGCACGTCGGGGAACAGCGCGAGCGGGCCCAGGCTCCACAGCTGGTTGTTTGGCCCGTGCCCCGTGTCGCCGCCGAAGACCCAGAGCACGTCGGTCTCGGCGTCGTAGCGCGCCGAGTGGAACGCGCGGGGGCGCGGCGCTGTGCCCACGGCGCTGGCGGTCACGTCGAGCGCCTGCCACGCGTCCGAGTCGGGCGAGCGCGTGTCGATGAGCCACAGATCGCCGAGCGTGGTCATCACGTCCGCCTTGCCGCCATAGACCAGGAGCGCGTCCTTCGACACGTAGTTCATGGTGGCGCCGGCGCGCGCGGGCGGCCTGCTCGTCGTCAGGCTCTCGGTCCAGACCTCGCCGCCCGTGGGGTAGTAGGGCGACCACCACAGCCCGTTGGTGATGGTGAAGTCGGCGCTGCGACCGCCGAACAGCACGGCGATGGTGCCGTTGGCGCTGAAGCGGGTCGCGACCGCCGCGTCGAACAGCGCGGGCGGCACGAGCGTCGCGAGGGTGGAGTACATGCCGTTGTCGAAGTACGGCGTCACCGAGCCGTTCGAGCGGAAGTGCCGGTCGTCGATCAACGCGACCTCGTTGGCGGCGCGCCCGCCGACGATGCGGAACTGCGGCTGGTTCGCGCCCACGTGGATGCCGATGCCCATGGCGCCCACGCGCGCCGCGGGCGGCGTGGCGCCCGGCCAGCGCTCCCACGTGATGGTGGAGCCCGACACGGTGGCGAAGTAAGTGTCGTCGCACACGATCGCTTGTCCCGGCTGCCCGGCGACGTAGCCGCAGATGCCCCCGAACATCGAGAACGGCACGCTCTCGCCGTCGCCGTCGTCCTGGGGCCCCGCGCCCATCACCGCCATGCCCGCGCGCGGCGACGGCGCCCCGTCGCCCGCCGGCACGAGCTCCGTCCACACCCCGGTGTCGAGGTCGACCTTCCACGAGTCGTCGCGCAGCACGCCGTCGAAGCCGTAGTTCACCTCCCAGTCGCCGCCGTGGCTCACGACCATGTCGTGGCTGGTCCAGCGCCCGATGCCCGCGGC
>CAZONM010000011.1:0-32661 GCA_964580865.1 uncultured Myxococcales bacterium | reverse complement strand
CACCGCGCCGCCGGCCGCGGCCCGCGCCGTCAGCACGCCGCCGCGCACGGCCGAGACCGGCCCGCAGCCCGCCCTCATCGTGGCGGCGCCGCCGCTGCCGCCGATCCCCGAGGATCGGATCACGCCCGAGAACCGCTACATCGAGGTGTCGCTGCGCTGGGGCGCCGACGTCATCGAGTGCAAGCGCATCCGCAACGTGCCGAAGTTCTCCATCGGCACCGCCAAGAGCGACGACATCCAGATGCCGCTCGAGGGCGTGGCGTCGTCGTCGAGCTTCGACCTCCTGCGCTCGTCGCAGGGCGGCGGCTGGGTGCTGCGCTACACGCCGCGCATGTCGGGCAACCTCACGCGTGGCGACAAGAGCGTGCCGCTGGCGCAGGCCGGTGGCACCCCTGACGGCGAGGGCGCGGCGCTGCCGCTCACCGACGACACGGTGGTGACGATCTCCTTCGGCAACTTCACGCTGGAGGTGCGCGTGGTGCCGAAGTCGCGCATCCTGCCCATCGCCCCCATCTTCGACGTGCTGTGGGCCAACACGGCGGTGGTGACCATGTTCGCCACCGCGGCCACGCTCGCCGTGGTCACGCTCATGCCGCTGGGCCTCGACTCCATGGAGGATGACCTCCTCACCAACGCGTCGAAGTTCCAGACCCTCATCCTGAAGCCGCCGCCCAAGGACAACAGCTTCCTGAACAAGCTGAAGGGACCGAAGCAAGAGAAGCAGGCCCACAAGCTCGATCAGGGCAAGGCCGGCGACAAGAAGATGAAGGAAGACACCAAGAGCCGCATGGCCGTGAAGGCCGAGAAGCCAAGCGACGAGCAGGTGGTGGCGAGCAAGCTCTCGGCGCTGTTCGGCGACAAGAGCGGCGGCATCGCACAGATCTTCGGCGACAACTCGGGCGGCGGCGAGCTCGAGGCGGCCCTCGGCGGCATCGACGGCGGACGCGTGGGCGCGTCGGCCGGCATGGGTGGCCTCGGCCTGCGCGGCGGCGGCCCGGGTGGCGGCGGCACCGGCATCAACACCCTCGGTACCGGCAAGATCGGCACGCGCGGCCGCGGCAGCGGCGAGGCTGGCTACGGCTCGGGCGAGGGTGGCCTCGGCGGCAAGACCGACCGCGACGTCACCATGACGCAGGGAACCCCAGTCATCCTCGGCTCGCTCGACAAGGAGATCATCCGGCGCATCGTGCAAGAGCATGCGTCGCAGATCCGTTACTGCTACGAGAAGGAGCTGACCCGCACGCCCGGCATCTTCGGCAAGATCGTGATGAAGTGGGTCATCAACGGCGAGGGTAAGGTCACGCAGGCGCAGACGGCGGAGACGCAGATGCGCAACGCCAACGTCGAGGGCTGCCTGGCCACCAAGATCAAGACCTGGGTGTTCCCGAAGCCCAAGGGTGGCGGCATCGTGATCGTGAACTACCCCTTCGTCTTCAAGCAGTCCGGCTGACGACGACGGTGGCGCAGAAGCAGCAGCAGCGGAAGAAGAAGAAGCTGGGCTTTTCGCTTCGCCGTCACGGAGGGTCGCTGCTCTCGCGAGAGCATGCGGCGGTGCCTTCATGGAGGGCGGCGGTGGCGGGTACCAACGCTGGCCGGTGGTCGCGGTCCCCCTCCTAGATCATCCCCCGTCCCGGGGGAGGCCGTGCCGGCGCGGCTGGCGGAGCGTCGGGGTCGTGTTCCCGCCGCGAAGCTCGACCACGGCCGAGCTGCGACCCACGCGTCGACGCGGTGCGGTTGTCGACGAGCTATGGCCGACCTAGCACGGCCTCCCCCGGGACGGGGGAGGATCGAGGAGGGGGACCGCGTGCCAAGCACCTCGCCCTCGAACCCGCCACCGCCGCGCCCGATGACGGCACCGCCGCATGCTCTCGCGAGAGCAGCGACTCCCCATGACGGCATGGCGGCAAGCCCCATCTTCCTCTTCTTCTCGTTCTTCCTGTCCTTGTCCTTCCCCGTCCCCTTCTGCTCCTTCGCCTTCGCCCTCTCCCTCTCCCTCTCCCTCTCCTTGTTCTCCTTCGTGTCCTCCGTCTTCTTCTTCTTCCCCCGCGACGACGCTGGGGAATTGGCGGTAGCCCCGGCAAACGCGCTATAGCCGTCCGAACAGCGAGGACGGCACATGGCATCTGCGCACGGCAGATCGCTCGGCGTTTGGTGTGCGGTGATGCTCTCGGTCGCGGGCGGTGCTCGCGCGCAAGGGTTGTCGTCGAACGCCGAGGAGCCGCGCGCAGGCGAGGAGATCAAGGGCGACACGCGCGTCGCCGAGATCGACGAGATCGAGCGCGGCTTCTACGTCTCGGTCGACTACGGTCCCAACTACTACTTGAACTTGCCGGGCGCGGGCATGGTCGAGCTCAACCCCAACTGGGTGCACCCGGGCACGCGCATGGGGGTGCGCGTCGGCTACGACGTGCTCAACAACGTGCAGCTCGAGGGCTTCGTGCTCGCCAACTTCAACGAGGGCGAGATCGACGCCGAGCAGGCACAGCAGGGCGGCATCACCGGCGATCTCGCGCACTTCGCGCCGGGCGCGGCCATCCGCTTCGACTTCATCACCTCCGAGGACCAGCGCTTCTTCTCGTTCGTGCGCGCCGGCGCCGGCTACGCGCTCTGGTTCCCGCCGGAGCTCGCCGGCGGCGCCGTGGGCAGCGTGCACACCGACGCGTCCCTCGGCATCGAGTACTACACCAAGCTCCGGCACCTCTCGATCGGCCTCGAGGTCGACTTCCAGGCGCTCATCGCGCCCATGGCCTTCGGCTTCCAGCTCTACCCGACCCTCAAGTACACCTTCTGATGAGCTCGACCCCGCCCACCGCGCAGCCCGAGCCGCTCGAGCTGGCCCCGCCGGCGGACGGGGTCGACGTGCAGGCCGCGCTGCAGTCTGCGTCGCAGGCCATCGCCAGCGGGGACGCCAAGGTTGGGCTCTCGAAGCTCGCCGAGGCGCTCGGCGGCGTGCGCGACATAGCCAGCGCCGTGCCGATTCTCGTGCAGGCGCTCGAGGCGCACCGTCAAGCACCGGGCGAGGTCGAGAACGCCGTGGCGCTGTTCGTGCGCGCCGAGGAGCGCTTCGGGTCGACCGCCGACATCCTCCTCGGTCGCGCCGACCTCCACGAGGCCGCCGGGCACCACGAGGCGGCGTTGGCGGCGCTGCAGCGCCTGGCGAGCCTGGTCGCCGACGAGGGCAAGAAGGCGGCCCTCCTCGAGCGCATGGGCGACCTGTCCGCGGGGCCGCTGGCGCAGCCGCAGCAAGCGCTCATCCACTACCAAGCGGCGTTCCGCGCCGATCGGAAGAACCGCACCGCCGTGCGCAAGGCCGCGCGCATCTACCTCGAGCAAGGCCGCGAGGAGCAGGCCAAGCAGCTGCTCGACCTCGAGGTGGAGCAGCTCACCGACCCCGCGTTTGGCGGCGGCGACGACGCCACGCGCAAGGACCTGGCGGACCTCTACCTGCGTATCGGCGAGACGCTGCTGGTGCGGCCGAGCGCGCACACCGTGGCGCGCGACGCGGCGGTGCGCGCCGAGCGGCTGCAGCCCGAGCTGGCTCGCGCGAAATCGCTGCAAGCCGACGTCGACAACTTCCCGCAGGCCTGGAAGGACCACGTGCGTCGCCTGCGCGACGCCGCGCTCGACGCGCGCGACAAGCGCGAAGCCGCGCGCCGCTACCTCGCCATCGCGCAGGTGTACTCTGCCTATGCGCCCAAGGACCCGCAGATCGATCAGAACGTCGAGAAGTGCCTGTTGCTGTCCCCGGGCTATCGACCGGCGCTCAAGTTCCTCGAGGCGTTGGCGCGCGACGAGGGCAAGCTGCCCGAGTTCATCGAGCGCCTGAAGAAGCAAGCCGAGGCCGTCCGCGCCGTCGACGTCGCGGTGGACATGTGGTTGTTCGTGGCGCTCTTGCTCGCCGAGCGCGGCGCGTCGCCCGACGACGTGGCGGCGGCCTACGAGAAGGTGCGACGCGTCGATCCGCGCAACGTCGCCGCCATCCACGCGCTCACCGAGCTGCACCTCGAGCAGGGCCGCTACGACAAAGCCGCGGTCGTAATGGAGGCGTTCCTCCAAGAGACCAGCGACCTGGCTGCCAAGAAGGCCACGCTGCGGCAGCTCGCGCGCCTCTACGAGGCCGAGATCAAAGACCACACCAAGGCCGCCGAGCGCCTCGAGCAGCTGCACGAGCTCGAGCCCGACGACGACACGGTGGTGGCGCAGCTGGCCGAGCTGTACGACCGGCAAGGGCACGAGCCGAAGCTGGCCGACATCCTCGAGGAGCAGCTCAAGCAGGCGCGCAAGCAGGACCCGGCGCTCGAGGCGCGCCTGCTGGAGCGGCTCATGGGCCTCTACCAGGGCAGCCTGGCCGCGCCCGACAAGGCGTTCAACGCAGCTCGGCGGCTGTTCGTGCTGCAGCCCCGCGAGAGCCTCGAGGCCGAGCTCGGCCGCTTGGGCGACGCGTTGGCGCGCACCGGCGACCTGGCGCAGACCTACCTCGAGGCCGCTCAGCGCGCGCCTGCCGATGGCCGCCGCCTGCGCGTACGCGCGGCGCAGCTCTTCCTGGCGGCGGGCGATCGCAAGCGCGCCCGCGGCGTCATCGATCAGCTCCTCGAGACCGACGCGCGCGACAAGGACGCGCTCGGCCTGCTCGACGCGCTGATGGCTCGCGACGCGAGCCCCGAGGAGCACGCCGCGGTGCTCGAGGGTCGCCTCAAGGCCACCGACGAACCGCGCGAGCGCGTCGCCGCGCTGCTCGTGTTGGCCGACGTCCTCGTCAAGCTCCGGCGCACCGACGACGCCGCGGCCCGCCTGCGCGAGGTGCTCGAGCTCGACAGCGGCGTGCGCGCGGCGCACGACAAGCTCGAGGCGCTGCTGAAGCAGCACGAGCGCTGGCCCGAGCTGGCGGAGGCGCTCGAGCGGCGCGTGCGTGTGGAGCAGGACTTGGCGGCGACGCAGCCCGCGGCGGAGGCCGAAGCGCTGGCGGCCATGGGGCGCCTCGCGCGCATCTACGAGGAGAAGCTGGTGCGTGGCGACGACGCCGCGCAGCTCTTCTTGCGCCTGCACGAGGCCAAGGCCCGGGCAGGCGAGAGCGACGTGGAGGTGCTGCGCGCGCTCGAGCGTTTCGTGGCGCGCGGCACGCAGGTGGTACCCATCGCCGAGGCGCTCCAGCCCTACTACGCGCAGGTCGGCGCCTTCCGCAAGCAGGTCGAGATGATGGCGCTGCGCCACGCGGCCGAGGAGCAGCCGCAGCGGCGCGCGGCGTTGGCGCAGGCCATGGCCGGCATCCTCGAGGATCGGTTGCGCGCGCCCCGCGAGGCGTTCGACGCCTGGGCCGAGGCGCTGCTCGACCAGCCCGCCAGCGCCGAGGTGCTCGCCGAGTGCGTGCGGTTGGCGCAATCGGCCAACGCGCACGCGCGCTTCTCCGAGGTGCTGGCCACGGCGGCGGATCGCCTGCCCGATGGGCCGCAGAAGAACCAGATGATGGAGCGGCGCGCCCAGCTCCTCGACGGCGTGCTCGGCGACCAGGCCAGCGCCATCGACGCCCACAAGGCCATCCTCGAGAAGACGCCGAACGCGGTGGCGTCGCTCGACGCGCTCGCCGACATCTATGCCAAGCGCGACGCCTGGACCGAGCTGGTCGACGTGCTGCAACGTCGCATGGCCGTGACGTCGGCCGACGACGCCGGGCCGTTCGCCGCGCGGCTCGGCCTGGTGCTCGCCGAGCGGCTCGACGACGTCACGGCCGCGCGCCCGTGGCTCGAGCAGGCGCTCAAGAGCAAGAAGGCGCCGACGGGCGACGCACGCAACGCGGCGCTACGGCACCTGATCGCGGTGTACCAGAAGGAGCGCGACGCAGGCGACCACGGCGCGCTCGACCAGCTCGCGTGGGCGCTCGGTGAGATGGCGAGCCAGCTCGCCGGCAAGGAGCGCAGCGCCGCGCGCGCCGAGCTCGGCGATGTGCTGCGCGCGCAGGGTAAGTTCCGCGAAGCGCTGCAGGCGTACGAGGCGGCGCTCGCCAACGACGAGGGGCAAGCGCAAGCACTGGCCGGAATTCGCGCCGTGCTCGACGACGCCGGGGCCTCCACCTCCGAACGCACCGCCGCGGCACGCTCGCTCCTGCAGAAGTACGACGCGCAGGGGAACGTTGGCGGCCGCGCCCACGTCCTCGGCGTGCAGCTTTCGCTCGAGCAGAGCCCGCCGGCGCGCCGCGCGCTCGTCGCGCAGCTGGCCACGATCTTCGTCGAGCAGCTCGAGCAGCCCGACGAGGCCTTCACGGTGCAGCTCAAGCAGCTGGCCGCCGATCCCGAGGATGATCAGGCACGCGCCAACCTCGAGGCGCTGGTGGGTGCCCTGGGGCGCGTCGAGGAATTGGCGGCGCTCTATCACGAGCTGCGCGGCCACGCGAAGCCGGAGGTCGCGCTCCGCTACGCCGAGCGCTTGGCGGAGCTGACCGAGAAGCGCGGCGATCTCGACGGCGCCATCGAGGCCTTGCGCTACATCGCGTCGCTGCAACCGCAAGCGACCGGCCCCTGGGAGCGCATGGCGGCGCTGTGCGAGCGGCGCAATGACGCGCGCGGCCTCGCGAGCTGCGTCGAGAAGCTCGCCGAGCTCTCGACGGGCGCGGCCAAGCTCGCGCACCTCCTCGACCTCGCCGAGGTGTACTTCGAGTCGCTGGAAGACGACCCGCGAGGCCTCGATACCCTACGCGCCGCGCACGCGCTCGCCCCCGAGGATGACGGCGTGCTGGCGCGCCTGGAGGCGCGTCTGCGCTTGGGCCACGCTGACACGCCCGAGCTGGCCGCCGTCCTCGAGCGGCGCGCGCTGTTGCAGACCAGCCCGCCGCAGAAGGCCGCGTTCCTCACGGAGCTCGGCTTGCTGTTGCTGCGCGCCAACGACGTGGGCGGCGCCGTCGCCGCGCTCACCGAGTCGCTGCGCGTGGAGCGCGACGGCAACAACACGGCGCGCGCCGGCGAAGCGTTGCAGCGCATCGCCAGTCGCGACGACGACGCCGGGCGCCAGGCGCTCGACGCCATCATCGAGCACCACCGCGCGCAGAAGGCGTGGCAGCCGCTGGTCGAGTCGCTCGAGATCGCCGCCACCAAGCGCGCGGCCGGCGAGGAGCGCGCGCAGTTGCTCGATGAGATCTCGGCGATGCACGAGAACGCGCTGCGCGTGCCGCAGCTCGCGTTCATGGCCACCAGCCGAGCGCTCCGAGACGCTCCCACCCCAGAGCGCCTGACGCGCCTCAGCCAGCTGGCGGAGCAGACCGAGGCGTGGGCGGACCTGCTCGAGGTGCTCGAGGACGTGGCCGAGGCGCACGTCGGGCGTGAACGCGATACCGCCATGCATTTCCTGCGCGAGGCGGCGCAGGTGGCCGAGCGCATCGACGCCAAGGACGCACAGGTGCGCGTGGCTGAGGCGTTGCTGCGCCTGGATCCGGCCGACAGCGCGGCGCTGAACGCGCTCGAGAAGGTGCATCGCGCCGAGGCTGACAAGCGCGCGCTCGTGGAGGTGCTCGCCCGTCGCGCTGCCACGGCAGCGTCGGCGACGGCGCGACGCGAGGCGCTCTTCGAGATGGCGCGCCTCTTGTTCGTCATCGACGATGCGGGCGCGGAGCAGGCGCTCCGCCAAATCCTCGAGGTCGACGGGCGCGACGCCGAGGCCCTCAAGGCGCTCGACGACCTCTACGAGCGCACGGGCAATTCGGCGGCGCTCGCTGAGGTGCTGAACGCGCGCACCGACATCGAGCCTCTCGCGGAGGCGCGCGTGACGCTGCGCGCGCGCTTGGGCGTGCTGCTGCTGCGTCGCCGAGGCGATCCCGCCGGTGCGCTCGACGTGCTGCGCGCCGCGGTCCGCGAGGCGCCGCACGTGCAGGATCTGCGACCCGCGCTCGAGGTGCTGGTGGAGCATGCGCGCACGCGCGGCGCGCCGCCCGTGGGCGACGCCGCGGCCCTGCTCGAGGACGTCTTGCGTGCACAAGGTGACCTGGCCGGTGTGCCGCAGATGATCGAGCTGCGCCTGTCGGCCGAGCCGGATCACGCGGCCCGCGCCACGCTCCTCCTCGAGATCGCGCAGGTGCAAGAGAAGCTCGGCCAGCCGGCGCTGGGCTTCATGACCATCTGCCGCGCCATCAAGGAGCTGCCCGACGACGCGTCGCTGCGCGGCGAGGCCGAGCGCCTGGCCGAGGTCACCGACAACGTCGAGGCGCTGGCGCTCGTGTACGAGGACGTCCTCGACTCGGTGCGCGACGCCGCCACGCGCATCGCGCTGCACAAGCGCATCGCCGACGTGGCCGAGCGCGTGCAAGGCGAGCCCGAGGCCGCGCGCGAGCGGTTGCTCGCTGCCGTTCAGGCCGGCGCCGACGACGTGGGGACGCTGCAAGACCTGGTGCGGCTCACGCGTCGCGCCAATCGCGCCGAGGATCTGTCGGACGCGCTCGCGCGTCTGGCAGCCGCCGCGACGCGCGAGGCCAACGTCGAGCTGGCCAAGGAGACCCTGGGCGAGCGCTGCGATGTCGACGAGCAGCTCGGCAACCTGGCCGGCGCCATCGAGTCGGCGCGCCAGGTGCTCACCCTCGACACTCGCGATCAGGGTGCGCGCGTCACGCTCGAGCGTCTCTACAACCGCGCGGAGCGTTGGCCTGAGCTGGGCGAGCTCTTGGGCTGGCTCGCGCAGGAGGCGCCGACCCCCGAGGAGCGCGCGGCGGTGTTGGCGCGCTTGGTGTACCTGCAGCTCGAGCGCGTGCGCGACTTCGACGGCGCGCTGCAGGCGCTCGAGGAGCTGGCGCTCGCAACGCCGTCGGCCGAGTCGATTACGGCGCTCGGCACGCGCGCGCTCTTGCTGCTCTCGACCGACACCCGGCCCGAGGCGACGCGCCTGCGCGGCCAGCTGGCGGTGCTGCTCGAGCCGCGCTTCGAGGCGGCGGCAGCGTGGGGCGAGCTCGGCCCGGTGCTGCGTCTGCGCCTCGACGTCGAGCGCGACGCCAAAGAACGCAAGCGGCTGTGGGTACGCATCGTCGACATCGAAGAGCGCATGCTCGATCGTCCCGAGCAGGCGATGGTGACGCTGTCACGCGCGCTCGGTGAGGACCCCGCCGACGACAAGCTGCGCGATCGCGCCGAACGCCTGAGCGTGCGCTTGCACGACCTCGAGAGCTTGCTTGGGCTGTACGAGGACATCATCGAGGCGCTGCCCATGGAGCACCCGCAGCGCGTGGGCTACGCGGTCCGCTGCGGCGAGCTGTACGAGGGCGGCGTGGGGCAGCCGCTGCGCGCGGCCGAGTTCTACGACCTCGGCTTCCAGGCGGCGACGGCGCAGCGGCACCCCGACGGCGATCGCCTGAAGCTCCTCGAGCGCATCGAGCGCCTATACCGCGTCTCCGCGGAGGTCGCGCGTCTGGCCACCACCATCAAGCGCAAGGCCGAGCTGGTGCGCGCTACCGACGCCAACGCGGCGCGCCACTTCCTCTCGGAGGCGGCCACCCTCGAGCTCAACCAGCTCAAGGACTACGCGTCGGCCATCGGCACGATCACCAAGGTGCTCGAGCTGGCGCCGCAGGACACCGGCGCGCTGCGCGCGCTCGCCGACGCTTGTGAACACGAAGGTCGCTGGCCCGAGGTGGCCGAAGCGCTCGAGCGCGAGCTGGCCGCGCTGTCGCCCAATGATCGCGCACGCTCGCTCCAGGCGCGTTTCCAGCTCGGCATGGTCCTCGACAAGCACCTCGGGCTCGGTGAGGAGGCGCTGATCCAGTTCCAAGCGGTGCTGCACGACGCGCCCGACCACAAGGAGACGCGCGAGTACCTCGAGAACCGCATCGAGCAACGGCACACGGGCAAGTTCGACGGCGCCATCTACCTGATGCAGTCGTACGAGCGCACGGGTGACTTCGAGAAGGCCGTCGAGATCCTGCAGGCGCAGGTGCCCGAGACCGAGCGCCAAGGCGACAAGAAGGCGCTGTTCCAGCTCCTGGTGCGCATCGCCGACCTGCAAGAGCACAAGCTGTCCGCGCCCGACCTCGCGTTCATGACGCTGTGCCGGGCGGTGCGCGTCGACCCGAATGACCCGCAGCTGCGCGAGCGGCTCAACCGCCTCGGCGCAGCGGCCGATGTGGTCGACGAGCTGTGCGAGCTCTACGAGGAAGAGGCGCTGTCGGCCGAGATGTCGGGCAAGAACGCGCTCGCCGCCGAGCTGCGCGAGGCCGCTGGCGCCGCCCTCACCGCCAACGAGCAGCTCGACAAGGCCGTGGCGATCTACGAGGCCGTCCTCGAGAAGCAACCCGGGCGCCTGGTGCCGCTCGAGGCGCTGTCGGCGCTCTACCCGCGCGTCGGGCGTCACGCCGACCACGAGAAGGTGCTGCGCCGGCGCCTGATGTTCAAGGACGAGGCCGCCGAGCGCGCGCCGATCCTGGTGGAGCTGGCGGCGAGCCTGGTGGGTCCGCTGGCGCGACCCGACGAGGCGCTGCCACTCCTCGACGAGACGCGGCGGCTGGACCCGGGGAACGCGCGCGCGCGCGCGCTGCTCATCGATCAGCTCGAGCAGCGGGGCAATTTCGGGGCATTGCGCGGGCTCGTGGAGGAGGAGGTCGCCGCCTGCCAGGAGCGCGGCGACGCCGAGGGCTTCGAGCGCGCGCGGCGACGGTTGGCCACGCTGCTCGCCGACCAGCTCAACGACGTCGCTGCCGCCACCCCGCTATGGGAGGCGCTGCGCGCCGAGGCACCGAGCCGCTCGTCGAGCGACGCCACGTTCACCACGCTGGAGCGCCTGTACACCGCCGCGGAGAAGTGGACCGAGCTCAAGGCGCTGTACGAGGCCGCCCTCACCACCGAGCGCGACCCGGCGCAGGTGTCGGCGCTCACGACCAAGGTCGGCGAGGTGCTGGTGCACCTCGGCAGCAAGGAAGAGGCGGTGGCGCGGCACCAGAAGGTGCTCGAGCTCGACCCGAACAACGTCGGCAGCCTGAACGCGCTGCGCCGCCTGTTCGCCGATCTCGGCCGCAACGAAGAGCTCGTGGCCCTGATCCGCAAGATGATGCGGACCACCACGCACACCGAGCAGCTCAAGGATCTACGCTTCCAGCTCGCCGAGATCCTCGGGCAGCGCCTCGGCAAGCGCGCTGAGGCCATCGAGACCGGGCGCCGCATCCTCGACATCGAGCCGCACTCGCCCGCGCAGCTCGAGCGCCTGGCGGGGATCTTCCGCGCCGGCGAGGCGTGGGAGGAGCTGGCGGACGTCCTCGAGAGGAGCGCGCAACAAGCCGAGGGGCGCGCGCGCGTGACCAAGCTGATCGAGCTGGCGTCGCTCTTCG
Organism: uncultured Myxococcales bacterium; assembly: GCA_964580865.1. Lineage (GTDB taxonomy): Bacteria > Myxococcota > UBA727 > UBA727 > VGSZ01 > JACOUT01. The sequence goes on along the minus strand of CAZONM010000011.1, from coordinate 21,374 downwards.
AGGAGAACCTACGGCGGCCCGCGCTGGCGGCTGGTCCGTACGAGCGTGTGCTGCAGGTCGAGCCGCGCCATGAGCGCGCCTACACACGTCTGTGCGAGATCTACAGCGCCGGCGAGGCCTGGCAGAAGCTGGTGGCCGTCAAGGAGGAGCGCCAGAAGCATGCGCCGGACGCGGCGAGCCGCATCGCGCTCTTGCACGAGATTGGCGCCATCTACGAGGACAAGCTCGCGCAGCAGCCGCTGGCGTTCTTGGCCGCCTGCCGCGCGTTCCGCGAGAACTACGACGATCCCGCGCTGGCCTCGTGGATGGACCGCTTGGCGCTGGCCACGGACAGCGTGGACGAGCTCGTCACCATCTACGACGACGCGCTCGCGCAGATCACCGACGAGCGCCGCATCGTCGACCTCCACCTGCGCATGGCCGAGCTGGCGTGGAAGCAGCTCGGCAGCCCCGCCGACGCCGAGCTGCACTTCAAGCGCGCGCTCGAGTACGACGCCTCGAGCCGCGGCGCGCTCGATGGCATGGTGGCGCTCTACGAGTCGCAGGAGCGCTGGTCCGACGTCGTCACCATGTTCGAGCGGCGCGCCGAGCAGGCGAGCGACGCGGCCGGGCGCATCGAGATGCTGCGACGCGTGGCGCGCACGCTCGACGAGAAGGCGCATGACGTCGAGGGCGCCATCGGCGCCTACAAGCGCATCCTCGAGCTCGATGGACGCGACCCGGCGGCCACCCGCGACCTCGCCGAGATTCTCGAGCGCACCGAGCGCTGGCAGCAGCTGGTGGCCGTGCTGCGCCGCTCCGAGGAGCTGTGCGACTCCGTCGACGAGCGCATGGCCGTGCGCATGCGCACGGCGGGCATCTGGGAGAACCAGCTCGCGAGCGCAGAGCAGGCGATCGCGACCTATCGCTCGATCCTCGACGAGGATCCGGGCCATGTGGGCGCGCTGCGCGCGCTCGAGCGGCTGTTCACCAACCTGAACCGGCCACAGGATCTGGTGCAGATCTTCGAGAAGCTGGTGGCGCTGGCGCCAGGCGCCGACGAGGCCGTCCACCTGCTGTTCAAGATCGGCGCCACCTGGGAAGAGGGGCTCGACGACGCTGGCATGGCCATCGACGCCAACCGGCGCATCCTCGAGATTAGCCCGCAGAACGTGAAGGCAGCCGAGAACCTCGAGCGCCTGTACCGCGCGCGCAAGCAGTGGGACGACCTGGTCGACATCATCGAGAAGCACATCTCGTTCGTGCGTGATCCGCGCGAGATCGTGCGCCTGTACGTCGAGATGGGCCAGGTGTACGCCGCCGAGCTCGATCGCACCGACAAGGCCGAGCAGGTGTACAACGCGGCCCTCGACTTCGACCCCGGCTCGCAAGACGCGATCCACGCGCTGGGCGCGCTGTACGAGAAGAGCGGCAACTGGTTCAACGCCCTCGAGAAGCTGCAAGCAGAGGCGCAGCTGTTGGGCGCCTCGAAGGAGGCGGTGGAGATCTACCACCGCATCGGCACCATCAACGAGCAGATGCTGCTCGACCCGGGCAACGCCGTCACGGCGTACAAGGCGGCGCTCGACATCGAGCCCGGGCATGTGCCGTCGATCCAGGCGCTCAAGAACATCGCGGCCCAGCGTGGCGACAGCCAGGAGCGCCTCCATTGGCTGCGTGCCGAGGCCACCTACACGGAAGACGAGGCGCGCCGCACGGAGCTGCACACCGAGACCGGCGTGTTTCTGCAAGAGACGCTCGCCGATCTCGAGGGCGCCGAGGCGGAGTTCGAGAAGGCGCTGGCCATCACCTTCGATCACCTGCCGGCGGCGCGGCCCCTGGCCGACATCGCCTACCGCGACGAGAAGTGGCAGCGCGCCGAGCAGCTCCTCGACATCATCGTCGAGCGCCTCGATCCGCAGACCGACGCCGCCGAGCTGTGCCGGCAGCACTACCGCCTCGGCTACGTGTGCGAGCGTCTGGGCCACGAGGCCAAGGGGCTGAAGAACTACCAGCGAGCGTACGAGCTCGACGCCACCTACCTCCCGGGCCTCGAGGGGCTCGGCTCGGCGTTGTCCCGCGCGGGCCGATGGGAAGACGCCGCCAAGGTCTATCAGGCGATCCTCATCCACCACCGCGACGGGCTCACCGATGCCGAGGTGGTCGACTACTACCAGCAGCTCGCCGACCTCAACCACAAGCTCGGCCAAGACGATCGCGCCACCAAGAACCTCGACAAGGCGCTCGAGCTCGATCCGAGCCACCCGCCCTCGCTGCGCCTGCTCGCCACCATTCACGTGGCCGCAAAGGACTTCGAGGAGGCCTACGAGACGCTGATGCGGCTGGTGCCGCTGGTGTTCGGCGACGAGCGCTCGGCGCTGCTGATGGAGATCGGGCGGCTCGGCAAGGGCGACCTCGACGATCCCTACCGCGCCATCGACGCCTACGAAGACGCCAACCGCCAGAAGCCGGGCGACAAGGAGATCCTCGAGGCGCTGCTCGGGCTCTATCGCCAGACCCGCCAGGGGCCCCGCGCCGTCGAGGTGCTCGAGGAGCTGGTGCGCGTCGAGCAAGACGAGAAGGCGCGCGTGCGCCTGAACCAGACGCTCGGCGAGGTCTATCGCGACGAGATCAAGAACGAGTCGCGCGCGGTGCAGTACTTCAACGCGGCGCTCGACCTCGATCCGAACTTCGTCAAGGCGTTCGAGTCCCTCGAGACCATGTTGTCGTCGACGGGCAACTGGCCCGCTCTGGAAGAGAACTACATCGCGATGCTCAAGCGCATCCCCGACACGCGCGCGGGCATCAAAGAGGTGCTGTGGAAGAACCTCGGCGACCTGTACCGGTTCCGCCTGCGCAGCCTCGAGGGCGCCACGCAGGCCTATCGCGTCGTCGTCAAGATGAAGCCCGACGCCGCCGACAACGTGGAGGTCCTCGCCGACCTGCTGGCGCGCACCCCGCAGAGCTCCGATGAGGCCGCGGCGTGTTACCAGCGTCTGCTTACGCTCGCGCCGCAGAAGGCCGGGCGCGCGCTGCACGAGCTGTTGCGCATCGCGCTCGCGAAGAAGGCGCTCGATCGCGCGTACGTATACGCGCAAGCCCTCAAGGTGCGCGGCGAGGCGCAGCCCAGCGAGCTCGAGGTCATGCAGCTGTACGCCAAACAGCTGCCGGGCCAGCCCAAGCGCGCCATGACCGACAAGCTCTGGGACAACCTGCTGCTCCACCCGGCGGCGCGCACGCCGGTGGCGGCCATCAGCGCCATCCTCTGGCGCACCGCGGGCAGCGTGCTCGCGTACCAGCCCAAGGACTACGGCCTCGACAAGAAGCGCGGCACCGACTGGGAGCGCGTCGACCTCGACGCGCCGGTGCAGAGCTACTTCGTCAACCAGCTCAAGCTCGTGCGCGGCGTCCTCGCCACCGGCGGCTTCGAGCTGTACGCCAAGGCCAACAGCGCCGAGCCGCTCTCGCCGCTGTGCTTGGAGCAGCCCACGCTCGCCATGGGCAAGGCGAGCCCGCTGCTCGGCGAGACCAACCGCGCCCGCCTGTGGTTCACCATCGGCCGCCAGCTGTGCGCCTTGCGCCCCGTGTTCGTGTTGCCGCGAACGCTCGGCGCGCAGCGGTTCAACACCCTCATCGACGTCGCCATGCGCTTCGTCGACCCACGCTACCCGGCGCGCGGCGACCCAGCGGAGCTGCAGCGCTTCGAGCAGGCGCTCTCGCGCCTGGGCGCGCCGCTGCAGAACGCGCTCCGACCTCACGTCACCGAGCTCTTGAAGCTCAAGCAGGCGGTCAACACCAAGCCCTTCCTCGAGGGCATGGAGCACACGGCCGTGCGCGCCGGCTACGTGCTCACGGGCGACATCGAGCTGTGCGCGGCCCTCGCCAAGATGCCCGACCCGGCGGCCATCCCCATTCGGCCCGAGGACAAGATCTCGGAGCTGCTGCGCTTCGCCGTCAGCGACGACAGCTTCGAGCTGCGCACGCGCCTGGGCACCGCGATTGGCTCCTGAGCGCGGAGGTCGCCGGCGTCGCACCCTGGGCTCCATGGTGGGAGCCGCGCCGCGTCGACGAGCATTTGACCTCGGTGATTCCGGGTCGTTAGCCTTCCAGGGAGCGGATCAGATCGACGCGCTGCGGGCGTCGTTTGACGTGGGACGGTCCGGGGTTGCCGGTCGCTCGGTCTGTCTTCGGGGCACGGGTGGACGATGAAATTCGAGTGCGACGCTTGCCACGCCCAGTACATGATCGCCGACGAGAAGGTCGGCAAGCGCGGCGTCAAGGTCAAGTGCAAGAAGTGCCAGCACGTCATCATCGTTCGGCCGAACAAGAGCGCCGACAAGGCCGCCAAAGACGGCGACAAGGCCAGCGAGCGCGCTGCCGTCGAGGAGGAGCGCGTCGCCGATCGCGACGAGGCCGGCTCCGGTGAGCTCGACGACGGGCGCACGGAGCTGTCGGTGAGCGCACCGTCGCCCGCGCCGCCGCCCCCTTCCGATGACTCCACCCAGGCCGGCTCCGCGCCGGCCGGCCTCGAAGCGCTGCGCGCCGCCATCCCCGACGGCGCGCCCACCGACGACCAGGACCCGTTTCGTGCCGGCGAGCACAACGCGTTCGCGGTGGGCGGCCCCACCGACCCCGTGGCGGCCGCGCTGCCGCGCGCGCCCGAGACCGCGCCTCCGGAGCCCGAGCCCACGGGCAACCACCGCGCGCCCGCGCCCATCTCGATGTTCGGCGACACCACGCAGCTGAGCGCCCATGCGCACGCGCCGTCGGAGCCCGACGGCGAACCGTCGGCGGACCGCACCGAGCTCGGTGCGCCGCCGCAGATGACGGCGCCGCCGCCACCGGTGGCCGACGAGGCGCAGGCGGCCAAGGCGGCGCCGCCGCCCAACGAGGACCTGCTGTCGGACCAGCTGAGCGGCGCCTTCAACGCCATGTTCGACGCCCAGGGCGCCGCCATGACGACGCAAGAGCCCGCCGAGGACGATCACCGCGGCCCCACCCGCGTGCTCGACGCCGACGCCATGGCCGCGCTGCGCAAGAAGACCGCGCAGCGCACCACCGAGGGCACGCTCGACGACTCCGCCGAGGGCCCGCTGGGCCTGGCGCATGGTCCGCCGCCAGATCAACCGGGCGACGGCTTCGTGGTGAAGCCCCCGGCAGGCGCCGACGACGGCCCGGCCGAGCAGGTCTGGCACGTCGCCATCGACGAGCAGGAGGTGGGGCCCCTGTCGGTCGCCGAGGTGGGGCGCCACATCGAGGGCGGTCGCGTGGACCGCGACAGCCTGGTGTGGAAGGTGGGCATGGAGAATTGGGAGGCGGCCGCCGACGTGCCCGAGATCCGGGCGCTGTTCGACAAGGTCCCCATGCCCCGCATCAGCGTCGACGACGAGCGGCCGCGCACGCGCGCGTCGGCGGCGCCCGACGTCGGCGCCTCGTTCAGCGACGAGGAAGCGCCGGGCAAGAGCCCCTTCGACGAGCAGCCCGACGACCCCGCGTGGCGACCCCACGGCCTCACCGACGTCTATCAGGCGGCGAACCTGGCCGAGGCGGCCGCCGGCATGGGCCTGGGGAGCTTGGGTTCCGCGCTTGCGCCAAAGGCGTCGTCGTCGTCATCGCCACCGCTGGTCGCGCAGGCAGCCGCCGAGCCCGAGTGGCGGCCGGGCGCCGCGAGCGCGCTCGCCTCGCTGGTGCAGGACGAGATCAAGCGCATCGACGCACCGCTGCCCCCAGCCGACGACGACCTGCGCCCCGCAGACGACGCGTCGCTCAACGCGCCCATCTTCGGGGGTCTCGGCGCCAAGCCGGAGCTCGACGCCGGCCCCGAGATCACCGATCCCATGGCGTCGCGTCCGCCGCTCGCGTCGCGCTCGACGTACGAGCCGCCGCCGGTGGCGCCGACGTTCCCGCCCCAGCCCGGCTTCCAGACCCGGCCACCGGCGGACAGCGGCCGCAAGCTCTCCCCGCTTCTCATCGGCGGCATCGCCGGTGGCGGCGGGCTGTTCCTGGTCATCACCGCGCTGGTGGTGGTGTTGGCCACCCGCGGCGGCGACGAGCCAAAGAAGGTCGTTGGGCCCGACGGCAAGAACTACGTGATGGTCGACGGGCAGCTCGTGCCCATCGGCGGTGCCGACGCCAAGCCGGACCCGAAGCCCGACGCCACGCCCGACGCCAAGCCCGAGACGAAGGCCGAGGCCAAGCCCGACGCCGTGGCTGCGGTCGAGGCGCCGCCCGACACGGCGAAACCCCCGGTCGCTGCCGAGAATCCAGGCGCGGTCGCGGCCGCCGATCCGGGCACCGACACCCCGCCAGCCGACGGCGCGGCCAAGGCGGCGGAGGACAAGGTCGCCGTGAAGAAGGCCGCGCCGACGGCCAGGAAGGTCGAGAAGGCGGAGAAGGGCGAAAAGGTCAAGCCGACGGCAGCGGTGGCCGAGGCCAAGGCGCCCGGCAAGGGCTGCGATCCCGTGCTCGACTTCGACTGTAAGCCCGGCGCCGCCGCCACCAAGCGGCCCGCGCAGGACGACGCCGCGCTGCCCGACACGCCGTCGAAGGCGGAGGTGCTGGTGGTGGTGAAGAGCGCGCTGCCGAAGGTGGCGGCGTGCGGCAAGAAGACGGGGCAGACCGGCATGATCTCCATGGGCTGGACCATCGCACCCAGCGGCAAGGTCACCACCGCGACACCCAAGGACAAGTTCGCGGGCACGCCCACGGGCTCCTGCGTCACCGACGTCGTCAAAGGGCTCAAGTTCCCGGCCTCGAAGAAGGGCATCCCGGTCACCTTCCCCATGAAGCTGAACTAATCCTCGGCCATGGCCGAGGCCACCGAGCCGAGCGGTTCGTTCGAACGGCGACCGCGCCTACGCGCCATGTCGCTCGCAGAGCTCGAGCGCGTGCGCCTCATCCTGCGCGGCGGCTCCGTCGTCGACTGGTACCGCCTGCTGTTCGAAACCACCGACGACGCGCGCGCCTTCGTGCGCCTCCAAGGAGGCGATCCCGACGACCCGCGCGACCAGGCCCGCCTGCACGCGCTACGCGCTACGGCCGCGCGCTACCTGCACGACGAGCACGCCTATCGCGTGCCCGCCGAGCTGTTGGCGTGCGAGCCGCTCGAGCTGTTCCTGTACGCCTCCGAGAAGCGCGGCCGGCGGCGCGACCGCTTCTTCGCGTGCCTGCTCCTCAAGACGATGCACATCGTGCACCACATCGAAGCTCGCGAGCTGCGCTTTCGCCTGCCGCTTTCGCAATCGCGGCTGGCGGAGCTGCTCGCCGACAAGGTCGACGCGTTCGCGCGCGAGCTCGTGGCCGACGGCTTCGCGCTCGTGGGCGCGACGGGCGGTGAGAAGTCGCTGTCGAGCCTGGTGACCAAGCTGCTCGTCAAGAAGGAGCACCACGCGGCCGCCATCCATGATCGCGTGCGCTTCCGCTTCGTCGTCGAGCACCCCTTCGACATCGTCGAGCTGCTGGTGCGCATGACGCAGCGCCTGTTCCCGTACAACTACGTGGCGCCGGGGCAGACCGTGAACGGCCTGGTGAGCTTCACCGCCATGACCGAGAGCCACCCGCACCTGCGCGCCCTCGCCTCGGGCTTGCAGGTGGGGCTCGGCCACGAGGAGGCGGCGCTGCAGTCCGAGAACGAGTTCTCGGGGCCGAGCTACCGCGTGGTCAGCGTGGTGGTGGATGTGCCCATCCGCGTACCCGACGACGCGCTCGCGCGCATGGAGCGCGGCACCGATCTCGGGCGCGTGGTGTTCGGCCTGGCCGAGCTGCAGATCGTCGATCGCGCCACCGACGACGAGAACGAGCGCGGCGAGAACCGCCACGACCGATACCGCGCCCGCCAGTTGCTCAGGGTGCGCGATCGCCTCGAGCGCGGGATGCGCGGCGCGCGGGAGGACGAGCTTTGATCGCGCTGCCAAGCAGCACCGCCAGCTCACCCGAGGCGCGCGCGTCGGCGAGCGCGCGGTGGGCGCCCTCGAGCGCCACGCCGTGGCGCCGGCACACGTCGACGAGCTTGTGACCGGCGGCGCCGGGGTTGAGGCGGCGCGACCAGGCGAGCGGGTCGAGGAAGCGCACGGGCGGCAGGGCGGCCCCAGCGCGCGCGAGCTCGGCGCGCAAGAAGCCCATGTCGAACGACGCGTTGTAGGCCACCGCGAAGTCCACGTGTGACAGCGCCTCGAGCAAGTGGGGCGCCACCTCGGCGAACGCCGGCGCGGCGGCGAGCTCCTCGTCGGTGATGCGCGTCAGCGCCTTGATGACGCGGGGCAGGGGCATGTCGATGCGGCACAGCGACGCGCGCTGGTGCACCGCCGCGCCGCCCTCGAAGCGCACCCACGCGACCTCGATGACGCGGTCGCGCTGCGGCGCCAGGCCCGTGGTCTCGACGTCGACGGCCAGGAAACACGCGCGCCGCCAGCGCGCGTGGTGCTCGTCGTCCAAGAGGGGGCCGCCGCCGGTCATGCGGAACGGTTGTAGATCAGCCGTCACGCTTGGATATCCGGGTCGGATCCGCGCGGTTTGCGCGGGCTGCGGGCGGGGCGCTTCGCTGCCTGGTCGAACGGCGTCCAGGACTCCCGTGGCGCACCGGCCGCGCGCTGTGTCGCCTTGACGCGTATGCATCAATGATGCATATTAATGCATATGCGGACGACCCTGAACATCGAGGACAAGCTGCTCGAGGAGGCGGCGAGGCTCACCGGCGTCACAGAAAAGACCGCTCTGGTACGCATGGGCCTGGCCGCGCTCATCGCTCGCGAAGGCGCGCGCCGCCTGGCGGAGCTCGGTGGGAGCGAGCAGCGTCTCCGCCGGCCGCCCCGGAGGCGCTCGGGTCGGGCCGCGTGATCCTGGTCGACACGTCGGTCTGGGTGGACCACTTCCGGCGCGGGAACGATCGCCTCCGCTCGCTGCTTGGCGAGGAGAAGGTTCTGGGCCACAGCTTCGTCCTCGGGGAGCTTGCCTGCGGCAACCTGCGGAACCGCCGGGAGATCCTCGAGCTCCTCGCCGCGCTGCCTCAGGCGCCCCTTGCCTCGCACGACGAGGCCCTCGGGTTCCTCGAGCGCAGCCAGCTGCATGGCAAGGGCGTTGGCTTCATCGACGTGCACCTGCTGGCGTCCGCCTCCATCGCCCGCTCGCGGATCTGGACGTTGGATCGACGCCTCGTTCGGGCGGCGGCAGGTCTCGCGATCGTGGCGTGAGGAACCTCGCAAGCAAGCGCGGCTCTGCATCCGGACCTCGTCGCCAAGGACGATCCGCGCCCCGCTACCCCGCTACCCCTCCTCCACCGCCAGCTTGCTCTTACCCACCCACACCACGTCCCCCGGCTTGACGTCGACGTCGCGCACGGGCTGGTCGTTGACCTTGGTGCCGTTGGTGCTCATGAGGTCGACCACCGAGGCGCCGTCTTTGTCGACGAACACCAGCGCGTGGGTGCGACTCACCGAGCCGTCGCGCAGCACGATGTCGGGCCCGCGCTTCTTGAAGCCGCGCCGCGTCTGCGGGCTCTTGCCCTGGAAGTAGTTGTCGACGAGCTGTGCCTGCTCCTTGTCGAGCGCGCGATCGCCGTCGGGCGTCATCTGCAGGGTGCTGTTCCGTTCGTCCTCGGCGCGCGCGATCACGCGGTACGCACCCTCCTCGACGGACCACCGCATGCCCCGATCCGGCCCCTCGATCGCCACCAGGTCGACGAAACGCGCCATGGACACAGCATACCGACCTTCCCTATCTTCCCAACATGGCTCTGAAGACGGCCTTGGTGGTCGAGGACGACAAGGCCGTCCAAGGGCTCCTGCGCGAGACGCTGGAGCAAGAGGGCTTCCAGGTGCTGTGCGAGAAAGACGGCGAGTGGGCGCTGAAGGCGCTCGAGCGCCGCCTCCCCGACGTGCTCATCACCGACATCCTGCTGCCGACCTTGGGCGGCTTCGAGGTCATCGAGCAGCTGCGCCGCTCGCCGGGGGGTGCGCACGTGCCGGTCATCTGCATCTCGGGCATCTACCGGGCCAGCAAGCACAAGAAGGACGCGCGCGACCGGCTCAACGTCGCCGCCTACTTCGACAAGCCCTTCGAGATGGCCGCGCTCAAGGTGGCGCTGCAAGAGGCCATGGGGCACGAGTACCCGAGCGCGCGCCGCCCGCCCACGCGCTCGCGCGCCGCCCCGGCCCACGACGTGGGCGACGACCCGCTCGCGGACTTCGACACGCGCCTCGAGCAGCGCGAGGTGGAGAAGGCCGAGTCGAGCTTCCCCACCGCGAAGAGCGCGCGCGGCAACCTGAAGAACAAGCGCTTCCCCGAGGTGCTCTCACAGCTGTACCGCTGGAAGGGCACGGGCGGCTTGCTCCTGCGGCGCGACCGCGTGAAGAAGATCGTGTACCTGAAAGAGGGCTACCCGATCTTCGTCAAGTCGAACCTGCTCTCCGAGTGCCTGGGTCGCGTGCTGGTGCGCGAGAAGATGATCTCCGACGAGGAGTGCGAGCGATCGCTGCAGCTCATGAAGGATCGCCCGGGGCGCCAGCAGGGCACGGTGCTCATCGAGATGGGCGCCATCTCGCCGCATAACCTGGTGTTCTCGCTCCAGCTGCAGATGGAACAGAAGCTGTTCGACATCTTCGGTTGGCCCGACGGCGAGTACCAGTTCAACCCGTCGATCGAGATCCCGGCGCAGACCGTGCACCTCGACATGTCGCTCGCCACCATCGTGTACGAGGGCGTGCGGCGCCGCTTCTCCGAGGCGCTGCTCGACGACCTGCTGACGCCCTTCCTCGACGCATACGTGGCGCCGCACCCCGATCCGGCGCACCGCTTTCAGGACTTCTCGCTCGAGGCCGACGAGCGGCGCGTGTTGGCGCTGGTCGACGGGCGGCGCACGCTGGCCGAGGTCATCGACAAGAGCGGTATGGGGCGCGTGCAGGCCAAGCACCTGCTGTACGCGCTCATCGCCACCGAGACCATCCAGCCGCTGCCGCGCCAGGCGCGGCGCAAGGACGTGATCGAGCCGCCGCTGCGCCCGCCCTTGCCGCCGTCGACGTCGCCGGTGAGCGCGCGGCCGCCGCCCCTGCGGCGCCGGTCCGACGTGGTGTTCGCGGCGCGCGCCGGAGACGCAGCGCCTGCCGACGACGTGCGCGCCAAGCTGGTGGAGCGCGCGCGCGCCATGCGCAAGCAGAATTTCTTCGAGATGCTCGGCGTGTCGCGCACCGCGGGGGCCGACGAGGTCCAGCGCGCCTACCACGCGCTGGTGCGCGAGCTGCACCCCGATCGCCTGCGCGGCGCGGTCACCGCCGACGCGCGCGCGCTGGCCGAGCAGATCTACCAGCAGCTCGAGGCCGCGTTCGCGGCGCTGTCCGACGACAAGCGGCGCGCGGAGTACGAGGGCAAGCTCGATCGCGGCGCCAAAACCGGCGTGTCCGACGAGCTCGGCAAGATCCTCACGGCCGAGAGCCGCTTCAAGAAGGGCGAGCTGGCGCTGCACGCGGGCGCGTACGCAAAGGCCGCCGCGCTGTTTCGCGAGGCCGCCGAGCTCTATCCCGACGAGGGCGAATTCCACGCGCACCTCGGCTGGGCGCTGTTCCTCGAGTCGCCCGACGACGCCGTGGTGCAGGCCGACGCCGTCAAGCGCCTGCAGCACGGCGTCGAGCTGAACCCGCGCATCGATCGCGCGCACATCTTCATGGGGCGCGTGTTCTCCCGCATGGGGCGCACGGCGGAGGCGCAAAAGGCCTTCGAACAGGCGCTGGTGTGCAATCCCGACTCGGCCGAGGCGCTGGCTGAGCTACGCTTGTCGGGCGTGCCCACGAGGCAGCGTCGGTAGCCTGGGGGTACGAGGTCCGCCCTGAACGACGACGGTCACCCCGATCTCCGCCGCCCCTATCTTCGCGACCTGCAAGCGCGCGAGCTGGTGCTGATGCGCGCCGCGGTCGCCGACCCGGCGTGGCTCGCGCCCCACGACGAGGCCGCGCTGCGCTGGGCGCTGGCGCTGGCGCGGCTGTCGGCCGTCGACGTCACCGCCGCCGAGGGCACGCCCGACGTGGTCGACGTCGACTCGGCCACCAACCTCTATCGCGGCCAGCTCTACGGGCTGCTCGAGGGCGTGGTCGACGGCGAGCGCGTGCTGTCGCGCGATGGCGTGCGCGCGCAGATCCCGGCGGTGCGCGCGCTGTGCGCGGCCGAGCGCAGGAGCTTGATCGAGCTGTTCGGCAACCGCATGCCGGCGCGCGCGCTCGATCGCTGCACGCGTCGGCGCCCCCTGGCGTTGGCCCTCGGCGGCGGCGGCGGCACCGGCTACGTGTACGTGGGCGCCATGGCGGTGCTCGATGAGGCGGGGCTATCGCCGTCGCTCATCGCGGGCACGTCGATGGGCGCCATCATCGCGGCCTTCCGCTGCAAGCAGCAGTCGTTCTCGCTCGGCGACATCCGGCAGCTCTTGGCGCGCCTGTCGTGGCGCAAGGTGTTCCGCCTGTTCGAGACCGCGAGCCGCTTCGGCCTGCCGGCCACGCTCAAGCTCTACCTGCGCGAGGTCATCGGGCACGAGTTCGAGCGCGAGGGGCGCTTCTTGCGCCTGTGCGACCTCGAGATCCCGCTGCGGGTCACGCTGGCCGGGCTCTCGCAGGGCGAGCGCCCCATGGAGAGCTACGAGCACCTGCTCGACGAGGCGGTCGACAACCCGCGCGCGCTGCGCTGGCGCGCCGCGTCCATCGCGCGCGCGCTCAACGAGATCACGCGCCAACCCGTGCGGCCCATCTACGTCGGCGGCGACGAGCTGACGCGCGAGTTCGACGTGCTCGACGCCATCGGCTTCTCCTCCGCGGTGCCGGGCATCATCCACTACGACATCCTGCGCGACGACCCGCGCATGGTGGAGCTCGTCACCGAGCTGGTGCGCCGCGAGGGCGTGGCGCGCCTCGTCGACGGCGGCCTGGCCGACAACCTGCCGGCGCGCGAGGCCTGGCGCGCGGTGCAGGCGGGCGCCTGCGGCGCACGCGACCCGTTCGTGCTCGCGCTCGACGCCTTCGCGCCTCAGCTCACCACGCGCCACCTGCTGTTCCTGCCGCTCATGCGCATCGCCGCCGAGACCTCGAAGGCGGGGCGCCAGGCCGCGCACCTCACGGTCACCTACCGCCACGTGCTGTCACCGCTCACGGTGGTGCCGACGACCACGGAGTTCCTGCGTGCGGTCGAGAACGGGCGCACGGAGACCGAGCCCCACGTGGCGCTCGTGCGCAAGATGGTGGGGCCGATCCCGGACCCGCCGGGGATCGTGAGCGAGCTGGCGTAGCCACCTGCGCCACCGGGCGGCCACGTTTCGGTTTCCCGCCAACCCGGACCCTGCTACCGATCCGCGCATGGCGCAGATCCCCGACGTCGTCCCCGAGAACTTCAAGGTCCCCTTCGCCTGGCTCGACGGCAAGCTGGTCGACAACCAGACCGCCTCGGTGCCCTTGATGGCGTACACGCTGCACTACGGCCTCGGCGCCTTCGAGGGCATCCGCGCCTACGAGGGCGACAAGGGCCCGGCGGTGTTCCGCCTCACCGAGCACATGGAGCGGCTGCACCGCTCAACCCGCATGATTCGCATGGAGCTGCCCTTCTCCGTCGAGGAGCTGTGCAAGGCGGCGTGCGAGACCTTGGCGGCCAACAAGATGCGCGCGGGCTACGTGCGCCCCATCGCCTTCGTCGACGACGGCAAGCGCGGCCTGGGCGCGCTCAACAACAAGGTGCGCGTGGGCATCGTGGTGTGGCCGTGGGGCGCGTACCTGGGCGACGAGGGCATCAAGAAGGGCATCCGCTGCCAGATCGCCAACGTCGCGCGCATGAGCCCGCGGAGCTTCTTCCCCAAGGGCAAGATCTGCGGGCAGTACGTCAACTCCATCTTGGCCAAGCGCGCCGCCATCCTGTCGGGCTACGACGAGGCCATCCTGCTCGACGACCAGGGCTTCGTGGCCGAGGCGAGCGGCGAGAACATCTTCGCGGTCAAGGGCAACCGTCTGACCACGCCGGCGCCGTCGTCGCCCATCCTCGAGGGCATCACGCGCGACAGCGTGCTGCAGATCGCCAAGCACCTCGGGCTCGAGGTGAAGGAGCAGCGCTTCGCGCGCGAGGCGCTCCTGATCGCCGACGAGGTCTTCCTCACGGGCACCGCCGCAGAGGTCACGCCCGTGCGGGACATCGACGGCGTGGCGGTGGGCGCTGGCACCCGCGGGCCCATCGTCGAGCGCATCCAGGGCGCCTACCAGGACGCCGTCACCGGCCGCCTGGCGGGCTTCGAGCATTGGCTCACGCCCTATCGCGCGTGAGGGCGTGATCCGGGCGCGCGCGCCAAACCGATCGGTCTTCGGATACAGCTGGCGGTTGCCGCGTCGCGTCAGGATAAGCCCTTGGGAAAACAGCGGTTTCCGGCGCTTTTTGTTTTGACAGGTCCGTCACAAGACCTTATGGCCCGCCTACTTTTTTTGTGAGGTGCGCCGCTGGCGAGGGCCAGAGGCGGGGCGAGCGGCGAGCCGGTGAATCCGTGCCGCCCCTCGCTCGCAGACGGGTTCCGGGGAGTCCCGATCGACGTGTCTCATTCGCCCGCCAAGGGCGCCCTGCGGGGGAGCTGACTCAAATGTCTTTCGACTTCGACGACTTCGATGTCCGCGCACGCTTCAGCGATCTCGACGACAAGGGAGACGAGCTCCACCAGCTCTTGCGGGACCTCCCCGACGAGCAGGCGGACTTCGATGAGCGCTGCAAGATTGCCTACATCTATCACGACTGCGCCCTCGAGGGCATGGTCCTCACCTACCACGAGCTGCGCGCCGCCGTTGATCGCAAGGTCGCGTCCGACACGTCGCTGATCCCGACGTACCAGGAGATCAAGAACCACAGCGACGCGCTCAACGTGATCCAGGAGCACTGCCGCGAGGAGACGGCCAAGAAGATCCGCGTGCGCAACCCGAAGGTGACCGTGCAGCTCATCCATGATCTGCACGTGCTCTTGTCGCGCGGCCTGCCGCGTCGCCAGCCGGGCGCCCTGCGCAAGGACATGCCCCTGCACCGCACGTACTTCCACGACATCTACGAGCCGCAGCACATCGAGGCCGGGATGCAGGAGGTGTGCGACGGCGTCGACAACCCCGACTTCCGCGCGCAGCACGCCATCAACCAGGCCTGCTTGTTCCATTTCAACTTCATGAAGGTGTTCCCCTTCACCGACGCCAGCGGCAAGGTCGGGCGCCTGTTGATGAACTACTTCCTGATGCGCGGCGGCTACCTGCCGGCGGTCATCCACGCGAGCGATCGCCAGGCCTACTACGAGGCGCTCAAGGTGGGCCCCGAGGCCCTGCGCATCATCGTCATCGACGCCATGGACCAGGCCGTCGACGCCGGCGTCCGCCACCTGCGCGATCGCCTCAAGATGCGCGCGGCCGTCCGCTCGCGCGTCGGGCGCATCGCCAACGGCTGACCCGACGAGACACCGGGATCCGCTCCCGGGTTCTCGACGAGAGCGCGGCTGCGGCCGCGCTCTCCTTTTGTGCGGCGATCGGGTTGACACGTCACGGTCCCTGCGATTGCCTCGTCCGGTTTCTGACGGAGGCACTCGATGGCTGGTCCCTCGCCCGGTGGCTACAACCGCAACGTCAAGCGCGAGACCGGCGTGAGCGCGCTGGTGCAGGTCGTGGTGGTGAGCGCCTTGGTCGCGGGTGGCGTGTTCCTCTACTGGAAGTTCCAGTCGGAGGAGAAGCGCATCATGGATCTGGCGGTGGCCGCCAAGGAGCTCACCGGCGGCGACGACGCGCCCGCGCTCCTCAAGGCCAAGAAGAAGCTGGCCGAGATCCCCGAGGACCGCATCGAGAAGAACGACGCCATCCTGTCGACGGCGGCGGAGCTGGAGTCGCAGCTCTACCAGGCCTATGGCGTCAAGGAGTCGAAGGAGCGCGCGCAGCGCTACGTCGACCAGCTGAAGGAGCGGGAGGTCAACACCGCCGAGCGCTACGCCGCCGAGGCCTACCTGTTGCTCGGCGACGGCCGCGCCAACGAGGCCGAGAGCATGCTGATGGACCTCGTCAACAACCGTGGCGCGCGACACGCCAAGCTCCTGCACGCGCTCTCGGTCGCCAAGCTGCAGCAGGGCAAGGGCAAGGAGGCGGTGGTCGCCGCGCAGGAGGGTCAGAAGCTCTCGACGCAGCTGGTGCGCCTGCCCATCGCCGAGGGCGACGCGCTCTACGCCGTCGGCAACGTGCCGTCGGCGGCCAACGCCTACCTCAAGGCCAAGAAGCTCAACGCCGACCACATGCGTGCGCGCACGGCGCTGACGCTGCTCGCCGCCATCACACGCCAGGCCAAGACCAGCGAGCTGCTCAAGGAGCTCGATCGGCAGGCGCAAGAGACCGTCGAGCACCCCGACTACGGCGGCAACCCGCCGCCGCGCGTGAAGGGCTTCATCGAGTACGCCAAGGGCGAGGTGCACCTCGCCGACAACAACGCCAAAGAGGCGCTGGCCTTTGCCGAGGCGTCGCTCGCGACCGATCCGGGCCAGCCGGCTACCTTGGCGCTCAAGGGCCGCGCGCTCGCCAAGCTCGGCAAGCTAGATGACGCGCGCGGCGCGTTCGACGAGGCGCTCAAGGTCGCGCCGTCGTCGTTGCCCATCGCCAAGGCCGCGTACGACGTGCTGTCGCGCGTGGGCAAGGCCGCCGACGGCATCGGGTACCTGCAGCGCGTGGTCGAGGTGAACCCCGAGAACGGCATGAGCTACGTCGAGCTGTCGCTGGCGCAGTCCTTGGCCGGCAAGGGCAAGGACGCGCTCGCCACGGCCGACAAGGCCATCGAGAAGCTCGGCAACGCCCACGACCTCGCGGTGTTCGCCAAGGGCCGCGCCCTGCAGGCCGACGGCCAGCTCGACAAGGCGCGCGAGACCTACGGCGAGGCCCTCGGCTACCACAACAACCCCGACTGGGCCGAGCTGTACTTCGCGCTCGGCCAGCTGCGCTTCGCCGAGAAGAACTACGACGACGCCGTGGGCACCTTGGCGCAGGCGATCAAGATCTGGGACAAGACCGGCGCCTCCATCGACCTCGTGGCCGACGCGTGGGAGCTCACGGGCAAGGCGTACGATGGCCTGGGCAAGAAGCACAAGGGCGACGCGCGCGCGGCGTTCCAGAAGGCCGAGGCGCTGCGCAAGGGCCAGGCGAAGGGTCCGGCCGAGGCGCCGTAGCGGCGCTCGTCCGCAGCTCGAGGAACGGCGCGCTGCTCCCGCGAGACGGGAGCGCGCTCGACCAGCGCGGCGGGGCCGGGCTCACCCCGTGTGCTTCGCGATCATCTCTTCGAGCTTGCGCTTGGGCACGGCGCCGACGATCTGGTCCACGGGCTTGCCGCCCTTGAACAGGATCAGCGTGGGGATCGAGCGCACGCCGAACTTGCCGGCGACGCCGGGGTTGTCGTCGATGTTCACCTTGCCCACGCGCAGCTTCGTGACCTGCTCGTTGGCGATGGCCTCGACGTGGGGCGCGATGGCCAGGCACGGCGCGCACCAGGTGGCCCAGAAATCCACGAGGAAGGGCTTGTCTGCCGTCAGCACCGTGCTGTCGAAATTGGCGTCGGTGACCTCGGTGATGTTCTGTGCCATGGGGCCGTTCCTCCGGTTGATTGCCGACCCTAACGTCTCGCCGCACGGGAGGAAAGCGCGCCTCGAACAGGGACGCCCGAGGGAAAACGGGACGACCGGGGGTAAGGTTGCTAGCGTTGGGGGGCGGGGTCACGCTGGAGTCGCCGTGGCAGCGGTCTTCCTCACGAACGCCATGCTCACCCAGTGGTCGGATCAGGGGAAGGTGCGCCTCGAGGACACTACGCTCTTTCTGCTGCAAGAGAACCGCACGGTCACGCTCAAGCCCGCCGTGCGCTTCACCAAGGTCATCGACGACGCCGCTGACCCGAACGCCTTGCTCGGCAAGGTGAAGACCACCGAGCAGCTCATGGAGATCGGGGCCGAGCACTACCTCGACAGCGTCATCCTGGGCGACGTGGGCTACACCGTCGTCGAGGGATTCCTCGGTGACCTGTCGCCGCCGAAGAAGTCGCGCGCGGCGCGGCCGCCGGCGGCGGCCCCCGCTACCGTCGAGCTCACCCCGCCGCCGACCACCAACGCCGACGCGCCCGCGCGCTCGCCGCTCGAGGTCGAGGCCGAGGAGCTGTCGCGCCTGTTCCTCAACACCGTCAAGGGATAGCGGCCGGCGCCGCCGCGCTCGATCGCGCCCGGCGGCGCGCATAGAGCGCTGCGGCCACGAAGGTCACCAGCGCCAGCGCGTTGCCGACGGCGCCGGCCTGGCGCAGCGCGCCGTGCCCCAGCAAATCACCCGCGACGCGCGCCACCAGGCTCACGTGCAAGACGCCCAGGCCCACGAACAGCGCCGGGTGATAGGGCAGGCGCACGCGCGCCACCGACGGCAGGATGATGGGTGCGTGCGCGAACACCATCGAGAGCACGTAGCCGAGGAACACGCCGTGCAACGCCGCGTCGTAGATCGGGCCGACCGCAGGGATCGGAAAAACGAACGTCACGACGCCGGTGACGAGGAACCAGGAGGCTGCGGCCAGCACGCCCACGGCGGTGTAGCGCGCGAGGCCCCGCTGGCGCACGGTGTGGCGAGCGAGATCGAAGCGCAGCTGCCACAGCGCGATCAGCACCATGGTCAACCCGAGGAAGCGGTGCACCACGTCGACAACCACGGTGGCCATGCACGAGGCGGCCGCGAAGCCGAGCGCGAGCGCCACGAGCGCGCGGCTGGCCCACCGTGGGGTCGGCGTCAGGCGCGACATCTCGAGGCGCTCCGCGACGATGGTCAGCACGAAGAACGCGATCCAGGCGTGGATGACCTCGAACACCGGCACGTCGAGCGCCCAGCACGCGTTGCCGAACACCAACACCGCCGAGCCGAGGAGCATGAGCAGCGTGAACGGCGCGCGCTGGCGTACGACGATGGCGACGTTGACCGCCACGAGCGCGGCTGCGCCGAGCACGGCCGCCCACGGCGCCCACGACAGTCCGGCGAGCATGGCGACCGAGGCGACCGCCCCGGCTGCGGGCGCCGCCAGGCTCCACCACTGCGCGATCGCGACGGCGCGCTCGAGGCTGATGACGGTGCCGAACACCGCGAGCACGAAGAGCGGGCCGTGGATGACCGAGAACGACGGGCCCCACCCCACCTCGATGCCGAGCCGCCCGAGGCCCGCCAGCACCGCGGTCAACGCCGCCGCGCCCGCGACCACCAGGAGCGCGCGCCGCACGTACAGCTCGTGGAGGGCGGCACGCGCGCGCGCCGCGGTGCTCGAGCCCGGGGCCAGGGGGGCGGTCACGTGCCCCAGCCGAGCGCTTGTCGCGCCGCTGGCGCCATGCGCTCGGGACCCCACGGCGGGTCCCACACGAGCTCGACGGCGACCTCGTCGAGCCCGGGCACCGCGCGCGCGCGCTCCTCGGCCTCGGCGGCGATCTGCTCGCCGAGCGGACACGCCGGCGACGTCATGGTCATGCGCACACGCACGCGGCCGCCGTCGACGTCGATGCCGTAGATCAGCCCCAGATCGACCACGTTGACGCCCACCTCGGGATCGAGGACGCCGCGCAATGCGGCCACTACCGCCTCGCGCAGCTCGGTGGTCTCGGTGGGGGACACGGGCGTCACGAGTGTGCCGGGCTCCTGTGCCGCGACGTCACGCCGCGAAGCGCGGCTTGAGCACGTTGTTCTCGAGGTGGACGTGGGCGAACACGTCGCCCTCGAGCTGGCGCAGCTCGGCGAACAGCGTGCGGTAGCTGTTGCACGCCCACGGCGGCAGCGTGAAGTCCTCGCCGGCCGCGCGGATGCGCTCGAGGAGCTTGGCCACCGCCAGGTGCTCCTGGTGCATGGCGGCGAGCAGCGCCGCCTGGCGCGCGCGGTCGGGCGCGGCCGTGGTCAGCGCGGGGAAGAGCTCGCGCTCCTCCTCGTCGAGGTGAGGACCGAGCGCGTCCGCCAGCTCGCGCACCGCGACGTCGAGGTCGCGGAGCTTCGGGTTGTGGTCGCCGTGCACGCGCGCCACCTTGGCGGCGAGCATCTGTACGAAGGGCAGCGCCTTCTTGAGGTACTGGTGGTGCGTGGCCACGATGCGTTCGATGAGCGCGTCGGTGGTCAGGGCGCGCGGATCGTCGCTGCCACTGCGGCGCTCGTCGACGGCGCGGGTGAGCTCGGTCATGAGCGCGTCGACGTCGACGCCCCTGGCGCGCGCCGCGGCCTCGATGCTCTGTTGGCCGCCGCAGCAGAAGTCGATGCGGTGCTGTTGGAAGACGGCGGCGCACTCGGAGTGATCGAGCACGGTAGCGGCGACGGTCTGGCTGCGGTCGAGCATGTCCTCTCCTTGCTGCCTCCCAGCGAGGGCAGCCGGCGTCGACCCCACGAAGGGAGATCGACGCGCGCTGGCGCATCACTAAGCACGGGGCGTGCCTGGCCGACCGCGCGTCACCGCACGCGAACGGCCGCGCGGGAGGCGCGCCCGCGGTTGATCTGTTTCACTGCATGTTTCATGATGCACCACATGAAACATGTGGATCATGGGCCAGATGCGCCATGCGAGATCTGCGGCCTGGTCCCCATCGCCCGCCGCGGCGGCGGTGCGACCCGCGTCGTGGCGCACAGCGCGGTCATGCAGGCGGTGCTCAAGCGCGCCGCGCGCTTCGCTGCCAGCGACGCACCCGTGGCCGTGCTCGGCGAGACCGGCACCGGCAAGGAGGTGGTGGCGCGCGTGCTGCACGAGAGCTCGGCGCGGGCGCGGGCGCCGTTCGTGGCGGTCAACGTGGCGGCGCTGCCGGCGGAGCTGCTCGAGTCGGAGCTGTTCGGCCACGGCAAGGGCGCGTTCACGGGCGCCGCCAGCACGCGGCGCGGGCTGTTCGAGGCCGCGCACACGGGCACGCTGTTCCTCGACGAGATCGCCGAGATGCCGATGGCGTTTCAGGCCAAGCTCCTGCGCGCGCTCGAGAGCGGCGAGGTGCGGCGCGTGGGGGAGTCCACGTCCTTCGCCGTCGACGTGCGCGTCACCTGCGCCACCCACCGCGACCTGGCTGCGCGCGTGCGCGACGGATCGTTTCGCGAGGACCTGTTCTATCGCCTCAAGGTGCTGACGCTCGAGGTGCCGCCCTTGCGCGCCCGCGCCGACGACATCCTGCCGTTGGCGCGCGAGCTCCTGGGCCAGGAGCGCACGCGCGCGCGGCGCTTCTCGGCCGCCGCCGAGCGGCGCCTGCTCGCGCACGCGTGGCCGGGCAACGTGCGCGAGCTCAAGAACGTGGTGAAGCACGGCGCCGCGCTGGCCGAGGACGTCGAGGTGCGCGACCTGGACCTGCCCGAGGACCTCACGCGCGCGCCGTTGACTGCGGGCCGCGCCGCGCCTGCCGACGCCGCGGCGCTGCCTACCCT
>CAZONM010000010.1:17446-32674 GCA_964580865.1 uncultured Myxococcales bacterium | reverse complement strand
CGTGGTCGAGGCGCCGGTGCGCGCGCCCGAGTCGCAGAGCGGCCGCGGCCAGGCGCCGCTGTTCGTGATCGCAGGCGGCGCCCTGGCGGCGGCCGCCGGGTTCTTGGCGGTGTGGCTCTCCCGCCCCGACGACGTGGTGGCCGCACCCGACGCTGGCGCGCCCGTGGTTGCGCCCACGCCCGCGCCAGTGACACCGCCGGCGCCGGCCATGACCACGCTCGTCGTCGAGGACGCGCCGACCTTCCTGGCGGTGAAGGCGCTGAAGGACGCGCTCGGCGCCGAGCTCGGCGGCGCCGAGCTCGTCACCTTCACGGTGGCCTCGTCGTCGCTGCGCCTGCCCGCGACGCCGGTGCAGGTGCTGGCCGATCGCCTGCAGGGCCGCGCGCTGCACAGCGAGCTGCCGCTGGTGCTCGAGGTCAAGGAGCTCACGGTCGAGCGCGTGGTGGTCGCCGCCGTGCGCCCCGAGGACGCGAGCGCGCTGCAAGACGCGGGCGCGCTCTTGGACGGCGGCGCGCTCGCCGACGCGGGCCCGCTCGACGACGTGGTGGCGCCGGGTGGGCTCGCGCCGTGAGCCCCGCCCTCACCCCACCTGCCGATGTGGCGGCAGGCTCACGGGCGGCACGGCCGCGGGCAGGTTGACGGTCTCCTTCACGAGATAGATCGGCTTGCTCTGGCTCTCGTGGTAGGTGCGCACCTGCAGCTCGGCCAACAGCCCCATCATCACGCTCTGCATGCCCACCAGCACCAAGAACGCGCCCAGAAGCCCGAGCGAGAACGTGTGCTGCCAGTGCACGCCGCCGAGCTTGATGCCGACGACGCCGAGCCCGCAGCACGCGCCGAGCGCCACCAGCGCCATGCCCACGAAGCCGAAGAGGTAGCTTGGCTTGGTGGCGTAGCTGCCGAGCAGCTTGACCGTGAGCAGGTCGAGCAGCACCTTGAAGGTGCGCCCGATGCCGTACTTGCTCGTGCCCGCCGTGCGCGGCCGGTGGTTGACCACGATCTCCGTGACCTTGCCGCCGGCCCACGCGGCCAAGATGGGGATGAAGCGGTGCATCTCGCCGTACAGGTGCACGTGCTCGAGCACGCTCTTGCGATAGGCCTTGAGCGTGCAGCCGTAGTCGTGGATGCGCACGCCGCCCACGCGCGAGATGAGCGCGTTGGCCAAGACCGACGGCAGCCGGCGCGACAGCCAGCGATCCTTGCGGTCCTTGCGCCACCCCGACACCACGTCGAAGCCGGCCTCGATCTGCTCGAGCAGGCGCGGCACGTCGGCGGGATCGTTTTGCAGGTCGGCGTCGAGCGGGATGATGACGTCGCCGCTGGCGTGGTCGATGCCCGCCGCCATGGCCGCGGTCTGGCCGTAGTTTCTGCGGAAGATGACGGCCTTGGTGCGCAGGTCGGCGCCCGCGCGCTCGAGGATGACCTCGCGCGAGCGATCGGTGCTGCCGTCGTCGACGACGATGACCTCGGCGTCGAGCGCGGCCTGCGCCACCACAAGATCGATCTCCGCGAACAGGCGCGGCAGGTTGTCGGCCTCGTTCAGACAAGGCACCACCAGCGACACCTTCATGGCGCGGCCCCCACGGGCTTGGTGAACAGCGCGAACAGCTGGCACCCGAACGGCGACGAGCGCAGGTTGGCGAAGTTCGCCGCGGTGAAGGCGTGCGAGATGAGCACCTGCGCCGCACCATAGCGCTCCACGGCGAAGGTGCGCAGCGCCAGGTCGGGCTGCAAGTTGGTGAGCCACTTGGTCAGGCGATAGACCGGGAAGCCCCAGTTGTACGCGTGCACCAGCGTGAGCCCCACGCGGGCGCCGAGCGCGCGCAGCTCCTCGACGTCGGGGTGGCTGACGTGCCCGAAGTGGCGCTCGGTGGCGTACACCCGGCCCGTGGGGCACGTGACCGCCAGCGCGCCGCCGGGCGCCACCATGGCCGCCAGGTGCGAGAACGCCGCCGCGCGATCGTCGAGGTGCTCGAGCACCTCGGTGCAGGTGACCAGGTCGGCGGTGAGCGGTAACGCCTCGCGCTCGATGTCGAGCACGCGGAAGTCGATGTCGGGGTGGGCGCGCCGGTCTTGTTCGACGACCTGCTCGGACAGGTCGGCGCCGGTGGCGGTCGCGATCTCGGGCCAGCGCGCGCGCAAGAGGCGCAACAGCTCGCCGTTGCCGCAGCCGATGTCGATCACCGAGCGCTTATTCAGCGACGCCACCAGCTTGAACAACAAGCGCCGGCGGTGGCGGGCGCCCGGGTTGTAGCGAATGAACGGCGTCAGCTCGCGCCAGATGCGGTTGTACGTGTCTCGGTTCTTGGCCGCCGCCGAGGAGGTCATCGGAGGCGATGCTACGACGTCTAGCCGCCCATGGGGACGCATTGCCCGCCGCTGCACAGCGTGAGCGCGTCGCAGCAAGGCCGCTCGTCGTTGCACGAATCGCCGAGGTGCGCGCAGGCGTCGCCGAGGCAGCGCGACACGCCGGTGCCGTCGTCGACGCACAGGCCGGCGTCGGCGCAGCAGTCGGCGTCGAGCTGGCACACCTGGCCCTCGTCGGCGCACACGGCGCCCGGCGGCAGGCACTGGCGCTCGAAGCCGGCCTCGGGGTTGGCCACGCAGTTGAGCCCGTCGCAGCACTCGCCGTCGCTGCCGCAGGGGTCGCCCGTGAGCGTGCACGCCTCCGTGGGCGGCACGCACTGGGCCACGCCGTCGACGGGGCGGCACAGGCCGTCGCCGCAGCAGGCGGCGTCGCTGTCGCACAGGCCGCCGGTCTCGCTGCACGGCTTGGGCGCGAAGAAGCTCGACAGGTTCTCCGACGTCTCCTGCTGGCCGGGCAGCCAGAAGGGCGGGTGCGAGGGGTCGATGCCGCTGCCGGGATCGGCGTTCGCGTCGACGGCGGCGACCCAGATCTGCGGCCAGCCCTCGGCGGTGTGGTGGCCGTAGGCGCGCCGCGAGTAGAAGGCGATCCACTGGTAGCCGCCCTCGACCTTCGGGTTGAAGGTGGGCGCGTACGCCGTGGAGGCCGGGTTGGCGCGCGCGAGCTTGACGCGCGCCGCGTCGCCGCTGGTGTCGGACGCGCGCGCCAGCCACAGGTCGCCGGGCGTGGTGGAGCGCGAGTGCGTGCCGTCGGTGTAGGCCACCAGCGTGCCCGTGGGGTTGAAGCTCGGGAAGTACAAGGTGCGCCCGTTGCCGGGCACCAGCTGGCGCACGTTCGAGACCACACGCGCCACGGGGTCGAGGTCGGCGACGTAGAGGTTCGAGAGGTCGAAGTCGATCTCCCACGACGCCACCGCGCCCCCCGCGTTCTGGATGTCGCCGGCGAAGGCGATCATGGTGCCGGTGGGCGAGAAGGCGGGCATGGCGGCGTCGCGCCCCGCGAAGTCCTCCTGGCCGGGCACCGGCGCCCCGGTGTTGCCGTCGCGCAGCATCAAGCGCCGCGACATGTTGGTGACGATGAGCGAGCCGTCGGGCGAGGGCGCGGAGAAGTTCCACGGGCGGGCGGCGTCGTCGATCAGCACGGGGCTGCCGCCCGTGTCATAGACGCCGCCGGGGCCGTTGCCGCCGTAGTACGTGAAGCTCATGCGCTGCCCGTTGGCCGAGAGCGCGTGACACGCGCGGCAGCCGTTGTTGGCGTCTTGCGCGGGGATGTCGAGGTCGATGGGCACCTGGCTGTCGGCGTCGATGCGCACGATGCGGCCGCGATCGACCGCCCAGTAGTAGACGGTCGAGGTCAGGTCGGCGGCCGCCAGGTTGATGGTGAGCGCGCGCTGCGCGCGCTCGGCGCCCCCGCCGTCGCTCTCCTCGACGGTGAGCGTGAAGCTCGCGCCGATGTGCGCGAGCAGGAAGCGGCGCCAGCTCGCGGCCGGGGCCTGCACCTCGTTGCCGTCGGTGTACAGCTCGAGGGCGCCGAAGGCGCCGGCGGCGGTGATGCGCGCGTGGGCGTACTGCTTGGTCCACTGCACCACCATGGGGGCCAGGTTGGCGGGGATGACCACGCCGTCGAGGGGATAGACGACGTCGAGCGGCGCGGCGGCCACGGGGCCCGTGAAGTCGGCGGCGGTGCCGGTGCCGCCGCTCACCACGGCCTCGCGCAGGTTGACGCGAACGAGCGCCGTGGCCTCGATGCCGGCGGCGCGCACGCGCACGCGGCAGTCGCCGGCGCGCTCGCGCGTGGGCGAGAACAGGCCGGTCTGATCGATGGTGCCGATCTGCGGCGCCAAGCTGCCCCAGAACGGCGCGGGCGCCGGCGTGCGCGCACCAGCGGCGTCCACCAAGACGGCGCTGAGCTGCAAGGTCTCGCTGCCGCCCACGGTGGCGTCGAGCACGGGGGCCGCGGGCTCGATCTGGAGCGTGTACAGGGGCGGGTCGCCCTCGCCCTCGCCCTCGCCCTCGCCCTCGCCCTCGCCCTCGCCCTCGCCCTCGCCGGGGTCGCCCTCACCCTCGCCCTCGTGGCCGGCGTGGGGATCGTCGGCGCAGCCATCGCACGCCGCCGGCGAGACCAAGAGCCCGAGCACGGCGAACGACGCGAACGGTGCGATGCGGAGTGGGAGCGCGCGCATGACCACCTCGTCACCCCCGCTCACAAGGAAGGGGGAGCGTCGTGTACCTGCCACGTGGAAGGTGGTTGGGGAATGGCGGATCCCCTCCTGTTCGTGATGTGCGTCGTTGTCCTACCGGGGGACGCCGACGGGGACGCGTGCGCAGCGCGCGCTATCGTTGGCGCATGCCGCGCGCGCGCCGCCTGGCGACGATCACGGGCCCCGCCGCTTGGGGCCTCGTCGTCGCAACGCTCGGCGGCTGCCCCGGGCCCGTGGCCGCGCCGTGCAACTCGGACGCCGACTGCGCCGACGACGAGGCCTGCACCTTGGGGCGGTGCGCTTACGACGAGCCGCCGCCCGACGACGGTGACGACGCCGGCGCCGCTGACGCTGGCACCGTCGACGCCGGCGCGCTCGACGCCGGCACGCTCGACGCCGGCACGCTCGACGCCGGCACGCTCGACGCCGGCGTCGATGCCGGACCGCCCGACGCCGGCGGGTGCGCGGCCGATCAGCACGACGGCGGCGACGGCGCGTGCGTGGCGCTCGACGCGTGCAGCCCCGGCTTCGGCTTCTTCTTCCTCGACGACGACGGCGACGGCGTCGGCAGCGGGCCGAAGAGCACGGACTGCGCGGCGCTGCCGCTCTCGCCCGGCAGGTCCGACGTCGACACCGACTGTCTGCCCGCCGACCCGCTGCGCTTCCAGCTCCAGCAGGGCTTCGACGACCGCGACCTCGACGGCGTCACCGCTGGCCCGCTCGAGGCCTGCGTGGGCGACGTGCCCGAGCAGGGCCTGCTCGCCGCGGCGAGCGGCGCTCCGCACCTGGCGCGCGTGCAGGGCGCGACCACGTCGACCGGCAACGGCAACAACTGGAACGACCTGTCGAACGCGTCGGGGTGCTGCGGCGGCACCACCGTGGCCGATCTCGATCCGAACGCCGACACGGCCGCGCTCACGCTTCACGACGTCCTCTGCCTGGCCGAGCCGCCCTCCATCGAGCTGGTGCGCGTGCGCGCCCATGTGCGGCTCCCCGCTGGCCAGGCGCCGCAAGACCTCGCCCTCGACGTCACGATCGTCGAGGGCGGCGCCACACGCGCCACGCGCTCTGCCACCACCACCTGGCTCGGTGGCACCTTCACCGACGTCGTGCTCGACGGCACGCTGGCGGACTGGGGGATCGTCGCCACCGATCCCGCCGTCCTGTGCAACGAGCTCCTCGACCTGCGCCTGGTGGTGCGCGCCAACGGCAGCTACGGCGCCAACGTGGAGCTCGACTACGCGGTGGTGGAGCTCCTGGGCGGCGACGACTGCGACCCCGGCGACGGCACCGCATTCTCCCCGCACGACCTGTTCGAGGACAGCGACGGCGACAACTACGCGGGCGGCCCCGTGCTCGCCACCTGCGTGGGCACCGACGAGCTCGTGGCCTGGCGCGTGCTTTGGAACGACGACTGCGACGACACCGACGGCGACGCCCACCCGGGGCAGTCCAACTACTTCACCTCGCAGCGCAACGGCGGCGGCTGGGACTACAACTGCAACGGCAGCACCGACAAACGCTCGATCGCGTACGCCACGGGCTGCGCCGAGGACGCCGCCGACCCGACCATCTGCGTCGAGACCGGCGGCAGCACGCGCACCGGCAGCTGCGGCGCCTCGGTGGACTCCGACTACTGCCGCGCCAGCGCCCCCTGCGACCTCGTGCAGGACACCACCACCCAAGCCTGCCGCTGACGCCCACGCCGCGGCGCCCTGCCGCAGGCGCGCCCGCGCGTCCGCCCGCCGGGGCCCCGCCGCGGGGCCTGGCGCCGGCCCCCGCGCAGGATCGGGCTTGCCTTGGGAGCCGTTCCGGCTAGGGTCCGCCGCGTCGTCACCCCTTTGGGGTCACTCGCGGAGAGGCATAGTCATGGCTGAGGCGCAGCTCGAGGGCAAGATCACGCAGGTCATCGGTCCCGTCGTCGACGTGGAGTTCCCCCCGGGCGGGCTGCCCAAGGTGCTCACGGCGCTCAAGGTGACGAACCCCGCCATCGACCCGCGCGAGTGGAACCTCGTGGTGGAGGTGTCGCAGCACCTGGGCGAGAACACCGTGCGCTGCGTGGCCATGGACTCCACCGAGGGCCTGATGCGCGGCCAGAAGGTCAAGAGCACCGGGGGCCCCATCGCCATGCCCGTGGGCAAGGGCACGCTCGGCCGCATCCTCAACGTCATCGGCGAGCCGGTGGACGAGCAGGGCCCCGTGGAGTGCAAGGACTTCCGCCCCATCCACAGGGCGCCCCCGGCGTTCACCGAGCAGTCCACGGCGGTGAAGATGCTCGAGACGGGCATCAAGGTCGTCGACCTGCTCGCGCCCTACAGCAAGGGCGGCAAGATCGGCCTGTTCGGCGGCGCCGGCGTCGGCAAGACCGTCACCATCATGGAGCTCATCAACAACATCGCCAAGGGGCACGGCGGCCTGTCCGTGTTCGCCGGCGTCGGTGAGCGCACCCGCGAGGGCCGCGATCTCTACAACGAGATGCAGGAAGGCAAGGAAGACGGCGACCTCATCCGCGGCGTCATCGTCAAGAACAAGAAGACCGGCAAGATCGTCACCGACGAGAGCAAGGTGGCCCTCGTGTACGGCCAGATGAACGAGCCGCCCGGCGCGCGCGCACGTGTGGCGCTCTCGGGCCTCACGGTGGCCGAGTACTTCCGCGACGAGTTCGAGCAGGACGTGCTGCTCTTCATCGACAACATCTTCCGCTTCACGCAGGCGGGCTCCGAGGTGTCGGCGCTGCTCGGCCGCATCCCTTCGGCCGTCGGTTACCAGCCCACGCTGGCCACGGAGATGGGTCTGCTGCAGGAGCGCATCACCACCACCAACAAGGGCTCGATCACCTCGGTGCAGGCCATCTACGTGCCCGCCGACGACCTGACCGACCCGGCGCCCGCCACGGCCTTCGCCCACCTCGACGCCACCACGGTGCTCAACCGCGCGCTCACTGACCTCGGCATCTACCCCGCGGTGGACCCGCTCGACTCGACGAGCCGCATCCTCACGCCGGACGTGCTCGGCGACGAGCACTACACCACCGCGCGGCGCGTGCAGCAGGTCTTGCAGAAGTACAAGGACCTGCAGGACATCATCGCCATCCTCGGCATGGACGAGCTCTCCGCCGACGACAAGCTCACGGTGGCGCGCGCCCGCAAGATCCAGCGCTTCCTGTCCCAGCCCTTCCACGTCGCCGAGGTCTTCACCGGCCGCTCCGGCAAGTACGTGAAGATCGAGGACACCGTGAAGGGCTTCAAGAAGATCGTCGACGGCGAGTGCGACGACATCCCCGAGCAGGCCTTCTACATGGTGGGCGGCATCGAGGACGTGTACGAGGCCGCCAAGAAGCTCCAGTAGCTTCGGGCACGGACCAGCGAGGGCCTTATGCAGCTCGAGATCGTCACCCCGGATCGCAAGGTCATCGTCGGCGAGACCAGCGACGTTGTCATCCCCGCGCTGCAGGGGGAGCTCGAGGCGCTGCCCGGGCACGCGCCGTATTTGGCGCTGCTCGGCACCGGCGTGCTGTCGTTCGTGCACCAGGGCAAGCAGACGCGCCTGATGGTGTCCGGCGGCTACGTGGAGATCGACCGCGACCGCGTGACGCTGATGGCGGAGCAGGCGGCCCTGGCCGACGAGGTCGCGCGCGAAGACGCCAACAAGTCCCTGTACGACGCCGAACAGAAGCTCAAGCAGCTCGGCCCCGTGTCGCTCGAGGACGAGGGCTTCCAGAGCCTGCGCGCCGAGGTGGACCGCGCGGCGGCGAAGCTGACGCTGCTGAAGTAGCAGAGCGCGTCCGCGCCCGGATGACGCTGCGGCGTCCCGCAGGGCGCGCGTCGCGCTACACTGGGCGGCGACCGTGACCCCCGACGACGCCCTCACCTGGCTGCGCCAGCTGCCGGTCTTCGCCCACGCCGACGACGACGCCCTGCGCCGCGCCGCCCGGTGCAGCGAGGTGCGCCACTACCCGAAGGAGAAGCAGGTGGTGCGCGCCGGCGCCGCGCAGAGCCACATCCTGGTGGTGGCGAGGGGTGCCCTGCACCTGTACCGCAAGAACCGCGAGGCGCAGACGCAGATCCTCATCGCCGTGGTGCACGCGCCCGCCACCTTCGGCGACGCCGAGCTCTACGCCCACGCGCCGTGGATGGTGTCGGCGCGCTCCGTGGCCGACACCGTCATCGTCCACGTGCCGAACGACGCCTATGACGAGCTGGTGCGCGCCGACGGGCACGCCGCCGCTGCCCTCTACCGCGAGTGTTGCCGTCGCCTCTTGCTCGCCGTGCAGGTGATGCAGGTGCACGGGCTGCAGAAGGTGCGCAACAAGATCTTGCGACTCCTGTGGGACCGCTCGCGCGTACGCGAGGACGCCGGCAACCGCCGCCTGGCGCCGCTCTCGCAAGTGGAGCTGGCGGCCGCGCTCGGCGTCAACCGCAAGACCATCGCGCGCAACCTGCGCGAGCTCGAGCGCGCGGGCGCGCTCAAGCGCGACGGCGCCGACGTGGAGCTGTTGCTCGCCGAGAGCGAGCGGCCGTGGAAGCCCTTCCCCGGCACGGCCAAGAGCGCGGACTGGAAGCTCCCCGACGACGAGGAGTGACGGGCGCTACGCGGTGCGCTCGTGGTGCTGCCGGAGCTGGCACACCGAAGCCGCCCATCGCGAGCATGCGCGGCGCCTGCCCCGCGGGCGTGCCCTGCGACACACGCCAAACCGCGCGGTTCCGCGCTATCAGATGCGCCCGTTTGCCCCCGACAACCTCGTCTCTCGCGCGCGCCCGCCTCCGGAGTCCCTCGTGCCCATCTCCCCCCTCAGCCAGACCGGCAAAGTCACCCAGCGCGACCTCGACGGGTTCCTCAAGGAGCTCGCCACGCAGCCGAAGGACGTCGCCAAGGCCGAGATCAAGAGATTGGTGGACGCCGGTGACGCCCGCCTGCCCGACGGCGCGGGCAGCAAGCTGCGCGACGCGCTGTGGGCGCTGCAGAACGACGCGTGGGATCCGACCCAACAGGGCAGCACCAAGCGCGCGGCGCCCGCGGGCCTCACGACGTCGAGCCTCGAGCGCGACCCGCGCCAGTCCTACCCGGTGCTCAACGTCCAGGGCAAGGCCGAGCCGGGCGCGCGCATCGAGGTCTACAACCTGAGCCGCGGCAACGCGGCCACGCAGGCCATCGCGACCGGCACGGTGGCCGCCGACGGCACCTTCGCCATCAACGGCGCCAACCAGAACATCTGGTTCGGCGAGCAGATCGGCGTGCGCGTGATCTCGACGCAGGGCGGGCACTCCGACCTCGCCCTCGCCATGCCCAAGGCCTTCGACGTCAAGCAGGACGCGGGCGGCGTCTGGCAGAAGAGCGAGCAGCGCCAGGTCGACCGCCAGCAGGCGCCGTTCGTGCAAGCCAACCTCATCGAGAACCAGCGGCAGCTCGCGACGCCGGCAGACGCCGCGCAGCACCTCGTCTTGACGGGCAAGGCGTGGAGCGTGCCGCCCGGCGCCAAGCTCGAGGTGGTCATCGACAACAGCGCGCAGGCCATCGCCGCGCTACCCGACGGCTCGTTCCTCTTCGACGTCAAGGGCGTCAAGCCGGGCCAGCAGCTCGAGCTGCGGGTCATCGAGCAAGGGCAGGTCACCGTCCAGCGCTACAACGTGCCGCCGCTGCGCTTCGACTCGGCCAAGCTCTCGGCCGCCAACCAGGGTGTTCCCTACGATCGCGTGACCGGCGGCAAGCCGAGCGCCGACGGCCCGTTCCTGCGCTTTGCGGCGGATGCGGTTGCCGATCCGGGCAGCACCGTCGCCATCACCAACTTCACCACGGGCAAGAGCTTCACGGCCATCGCCGACAAGAGCGGCCGCGTCGACCTCGAGATCAGCGGCGTGCACACAGGCGACGCGCTCGGCTTCACCTGCACCGATCCCGCGGGCAACGTCGCGCAGCAGCAGCTCGAGGGCTTCATGGTGCCGGGCACCCCGGTGGAAGACCCGCGCCTCAAGCAGCTGCTGTGCAGCCAGACCATGCTCACGGCGCAGGTGGATGAGACCATCAAGCTCCTGACCGACAAGCCCACGGCCGCGCACCGCAGCATGGTGGAGGCGTTCGTCAAGCACGGCGCCGCGCGCGTCGTGCAAGACGGCAAGGACCTCGCGCGCCTCACGCGCGCGCTCGACGCCGCCTTCGGCGAGCCGAACAACGTGGTGTGCAACGCGGAGAACCCGGCGCCCAAGGACCCCATCGTCATCGGCGCCCGGGTCATCAAGCCGCGCATCATGGATCAAGGCAGCGCGCCGAACCGCGACCCGCTCGAGGTCGAAGGCAAGTCCGAGCCGTTCGCGCGCATCGAGATCCGGAACGCCAGCGTGCAAGGCGCGCCGGTCATCGGCACCACGCAGGCGGACAAGAACGGCAACTTCAAGTTCGTCTCGCGTGACGAGAGCAAGTTCCTCCACGGCGACCAGCTCTACGTCAAGGCCACGGATCTCGGCGGCGCCAGCTCCGGCTCCGCCATCAGCAAGACCTGCGCGTACGAGCTGCAGATCTGGACGGCGCAGCCGCGCGAGCAGCTCGTCGAGCTGCCGCACGCCACCGACACGCGCGTGCCGTTCATCGACCAGGCCAAGGTCAAGGCCGAGCGGCAGCCCATCGCCAAGAACGGCAAGGCGCAGGTGTTCACGTTCGCCGGCGGCGCCGGCAGCGTCGAGCCCAACGCCATCTTGCGCGTCGTCACGGCGAAGGGCGAGACCTGCGAGGCCACATCCGCCAAGGACGGCAGCTTCA
The DNA here is from genome assembly GCA_964580865.1 of uncultured Myxococcales bacterium. Taxonomy (GTDB): domain Bacteria; phylum Myxococcota; class UBA727; order UBA727; family VGSZ01; genus JACOUT01. The sequence goes on along the minus strand of CAZONM010000010.1, from coordinate 21,356 downwards.
AGCTCGACGTCGGCAACTTCATGCCCGGCGAGACCCTCAACCTGATGGTCGTCGACACCAACGGGCAGACCACGCAAGTCCGGCAGGCCACCAAGGCGCTGATCTTCGATCACGCCAAGCTCGCCGGCTCCTCGCAGGGTGTCCCCTACGAGCGCCTCGACGCGGGTGGCAAGCCCGACGGCAAGGGGCCCTACCTCGACTTCAAGGCGCCGAGCGTGGTCGATCCCTTCTCCACCGTCGTGGTGAAGAACAACAGCACCGGCAAGACCATCGAGGTCCAGGCCGATGAGAGCGGCAGCCTCGGCTTCACGCTGGCCGGCATCCACGCCGGTGACTCGCTGACCTTCTCGGCCAAGGACCCGGCCGGCAACGTCGCGCCGCAGCAGCTCGCCAACTACGTGGTGCCGAACACCGCCAACGTCGGCAAGGCGATGCTCGAGCTCGAGTGCCAGCACGAGTACGTCGCCGCCGACGTCGATCGCTTGATCGCGCTGAGCGTCAGCGAGCCGACCGCGGCGAACCGCGCGATGTTCGAGAGCATCCTCGCGAAGCCCGAGGCCTTCGAGGACGGCGCGCTCAAGGACAAGCTCGCCAAGGCGGTCGCCGCGGCGTACGCGGGCGACAACAACGTGCGCAGCAACGCCGAGAACCCGGCGCCCAAGCGGCCCATCGTCCTCGACGCCGACATCATCAAGCCGATCTTCATGGACGCCCAGCCCGTCGCTGGCCGCGATCCGCTGGAGGTGCGCGGTCAGGCGGAGCCCTACGCGTGGGTCGAGATCAAGAACGCGAGCATGCAGGGCTTCCCGCAGCTCACGCGCGTGCAGGCCGACGACAAGGGCCAGTGGAAGGTGAGCTTCCGCGACGAGAGCAAGTTCCTGCACGGCGATCAGCTCCTGATCCGCGCCGTGGACCAGGGCGGCGCTGCCTCCAAGGAGCGCTTGGTGACGACGTGCGCCTATGAGCTGCGCATCTGGAACAACCCGCCGCGCACGGAGAAGATCAAGCTCGACAAGGGCACCGACACGCGCCCGCCCTTCCTCGACACGAGCAAGCTCACGCAAGGACGCGAGCCCATCGCCAAGGACGCCAAGGAGCAGGTCTTCCGCTTCACGGGCGCCCCCATGGCGAGCGAGCCCAACGCCGTCGTGCGCGTGACCAATTCGAAGGGCGAGGCGTACGAAGGGCGCGTGCTGCGCGACGGCTCCTTCGACGTGAAGGTCGGCAATCACAAGCCGGGCGAGTCGTTGACCGTGACCATCCTCGACGGCAACGGCCAAGTCACCAACCACCGCATCAACACGCCCGCGCTCAAGTTCAACCCACAGGCCTTCATCGACACGAGCGAGCACGCGCCGTTCGTGCGCCTCACGGCCGCTGACCCTGGTCAGCAGCAGCAAGGCACCGGCACCACGCGCGAGGGGCCGTTCCTGCGCTTCGCGCAAGACGCCGCCGTCGACCCGCACTCCTGGGTGACCATCACCAACAACTCGACGGGCGAGGAGTTCAAGGCCCAGGCCGACGCCACCGGGCGCCTCGACGTCGAGATCGCGCGCGTGCACACTGGCGACTCGCTCACCTTCACGTGCACCGACGGCGCCGGCAATGCGGCGCCGCAGAACGTCATCAACTGGGTGGTGCCCGGCGAGGCGCGGCCCACCGCGCGCGTCGCCGACATCTGTCACCAGCAGACGGTGCAGAAGGCGCAGATCGACGAGCTCATCGGGCTCCTCGAGAAGGCCCCCACCGCGGCCAACCGCGGCGTCGTCGCCGAGTTCCTCGCGCACGGCCACGCGAGCTTCGATCCCGCCACCGAGAAGGCGCGCCTGAGCAAGGCCGCCGAGCGCATCTTCAGCGGCGTCAACGACGTGGTGACCGACACCACCAACCCGGCGCCCAAGGAGCCCATCGTCCTCGACGCGCGCATCATCAAGCCGCGGGTCATGGATCAGGGCAGCGTCGCCAACCGCGACCCGCTCGAGGTGTTCGGCACGGCCGAGCCCTTCACCTGGGTGGAGATCAGGAACGCCTCGGTGCCGGGCGCGCCGCCGCTCGGACGCGTGCAGACCGACGCGAACGGCGAGTGGCGCCTGACCAACCGCGACGAGTCGAAGTTCTTGCACGGCGATCAGCTGCTGATCCGCGCCGTGGATCAGGGCAACGCGGCCTCGAAGGAGACGCTCAGCCAGACCTGCCAGTACGAGCTGCGCATCTGGAACTCCACCAACCGCAGCGAGCTGGTGCGGCTCCCCGAGGGTACCGACACGCGGCCCACCTTCCTCGATCTGAGCAAGGTGCAAAACGCCCAGACCCTCGCCACCAAGGCGCGCCCGAGCACGTTCACGACGTTGACCGGTGCGGCGTTGTCGGCCGAACCACGCTCAATCATTCGCGTCGAGGGCAAGAACGGCGTGCTGTCGGAGACCAAGGTCAACGACGACGGCACCTTCAAGCTCGAGGTCGGCAACTACACACCGGGCGAGACGCTCAAGGTCATCGCCTTCAACGCCGGTGGGCAGCTCGTCACGCAGAACATCCGCACCGAGGCGCTGCGCTTCAACCCCGACAAGCTCTTGGCCGACGTCGACGGCCCGCCGTTCCAGAAGCTCACCAACGGCAAGCCCAAAGAGGGCGGCCCGTTCCTCGCGTTCAAGGGCGACGTGGCGGCCTTCCCCGGCGCCATCCTCGAGGTCACCAACCACAGCACGGGCAAGGTCGAGACCTTCACCGCCGACGACAAGGGCAGCTACGCGTTCGAGCTCGGCGCCGTGCACGCCTTCGACCTCCTCACCTTCAAGGTCAAGGACGCGGCGGGCAACGAGGCGCCGAACACGCAGCGCGCGTGGCAGGTGCCGGCCGAGTCGCGCGGCCTCGCCGATCCCCAAGTGGTCGCGCTCACCAGCCAGCGGCCGGTGACCGAGGACGTGGTCAAGCTCCTCGTCGACGTCGTGAAGGCGCAGCCCACGGCGCAGCACCGGATGCTCGTCGACAACCTGGTGCGCCAACACCCCGATTGGTTCCTGGGCGGCCTGCCGGAGCTGCAGCGGGCGATCAAGGAGATCTACAAGGGCCCGCCCGAGATCGTTCCCGACGCGACCAACCCGGCGCCCAAGCGCCCCATCATCCTCGGCGCCGAGATCATCAAGCCGCGCGTGATGGACCAGGGCAACCCGCCGCGCGACCCGCTGACCGTGAACGGCCTCGGCGAGCCGCTCGCGTGGATCGACATCTACAACGGCTCGGTCCCCGGCCGGCCGCTCATCGGCTCGGTGCAGGTCGGCGAGGACGGCAAGTTCAACTTCCAGTCCAACGACGAGAGCAAGTTCCTGCACGGCGATCAGATCGTCGTCATGGCGCGCGACGCCGGTGGCGCCAAGAGCGAGGCGGTGGTCTCGAAGGCCAAAGCGTTCGAGCTGCGCATCTGGAACTCGACCAACCGGCGCGAGAAGGTGGCGCTCACCGGCGCCGAGGCCGACACGCGCGACCCGTTCTTGCAGGCGAACCTGGTGAAGACCGAGCGCGCCGGCGGCACCGTGCAGCAACAGCAGAGCGACAGCTTCGTGCTCGTCGGCGCGGCCGGGGCCACCGAGGTCTTCGGCACGGTGCAGGTCACGATCGGCGCCAACACGTTCAAGGTGGAGGCCGACCTCGACGGTGGCTTCCGCCTGCCGGTGCAGGGGCTCGCGCCCGGCACGCCGGTCGAGATCGTGGCGGGCGACGTCAACGGGCGCCAGTTCAAGACGCGCTACACGCCGGTCATCGCGTGAGCGATCGGTGAGCGTGCGCACCCTCGTCGGCGCGGCGCTCCTCCTGCTCGCATCCGTCGCCGCCTGCGACGGATGCGACGGCCCGCCCGCCAGCGGCGAAGGTGAGGGCGAGGGTGAAGGGGAGGGTGAAGGCGAAGGCGAGG
>CAZONM010000010.1:0-17346 GCA_964580865.1 uncultured Myxococcales bacterium | reverse complement strand
GTGAAGGAGAAGGCGAAGGCGAGGGTGAAGGAGAAGGCGAAGGCGAGGGTGAAGGAGAAGGCGAAGGCGAGGGTGAAGGCGAGGGTGAAGGCGAGGGCGAACCGTGCTCCTCGTCGGCGAGCTGCGAGCCCGACGAGCGCTGCAGCCGGCTGTTTGCCGACGACGCCACCGCGTGGTTCTCCTGCCGCCTGCTGCGTAGCGGCGGCGCGCTCGGTGAGCGCTGTGACGACGACGCGGGCTGTGCGTCGGGCTTCTGCGTGCCGCGCGACCAGATCTGCAGTGAGGCATGCGAGCTCGACCTGTCGTGTGGCGACGGCCTCACCTGCACGGCGTACCCCTTTGGCGTCGAGGGCGGCGCCGCGACGTTTTTGGGCGTGTGCGCGGAGAGCTGCGCCGACGACGGCGACTGCGACGCACAGCGCGTCTGCACCTACAACGGCGATCCGCTGAGCAACCGCTTCGACGCCGTCTGCGAGACGGCGCAAGGCGCCGGCGAGCTTGGCGCCGCTTGCGTCGATAGCGGCGACTGCGTCACGGGGCTGTGCACCCCCTCGGGCTGTACGCGGGTGTGCAACAGCGTCGACGACTGTGGCGGCACGCTGCCGAGCTGCGCGAGCCTGCTGGTCGCAGCGCCGAACGGCAGCGGGACCGCGACGCTGTCGGTGTGCCAGTAGGGCGCTGGGCGATCGGTCGCGAGCGCGTCGACCAGGTTGGCTCCCATGGCCCGGTGCACGCCTGACCGCGGGGGCGCCGGAGCGATCGCGATCGCGCGGCGCGCGCACCGATGGGTGCACGGGGTCGGCGCCCGATCGCGGTGTGACGCCGCGCTTGAGATCTGCCGATGTGCGGGGTTGTAATGGAACGTTTGTTACATTACCAACCGCGAGTCGCGCCGAGGAGCCCATGCCGATTCTCGCGGTCGTCGCCCCCGTCTTGCACCTGATCGCTGCGGCGCCCGTGCTGGTCCTCGAGCCCGACGGCGACGCGCTCACCGCCGACGAACGCGCGGCGCTCGGCGCGCACGTCGTGCATGCGCTCGAGCGACGCGGGGTGCCGGACCTACTCGGCCAAGACGAAATCAAGACGATGCTCAACGTCGAAGCGCGCCGCCAGAGCATGGGGTGCAGCGACGCGTCCTGCGCCGCCGAGATCGCGGACGCGCTCGGCGCCTCGCGCGCGGTCGCGAGCCGCGTCGTGCGCCTCGGCGAGCAGCTCGTGTGGCATGCCATCGTCGTCGACGCGCGCGAGGGCAAGGTCCTCGCCCGCAGCGAGCTTGCGCGGACGTCGGTGCCGGCGCTCGCGCGGGACGTGACCGGCGCGGTCGCCCCGCTCGCGGACGCGCTCGGAGCGCGCGTCCCCTGGCACGTCGTCGTGTGGCCGACGTCGATGGTCGGTGCTGCGCTCCTCGTCGCGGGTGGCGGGCTCGCGTACGACCTGTCGTCGCCATCGAGCACGGACGGGCGCTTTGACGGCGCCGACCTCGTCGGCCCCGCCGCGTACGTCGCCGCGGTCGGCCTCGGCGTCGGCGCGCTCTTCAACCCGTTCCTCGTGGAGTGAACGATGTGCGCCCGACCGGTCTCCGCGTGTGTGGTGCTCGCCCTCCTCGCGTCGTCGTGCGGGCTCGTCGACGCGCTCGCGGCCGGTGGGCCAGGCGCGCCCATCGACAACGACGACCAGGGACGCGGGGAAGGCGAAGGTGAGGGCGAAGGTGAGGGCGAAGGTGACGCGCTCGCGGTGTGCGAGAGCGGCGCGCTCCTCGAGGCGCGCGCGGTCGCCGTCGGCTTCGATCGCTCGTGCGCGCTCCTCTGCGACGGCGCGCTGCGCTGTTGGGGCGCGCAGACGGGCGACGCGCCAGCGGGGCCCTTCGTCGAGGCTGCCGTCTCCGGCTCGTTTGCCTGTGGGCGAACCGAGCAGGGCGAGGTTCGCTGCTACGGCCGCCTCGTGAACCTCGATCCACCAGACCAGGACGGCGCGCCGATCGCGATGGCGCGCATCGAGGCCGGCCAAGACTTCCTGTGCGGCCTGACCGACGCCGGCGCGCTGCACTGCTGGGGCGAGCTCAATTGGCCGTCCTTCGACCTGCCGAGCGGAGCGTTCGCCTCGCTGGCGGTCGGTTGGGGCTACGTGTGCGCGCACCGCCTCGATAGCGGGCTGCTCGCATGCGGCGGCACCGACTTCACGCCCGTGCCCCCGAGCGCGCCGTCACTCCACGACGTCGACGTCGGCTCGTACTTTGGCTGCGGTCTCGACGACGCGGGCGCCATCGTGTGTTTCGACGACGAGCCGCTCGTGGATCTACCGATCCCGCCCGGTTCCTTCACCGCGCTCGGGGTCGGTGACGGGAGCGCATGCGCCGTACGAGGCGACGACGGGGCGCTCGTGTGCTTCGGCAACCACACCGAGACCGACGCGCTCGTCGCCGCGACGCCGCCGGGTCGCTTCCGCTCCGTGGACGTCGCTGCGTCGCATGCGTGCGCGATCCGCGAAGACTACGCGGTGCTCTGCTTCGGCGATGACGCGTGGGGACGCACCGACGTGCCCGCGCCCTGAGTCGCGCGGAACGCCGCGCGGGTGATCGGGAAGTACTACGGCGCCGCGGCGGGGTTGGGGGCGCCGGGCCGCGCGCTGCTGAGCGTGACCCGATACCCGCCGGGCGCCTGCGCGACCGCGCGCAGCGCGCCGCGCAACGACACCGAGGTGCCGACGACGGGATCGAGGCACTGCGACGGGATCATGCTGCAGCCCGGCGCGCTGTCCGAGGACACGCGGCCGATGCACGCGCTCAGGTAGTTCGTGGAGGTCGGCGTGTCCTTGAGCTCGATGCACTCATAGACGTTGCCGGTCGCGGAGACCTGGTTATCCAGGCGGCGCGTGACGTAGACGTTGTCGAACGAGACGGGCTGGTCGACGAGGGCAGCTCGGTTCTGCCAGGTGTGGGCGACCGTGTCCCAGGTGAGGCCGTCCTGCGTCCACCCCGCGATGCTGGCCTTCAGCCCCTCGAGCGCGACCGTGCCGACGCCGGCGTAGTCGGCGAACTGCGCCAGGCGCAGCCACGACGAGGTGCGAAAGCCACAGGCGCCGCCGGGCGCGCAGTCGTAGGCGATGCGCCGGCCGCTGTCGGACATGCGGCCCATCTCGGAGAAGCGCGCGAAGTCGAGGAAGCGCACCGCCTGGCACTCCTCGTCGGCGCTGAAGGACACGCCGTCGAAGCTGCCGCCCGTCATCGCGGCGCAGTTCACCGTCGGTGGCGCCGGCGTGGCCGTGACCTCGAAGGTGTCTTCGGCGAGCGCGCCCACTACAGCGTCCGTGCACTCGAGGCGCACCCGCACGTCGTGGGCCTCGCCCGCGGGCCAGGCGGGCACGAAGACCGTGCCCGACGCCGGCGCCGCGCGCGTGGCGAGAACGGCGGACTCCGCCGGGGAGCTCAGCTCGATGGTGCAGGCGCCGGCATGTTCCGTCGCGTACTGCACGAACGCGCCGCCGCGCGTCTGGCCGCCGTCGACGCCGTCGCCGACGCGCCCGTTCATGTCGATGATCCTCGGGCCCTCCACCGGGACTACCGTGCGGACGTCGCTGGCGCCGGCGTCATCTCGGCAGCTCAGCCGCACCTGCGCCGCGACGCCATGGGGCTCGCCGGGGTACGAGCCGCTGAAGAAGTAGGCGCTCTCCGACGTGCCGAGGTTCGCGCCGTCGGTGGCGCCGTCGCCGCGCGCGGACAGCACCGCGCCCTGCGTGGAGAGCAGCTCCAGGCGGCAGTGCGTGGCGCGCTCGCTCTCGTAGGTGACGAAGACGCCGTCGTTGCTCTCGTCCCACTCGAGGTCCACCCAAGTGCCGGTGGCGGCGGCGAGGGCGACGATGCGCGGGCCATTGGCGGGGACGGCGGTCGGGTGCGTGATCACCCAATCGCGCAGCTTGGTGAGCGCCGTGCCGTTCACGTAGCTCACGGCGGCGAGCACCTGCACGGTCGCGATGGGGCGCGCGGCCACGATGGCGCGCGCGGCGCGGGCGTCGAGCGCGACGTCGTCATCGAGGAGCTCGACGGTGGCGGTGTTGGCGAGGGCGACCATGGCCACGGCGTTGTCGGCGGAGATGGTGACGCCCTCGAGCACGAAGCCGGCGCCCTGGTAGTGACTGCGCACGTAGGCCTCGAGGGCGCGGATGGACGCCTCGCCCACGAACGGGATGGCGTCGAGCTCGGCGATGCTCTCGATCTTGTCATCGTCGGCGTTGAAGCGAACGCCGTCGGGGCCCGCGAGGTACGTGTGGATCGCGCCCGCTGGCCGGGAGGTGAGGTGCACCTCCTGCATCAGGCTCCAGTGCGACGAGTCGGGGCCGTTCAGGTACGCGAGGATCGACGCCTCATCGAGCGCGCCCTCTTCCGCGGCGTCGTCGCCGGCGCCGTCGACGTCGGCGACCGGGCCGCAGGCGACGAGGAGGGTGATGGCGGCGACCGCCGCGGCGCGAAGTGCCAAACGCATGGCGATCCCCTGTAGGGGCATGTAGGTACAGCACGCGACCGAAGCGTCAATCCGGCGTCGGCGCCTCGCGCGGCAGCCGCGAGCGCGGCGCCGCGCGCTCGTGCTCGCCGGGAGCGCCCGGTCGCGGCAGCCCTTCGCCGGCACGGCCACTAGCGCCGACGAGCGGCTCCCGGACGACGAGGAGTGGCTACGCGATGCGCTCGTGCGCCTCGACCAGCGCGTTCATGGCCGCCAGGTCCCTCGCCAGCTCCGCCCCGCGCGCCGCGCGCTGCGCGTCGGAGGCGAAGGGGATGGCCAGGAGCTCGCGGCGCGCGGCGCGCGCCACCTCGAGCATGCCGGCCTTGCCGATGAGCCCGAGCTCGAAGGCGCGCGTGGCCGCGCCCACGTACGTGTCGAAGAACCACACGCCGGCCTTGGCGTGCTCGGCGCGCGCCGCCGCCGACGTGCCCTTGACGTCGTGGATGAAGGTGGCGCACGCGCGCTCGGCGTGGTCGGCGCGCATGGTGTGCGCGGCGATGGCGTCGCCCTGCCCGCTGTCGCCGATGAACACGTAGCGCTGCTCGGGGAAGAGCTCTTGGTGGCGCGCGAAGTTCTCCACCTTGCGGCGCGCGATCTCGGCGTTGCCGAGCACACCCGTGAGGTCGCCCGTGAGCACGGCGCGCGCCGGCACGCCGTGCGCATCGAGCGTCTCGTGCGTCATGCCCTCCATGACGCCGAGCCGATCGCCCGGGCGCGCCGTGAGGAAGAGCAGGTCGCCCTCGGCGCCGGCGCCGGTGGGGCCGCGGTCGAGCGCGCGATAGAACGCCGCCACTCCCGGGTACACCGTCTTCTTCGGGTACCGGGCGTCGAGCCAGTTCGCGTAGAACGTGTCGTCGATGTCGCTCATGACCTTGAGCTCGCCCGTGGGCGGCGGCGCGGCGGCGCGCAGGTGGGCCACGATGGCGTCCTTCACGGCCTCGCTGTCGATGTCGTGGAACAACAGCTGCACCAGGTCGTGGTGATCGCGGCCGAGGTCGATGGCCGTCTTCAGCTCCGTCAGGTCGGCGCCGCGGGTGCCGAGGACGATGTCGCGGATGGCCAGCTCCTCGTCGTGCGACGTGGACCCGGTCTGGAGCGCGCCGATGACCAGGGCGCGCGTGGCCACGGTGAGCTCCGGCAGGCGCTCGACCGACACGAGGCGCAGGAGCTGCTCCTTGTGATCGCGGCCCACGAACCACTGGCTCATGCCGTCGATGACGCGGCCAAGCGGAATCCGCGCCAGCACGTCGTTGAGCACGGCCCCGGGCGCCTGGCGCAAGAGCGCGAGGACGCGCCGCTGCGCCGGCAGCTCCAGCTCGCCCGCGGCGAGCGCCGAGATCTCGGCCGCGATGTCGGCCGCGGCCCGCGCGTCCACCTCCACCGAGCGCAGGCGCAGGCCGAGCACGCCGGCGCCCCGGCTCGCCGCGACCCCACCGGCGCCTACGTCGATGGCGGTGGCAGCCCCGCCGCGCCACGAGAGCGCCGCCCGGCCGCGCTCGTCGCTGACCACGCTCGCGGGCGAAGACGCCGCAGAGGCGCTCGCGGGTGGCGTCGTCACCTCGGGGGCGTCCACCGTGGGCCAGGCGCGCAGCGGGCGGTGCGGGGTGGTGGCGGTGGTGCGGCTGGGCATGGGCCTCTCCTCCCGAGATGCCCACGGTATCGGCCGCCCCCCGGTGGGAGCCCGCCCGCGCGCGCGCTTGCAGGCGACATTTGTCCCGCGATCCGACGCGATCGGGCCCCGCCCGAGCGCCGTCGTCGCGACCGCTACTTGCCCGCCGCGGCCAACAGCTCGCGCCAGGTCGCCACCTTCTCGCGCGCCTTGCCCTTGGCCTTGCCGCGCTCGATCTCGGCGGCGTCGATCTTCTGCCAGTCGGCGAAGCTCACGACCTTCACCGAGCGCGACGCCAACAGCGCGCTCACGGCGGCGGTGTCACGCCCCGGCGCCTTGGGGAGCGCGGCGGCGTCGGCCAGGAGGTTGGTCACGCTCTCCACCGCACACGCCTTGTTGGTGCCGATGACGCCCGAGGGCCCGCGCTTGATCCAACCCGCGGTGTACAGGCCGGGCACGGGCTTGCCGCCCTCGGTGATACGGCCCTTGTCGTTGGGGATGGTGCCGCTCTTGTCGTCGAACGGCACGCCCGGGATCTGCTTGCCCTTGTAGCCCACGCTGCGAAACACGAGCCCGCACGGGATGGTGATGGTCTCGCCCGTGCCCACGGCCTTCTGGTTGTTGGCCGTGCCCTCGAGGCGGTTCTTCTCGAGGACGATGGCGCCCACGCGGCCGCCCTGCTCCTCGAGCTTGGTGGGGCCCAAGCGGAACATGAGGTGCACGCGGCGCGGCTTGGTGCCGCTGCCCGCCGGGTGCGCCTTGGCGTGCTCCCTCATCAGCTCCACGTTCTTGGCCGACGTGGAATTGTCCGGGTCCTTCAGCTCCTCCTCGTCGGCGGCGCTCAACACCAGGTCGGCGTCGTTGATGACCAGGTCGGCCTCGGCCAGCTCGCACAGCTCGCGCAGCTCGGGCGTGGTGAACTTCGCCTGCGCCGGACCGCGGCGGCCCACGATGTACACGTCCTTCACCTTGCTCGCGCCGAAGGCGTCGATGGCGTGAGCGGCGGTGTCGGTGGGCTGGATCTCGGCCACGGTCTTCGCGAGCATGCGCGCCACGTCCATGGCGACGTTGCCCTGGCCGATGACCACGGCGGCCGCGGCGTCGAGCCCGTAGCGCTGGTCGGCGTAGTCGGGGTGGCCGTTGTACCAGCCGACGAACTGCGTGGCCGGGTGGCTGCCCGGCAGGTCCTCGCCGGGCACACCCATGCGCCGGTCGGTCTCGGCGCCGCTCGAGAACAGCACCGCGTCGTAGTGCTGCCGCAGCTCGGCGAGCGAGAGGTCACGGCCGATCTCGACGTTGCCGAAGAACGACACCGCCGGGTGCGCCGCCGTCTTCTCCCACGCCTTGGTGACGGTCTTGATCTTCGGGTGATCGGGCGCCACGCCGAAGCGCACCAGCCCGAACGGCGTGGGCAGGCGATCGAACATGTCGATCTTCACCGGCACGTTGGCCTTGGTGAGGGCGTCAGCGGCGAAGAACCCGCTGGGGCCGCAGCCGATGATGGCGACGCGGAGCTGATCGGAGGAGGTGGTGCTGGTCATGGCGCCCCTCCTTAGCACGGCGGGGCGCGTGGATCACAAGCGCCCGCCGGTCATAGCTGGTCGAAGAAGAAGCGCTTGGCCAAGATCGAGAACGCCGTCTTCGGCACCACTACGTCGGTGGCCTTGGCCAGGTGCTTGGCTGCCGCGAGGTCGTTGGCGAAGGCCGCCGCCAGCGCCTTGGCCGTGGCCTCATCGATGGCGTTGACGCTCATCTCGCCTTCGTAACGCTCGCTGCGCGGGTGCAGGTTGTAGCTCATCACCATCGAGAACAGATCGTCGACGACGAGGAACTTGGAGTGCAGCGTGTCGCCCTGCTTGACGTACACCTTGGCGCCGGCGGCGATGAGCGAGGGCAGGCTCTCCTGGATGGGCGCCGACACGATGGGCTCGTCCACGCTCTCGGGTGAGTTGGTCAGGATGCGCACCTCCACGCCGCGCTTGAGCGCCGCCAGCAGGGCGTCTTGCAGCGCCGGCGTGGTGATGAAGTACGCGTTCTCGATGTCGATGCGCGTGGTGGCGCCCTCGATGGCCTTGAGCGCGGCCAGCAGGATGTGCGCGTCGCCCTTGGGGCCCGGCGCGTCGTTCACCACCTGGGCGAGCCCCGTCGGCGTCTGCCCGGCGGCGAACGTCGCGCGCGCGGGCGCGGGCGGCTCGGCCACGGCGCTCACCGTCAGGTTGCGCGTGGCGCGCTGCTCATTCCACACCTGCGCGAACAAGCGCGCGCAGTCGTCGACCGCGGGGCCCTGGAGCTTGACGTCGGTGTCGCGCCACTTCTGGCTGCCCGCGGGGCCCTTGTGCGAGTACACGTCGCCCACGTTCATGCCGCCGGCGATGGCGGCCTTGCCGTCGACGATCATGACCTTGCGGTGCTGGCCGTCGTGCACGCGCTTCGGATCTGCCCAGCGCACGATCTCGACGCCCGCGGCCTCGAGCTTGGCGAGCATCTTCTGCTTGTCGGGCTGGCGCGCCACCAGGCCGTCCACGATGATCTTCACGTCGACGCCGCGCTGCTTGGCGGCGATCAGGCGCTTGGTGGTGTCGTCGCCGCACACGTCGTCGTAGATGGCCCACGACATGAGCTGGATGCTCGTCTGCGCCGTGTCGATGAGGCGATCGCGCTCGGCGAAGCTGGCCGGGCCGTCGATGAGCGGCGTGACAGTGTTGCCGCCCGACATCTTGGCGCCCGTGAGCTTCTCGAGCTCCGCTTGAAAGCGCGGATCCAAGAACGCGCTCGGGTTGCCCGGCCCCCTGGGCGGCACTTGGGTCTTCCGCACCGCCGCCAGGTGGCGCTTCGACAGGGCCGTCCACGACGGGAACCGACCCTCGCGCTTGCCGTTGGCGCCGCGCGCCGCGATCTCGGCCTCGATGAGCCCCGCGAACTGCTCGATGAGCGACTGCTTCTTCTCTGGCGGCAGGTTGGCGGGCAAGGCGCCGCCCTGCGCGGCCTGGTCGACGAGGATGGTGAGCGCCGGCACGAGCTGGCCCGCCGCCGACAGCGCGGCCAGGGTCTGCCACAGCTGCTTCTCCTGCTTCTTCGTGATGGCCGCGCCGTCGGTGGCGATGACGAGCTGCGCGAAGCCCTCGACCGTCTTCTTCAGCTCCGCCGGGTTCGCCAGGCGCGCGATGAGCGCCGGGTCCACCCCCATGCGCGCCGCCTGCAGCGCCAGCGCCGTGGTGGAGCCCGGGGACGGCGCCCCCGTGGGCAGCGGCTGGGCGCCGCCCGCGTTGGGATCGAAGGTGGCGCCCGGCGTCGACGACGTGCCCGCGTTCACGCTCGCGGTGGCGGTGGTGCCCGTGGCGGCGCCGGTGGCAGGCGTGACGACGGGCGTGACGACGGGCGCGGGGGCGGGGCGGGTGGTGACGGGCATCGATGCTCCAGGCGCGGCGGGCGGGGCGCCGATCGTGCCAGGTGTCCGGGCCAAGCGCCATTGCCGCCGTCACGTCGCCGCCGCGCTGACACACAGCGCTGACGCACAGCGCCAACACCGAGCGTCTCGCTCTTTCGCGCGCGGGCCGGGCCCGGGCTACGCTGTCGGCGAGCCGTCGTTCGCCCGCGGGCGCTCGTCGAGGAGGACCCCATGGTGCAAGGTCGCGCAACCCGCCTCGCCGTCGCCGCCGCGCTCGCGCTCGTGGCCGCCTGCTCCACCAACGTCGAGCCCCTCGAGTGCGCGGGCGACCAGACCCCGTGCAACGGCGAGTGCGTCGACCTCGGCAGCGATCCCCAGCACTGCGGCGCCTGCGGCAACCAGTGCGGCGACGAGCAGGCGTGCTTTCAGGGCGCGTGCACCGACCTCGGCCAATGCGACGGCGGCCGCACCCAGTGCCCCACGGGCTGCACCGACCTCAACAGCGACTCGGCCAACTGCGGCGCGTGCGGCAACCCCTGCGGCGCCGACGAGAAGTGCACCGAGGGCGCGTGCACCACGTCGTGCCGCGCGGGCGAGCGCCTGTGCGGCCGCGACTGCGTCGACGTGCGCACCGACGCCGAGAATTGCGGCGGCTGCGGCGTGACGTGCACGGGCGGTCAGCTGTGCGTGCAGGGCGGCTGCCGCGCCGAGTGCGCCGTGGGCACCACCGAGTGCAACGGCGCGTGCGCCGACACCGCCAACGACCCGCGCAACTGCGGCGCGTGCAACAACCGCTGCGACACCGGCGAGACGTGCGTGCGCGGCGTGTGCCAGACCGGCGGCTGCCCGAGCGGCACCACGGCGTGCGCCGGCTCGTGCGTCGACACGGGCCGCGACGTGCGCCACTGCGGCGCGTGCGGCAACGCCTGCGCCGCCGACGAGGCGTGCTTCCCCGGCACCAACGGCGTCGGTGAGTGCCGCGGCCTGTGCGACGGCGTGGGCGTGTCGCTGTGCAATGGCACGTGCGTCAGCCTCACCGACGACGAGCAGAACTGCGGGCGCTGCGGCCAGGCATGCGCGCCGCGCGAGACCTGCCAGGGCGGCACCTGCCGCTCGGGCTGCCTCGAGGGCAGCGTCGAGTGCGGCGGCCGCTGCGTCGACCCCGACACCGACGAGCAGAACTGCGGCGGCTGCGGCACCGCGTGCCCGAGCGGGCAGTCGTGCGCGCTCGGCCGCTGCGAGGGCGATCCGTGCGCGGCCGACGGCAGCTACACCGACTTCGACTGCGACACCGACTGCGCCAGCTTCGACGCCATCGGCTGCCTCGATTACTGCTCGTTGGCCGGCTACTACGACGACGGCGCCTGCGACGAGTTCTGCCCGCGCGCCGACCCCGACTGCGCCGACGTGTGCGAGCGCAACGGCTGGTACGACGACGACGTGTGCGACACCTTCTGCCCGCGGCCCGACCCCGACTGCGACGACACCTGCGCCAGGAACGGCTGGTACGGCGACGGCATCTGCGACGCGTTCTGCCCGAGCCCCGACCCCGACTGCGCCAGCGACCTGTGCGAGGAGAACGGCTGGTACGACGACGGCACCTGCGACACCTTCTGCCCCGACCCCGATCCCGACTGTGACGACGTGTGCGCGCGCAACGGCTGGTACGGCGACGGCACCTGCGACACGTTCTGTCCCCAGCCCGACACCGAGGACTGCGCCGCCGACACCTGCGAGGAGAACGGCTGGTACGACGACGGCATCTGTGACTCGTTCTGCCCCGAGCCCGACCCCGACTGCCAGGGCGACACCTGTGAGGAGAACGGCTGGTACGACGACGGCACCTGCGACTCGTTCTGCCCCGAGCCCGACCCCGACTGCGAGCCCGACTACTGCGCGCAAAACGGCCTGTACGGCGATCGCTACTGCGACAGCTGGTGCCGGGAGCCCGACCCCGACTGCACCGACCTCTGCGTCACCAACGGCTGGTACGGCGACCGCGACTGCGACGAGAGCTGTGCGCTGCCCGACCCCGACTGCACCGACTCCTGCGTGACCAACGGCTGGTACGGCGATCGCGTGTGCGACACCTTCTGCGCCAGCCACGACCCCGACTGCGACGACGTGTGCGTCATCGACGGCCTCTACAGCAACCGGCGCTGCGAGCAGTACTGCGCGCAGCACGACCCGGAGTGCGACGACACGTGCGCGACCAACGGCTACTACGACGACCTGCAGTGCGACAGCTTCTGCCCACTGCGCGACCGCGACTGCGACGATCCGTGCGTGACCAACGGCTGGTACCGCGACGGCGGTTGCGACACCGTGTGCTTCCAGCCCGACCCCGATTGCGATTGAGGCGCGCTTCGTTCAGAGCGCGGCCATGATGATGCGAACCATGTGCGCCGCCGCGCTCGTAGCGGCCCTGCCCGCGCTGGCGGGCGACGACCTCGTGGCCACACCCAAGGGCGCCGTCGACGAGCCCACCGACGAGCCCACCATCGACGACAGCCTGCCGCCCGCCGAACAGAAGGAGGCGTTCAAGCTCTTCGCCGGGACGTGGCGTTGCGACGGCAAGGCCAACACCGAGCTGGCCCCCGACGTGCCCACGCGCGTCACGCTCACCTTCAAGAGCGACGGCCGCTGGCTCCTGGTCAAGATCGACGAGCAGAAGAGCAAGCAGCACCCGCGCGCCACGTCGTCGTCCGAGGTGTGGGGACACTCGGCCGGGCTCGGCGGCTTCGTGCGTAACGGCGCCGACAACCAAGGCGGCTTCTACGCCGGCACCTCGTCGGGTTGGGTGGGCGACCGCTTCTGGTGGACCACCACCAGCGCGCGCGGCGGCAAGAAGGTGCTGCTCAAGGACAGCTTCACCAAGGTGAGCGACAAGGAGCTCACGCTCGAGCGCGCCTTCGACCCCACCGGGACCGGCGACGGGCTGCGCGTGGTGTACGAGGGCACCTGCAAGCGCTGACGCGCGAGCTCACCCCACGCGCAGCTCGAGCCCCTCGCGCGCGCCGAACACCACCAGCTGCCGCGCCACGCGCGCGGCGCGCTCGCGGCACAGCAGGATCTTGCGATCGACGTCGGCGTCGGAGTGCATGGGGTCGTGGTGGAAGATGGCGAGCTGCTTGACGCCTGCGGCCGCGGCCAGGTCGACGGCGGTCGTGGCGCGGGGGTGACCCCACCCGATGCGCTCGGGGTACTCCTCGTCGAAGTACTGCCCGTCGGAGATGAGCAGGTCGGCGCCGCGCGCGAACTCCACGAGCTCGTCAGGGAGCTGCCGCGGCACCGACGGATCGGCGCGCGCGGCGTCGCGGTTCTTCAGCGCCAGGTCGATCTCGTTGTCGGTGGCGAACACCACCTTGGCGCCGTCCTTCTCGAACGAGTACGCCCAGCTCCGCCCCGGGTGCACCTGCTCGAAGAAGCGCACGCGCACGCCGTCGATGAGGCGCTTGCCGGCGTCGATGTGGTCGGGCTCGATCTTGGCCTTGAGCTCGCGGAAGTCGACGGGGAAGTACTCCACCGAGCGCATCTGCCCCGACAACAGGTCGAAGGCGCGTCGATCGCCCTCGGCCGTGCCGTAGACGCGGAAGGTGTTCTCGCCCCGATACGCGGGCTGGAAGAACGGGAACCCTTGGATGTGATCCCAGTGCGTGTGGCTGAAGAACAGGTGCCCCGTGATGGGGCGCTCGCTCCTGCGCAACAGGTCGATGCCCAGCTCGCGCAGGCCGGTGCCGCCGTCGCAGATGAGCAGCGTGTCGTCGGCGCGCACCTCCACGCACGAGGTGTTGCCGCCGTACTTGCGCGCCAAGTTCCCGGGCGTGGGGATGCTGCCGCGCGTGCCCCAGAAGTGGACGTAGAAGGTCACGGGGACCTCCGGATCAGGGCCCGCGAACGGGTACCTTGATCGATGATCGCGGCCGAGCCGCGTCGATGGCGCGGAGCCCCGCAGGCCCGTGGCCGTCGCCACGGGCCGAGGACGCGACAACGCCAGCGGCGATGGATCGCCCCCGAGGGCGAGCAAGGTATCCGTTCGCCGGCCCTTAGGGCACGGGCGTCAACGGCGCGGCGCCGCGCCCCTCGTGAAACACGAACATCACCGTGCCGAGCTGCAGGTTGTCGCCGTCGTGCAGCACCGCCGAGTGCACGCGCACGCCGTTCAGATAGATGCCGTTCCTGCTCTCGAGGTCGAGCACCGTGTACTGGCTCGGCCCCGTGCGCTTGAGCGCCATGTGGCGGCGCGACAGGTCGGTGGAGTTGACGGAGATGTCGGCCTCGATGGCGCGGCCCACCACCACCTCGTCCAAGAACAGATCCCAGGTCTTGGGCGCGCCCGGACCCGCGATCATCTGCAGCGAGCAGGGCTGCTGCTCCATCGAGAGGGGCAGCAGGCTCACGCTGATCGGGTTCGTGCTCTCGTCGGCCCAGTCTTCGTTCTTCGGCATGCACCTGGCCAAACGATAGCGCCAAACGGGCGCCGGACACAGTTTTCGGGCCGCGCGGACGCGCCGGGCCGCGGTCCGCGGCGCCCCGTTTCGCGGGCGCGGCAGATCCGATAGCCGCCCGGTGTGGGCTTCTTCTCCCGATCCTCCCGGGTGCTCCAGCGCGGGCTCGTCGAGCAGCTGAAGGACGCCGTGGTGACGCGCGTCGACCGCCGCCTCATCGAGCGCATCGACGCGCTACCCCGCCACAACCTCAACGAGTTCGGCGTGGACCCGTTCGGCTTCGACCCCGAGGTCATCAAGCTGATCGCGCCGCTCATGCTCTTCCTCAAGGAGCGCTACTTCCGCTGCGAGGTGCACGGCATCGAGCACGTGCCGCCCGAGGGCCGCTTCCTGCTCATCGGCAACCACTCGGGTCAGCTGCCGTTCGACGCCATGATGATCGGCACCACGGTGCTGTCAGACGCGCCCAAGCCGCGCCTGGTGCGCAGCATGGTCGAGCGCTGGAGCGCCGAGCTGCCGTTCGTCTCGTCGCTCTTTCAGCGCTCGGGCCAGATCGTGGGCGACCCCGAGGTGTGCGCGCGGCTGTTGCGCGCCGACGAGGGCGTCATGGTCTTCCCCGAGGGCGCGCGCGGCATCAACAAGCTGTTCGCGCAGCGCTACCAGCTGTCGAATTTCGGCCACGGCTTCATGCGCCTGGCGCTCGAGACCAAGGCGCCCATCGTGCCCGTGGCGCTGGTGGGCGCCGAGGAGCAAGCGCCGGCCATCACCGATATCAAGCCGCTGGCCCGGCTGCTCGGCTTCCCGTCCTTCCCCGTGATCTTTCCGCACCTGCTGCCCCTGCCCTTGCCGGTGCGCTACCGCATCCACTTCGGCGAGCCGCTCGAGTTCAAGGGCTCCGCCAACGACGACGACGACGTGGTGGCCGGGCACGTCAAGAAGGTCAAGCACACCATCCAGCGCATGCTCGAGAAGGGCCTCGAGCGCCGTCGCAGCGTGTTCTTCTGATGGCGAGCAAGGGCGCCTCCACGAACGCCAGCGCGCCGCGCGAGCGACGCTCGCGCCAGCGCCTGCGCCGCGAGCGCGCGCTGGTCACGAGCGGCGCCTCGGGGCTCGGTCGCCTGGTGTGTCGCGCGCTGCACCGCGGTTTCGACGTCATCTCGCTCGATCGCAGCGACTTCCCCGATCACCCGAAGGACGTGGAGCACTTGCGTCTCGACCTGCGCAGGAAGAGCGCGCTCACCCAGGTGAAGAAGCGCCACCCCGACGTGGTGGTGCACATCGGCGCCATCCACGGGCCGCCGAGCCCCACCTCGCACCGCCACCTCGACGCCACCGTGCAGCTCCTGCGCCTGGTGGAGGAGCTCGGCTGCAGGAAGCTCGTGCTGCTGTCGTCGGCCACGCTGTACGGCCCGTCGGCCACGTCGGCGAACTTCATGACCGAGGAGGCGCCCTTGCTCGGCGCCTCGGCCGTGCCCGATCTCTCCGACGACATCTCGCTCGACATGATGGTGCAGAGCTTCTTTTGGAAGCTGCCCGCCACCGAGACCGTCATCCTGCGCCCCGTGCACA
Organism: uncultured Myxococcales bacterium; assembly: GCA_964580865.1. Lineage (GTDB taxonomy): Bacteria > Myxococcota > UBA727 > UBA727 > VGSZ01 > JACOUT01. The sequence continues at coordinate 1,836 of CAZONM010000010.1, read as the reverse complement.
TCGTGGGACCGCACCTCGACAACCTGCCCACGCGCTACTTCAAGCTGCACCGCGCGCCGCGCCTGCTCGGCTTCGACCCCATGGTGCAGCTGATCCACGAGGACGACGTCGTCGACGCCATCGTGCGCGCGCTGCGCCCCGGCGTGCGCGGCGTGTTCAACGTGGCGGGGCAGACGCAGGCGCCCCTGTCGCGCCTGCTCCAGGCGCGCGGCGCCGCCGCGCTGCCCATCCCGGGGCCCGTGTTCGCGGCCGCCCTGGCGCGCGCCGCCGCGCTGCGCATGACGTCCATCGACCCGGGCGAGCTCGCCTTCCTGCGCTACAGCTGCCTCATCGACGGCAAGCGGGCCAAGGTGGAGCTCGGCTACGAGCCGCGGCACACGCTCAAGCAGACGCTCGAGGACCTGGGCTGACCACAGCGCTCACCTCGGCGAACGCCGCGCGCAAGCACGCGGGGTCGTCGCTCATGACCCCGTCGGCGCCCAGCGCCAACAAGTGCCGCCCCTGGTCGGCGTCGTTGACGACCCAGTAGTCCACCGCCACGCCGAGCGCGTGGCAGCGCTCGACGAAGCCGCGCGTGTCGAAGCGCACGGCGCCCGAGCGCACGGGCACCTGGGCCCGCTGGCCGCGCGGCGGGAACGCGCGCAGCGCCAGGCGCGGCAGGAAGCGCAGGCGCACGATCTCGGCGCGCGTGAGCCCCGTGGGGCCGGCGTAGCCGAGCGCGCGCAGCCGGTGCACCACGTCGGCGAAGAAGCTGGTCAAGAGCACGCGCCGCTCGGCGCCCGCGTGGCGCAGCACGTCGACGATGGCGCGCTCCATGGGTGGCGCGCGCTGCTTGACGTCGATGTTGATGGGCACGTCGGGCGCCGCGGCCAACAGCTCCTCGAGGGTGGGGATGCCGTGCACGGCCAGCTCGGCGCGCGTGGCGCGCGCGATGACCAGCGGCTGCCCGTGCACCTCGCGCAGGTCGTCGTTGTGGTGCAGCACCACCGCGCCGTCGGCCGTGAGGTGCGCGTCGGTCTCGATGGCGGTGGCGCCGTCCTTGAGCGCGCGCGCAAACGACGACAACGTGTTCTCGACGCAGCCCGCGGCCGGGGCGCCGCGGTGTCCGAACAACAGGGGCCCGCGCCAGGGATCGGCCGTCATCAGAACATCTTCGGCCGGATCTTCTTGACCTGGATCTTGTCGCCCCGCTCGTCGCGCTTGCCCTTGCTCTTGTCCGGCGCCTTCTCGAGCTCGCTGTCGAGCATCGCGGTCACCTTGGAGTAGTTGTTCATGTACACGACGTTGCCGGGCTCGAGGTCGATGGCCACCTTGAGCTGTGCCAGCGCCTCGTCGTGGCGCTTGAGCCGCACGGACAAGACCACGCCGAGGCGGTTGCGCAGCGCCGCTGCCTTCGGCGCGATCTCGACGGCCTCCTGGAGCAGGCGCACGGCCTTCTCGTAATCGCCCTTGCCCTCGGCGTCGCTGGCCTGCTCGAACAGCAGCAGCTCGCGCGACTTGCCGGCGTTGGGCGACTTGGCCGCGGCGCCCCCCCGCTCGAGCTCGGCCAGGAACTCCTGGTAGGCGGGCACCGACGGGTCGTACATGACCGCGAGCTTGACGTTCATGCGCGCGCTCGAGAGGCGACCCTCGGCGTGATCCTTGATCGCCTGCTCGTAAATCTTCTCGGCCTTGCGCGCCTGCTCGAAGGGCACCTTCGATTGTTGCGACGGGCGCGGCGCCAGACCGCCGCCCCCCACCGTAGGCGGGCGCTGGGGGCCGGGCGCCCCCTGCGCCGGCCGCGCCAGCGGCGGCAGCGGTGCGGCCGGTTTCGTAGCGGCGGCGGGGCGCGCCGTG
>CAZONM010000009.1:0-33497 GCA_964580865.1 uncultured Myxococcales bacterium | reverse complement strand
GGCCCCGGGGCGCGCGGGTGGCGGCAGCGGCCCGGTGAGCGCGCCCAGCGCGCCCTCGAGCTCCCGCGCCATGTCGCCGGCGCGCGCGAAGCGCCCGTCGGGGTGCTCGGACATGGCCTTGCGCACCAGGCCGTCGAGCCGCGTGGGCAGCTGCTCGAGCGCCGCGGTGAGCGCGCGCGTGTAGTGCCCCTCGAAGACGAGCCCCGTGAGCATCTCGCACAGGATCACACCGAGCGCGTAGATGTCGACGCGCCCGTCGATGTGCTGGGCCTCGACGCGCAGCTCGGGCGCGATGTAGGGGAACGCCTTGGTCTTGGTCTTGGCGATGCCGAGGAAGGGCTTGAGCGGCAGCGCCTTGAGCAGGTGGAAGTCGGTGATCTTGAGAAGATCCGGCAGCACCACCACGTTCTCGGGTCGCAGATCGCCGTGCCAGGTGGTCTTGTGCGCGTAGTCGAGGGCCGCCGCCAGCTGGTGGAAGATCGGCACCAGCTCCTCGGCCGAGAACGGCTGTCCCTTCTCGTGGCGCAGGCGGATGATCTTTCGGAGCGTCAGCCCCTCGAGGAGCTTCATGGTGAAGAAGCGCCGGTTGCCCTCGTGGCCCTCGTCGTAGATGCGCACGATGTTCGGGTGCTGCAGCTTGCGCGCGGCCTTGATCTGCTTGCTGAAGTTCTTCTGCTCGTCGTCGGTCTGCAGCAGGTTCGCCGTGATGGCCTTCAGCGCCACGTCGACGTCGATCTCGAGATCGCGCGCGCGGTACACGGCGCCCACGCCGCCCTGGCCGAGCAGCTCGACGATCTTGTAGCGGCCGGCGACCATCTCGCCGGGCACGAAGATCGACGCGGGCTGCGCGGTCTGCGACGGGCGCCGCGGCGGGCCGATGGTCTTGCCCGCCTCGTCGACAAAGCCCTGCCCGCACACGCTGCACTTCTGCGCGTTCTCCGGGTTGTACGAGCCACAGCGGAAACAGAGCAAAGCGGGGTTCCCCCGAGGGATGCCGGGTTCTAGCAGGTTGCCGGCCAACGTGAACGGCCAAGCGACGTCGGCGGGCTGCCACACCGTGCCGGATCTCACCGATCGCGGCCGCGCCACGGAGGTGGGATGCCTTCTAGTGCCCCGTGGAGCCGAAGCCGCCCGTCTGCCGCTCGGTCTTCGGCAGCTCGGCGACCAGCTCGAGCCCGAGGGCGGCGACGGGCGCCACCACCAGCTGGGCGATGCGCATACCGCGCGTGACCGTGAAGGGCTCGGTGCCGGTGTTGGCGAGGATGACCTTCACCTCGCCGCGGTAGTCGGCGTCGATGGTGCCGGGCGCGTTGAGGCACGTGACGCCGTGCTTCCACGCGAGGCCCGAGCGGGGCCGCACCTGACCCTCATAGCCCCGCGGGATGGCCAGCGCGACGCCCGTGGGGACGAGCGCGCGTCCGCCCGGCGGCAGCAGCAGCGGCTCGACGTTGGCGGCCACGAGATCGAGGCCGGCGGCGTCGGCGCTCTGGCGGCGCGGCAGCAAGAGCTCGCGCGCGTCGGCGTCGCCGCGGCGCGCGGCCTCGTCGACGAACTGGACCATGATCGGAGGGTGCGACATGGGCGTGCCCATAGCGTGCCCGGTGATGGCCAGCCAGGGATCAGAGCTTGTGGACGCCGACCTCGCTGCCCTGGCGGCCCTTCCAGAAGCCCGCCGCGCCGCACGAGGGGCAGAAGAACCCGTCGGTCTTGTCATCGAGGGTGTCGACGGGGATCTCCTTGCCGCACGCCGTGCAGCGCACGTCCTTCATGCGGCGGCGGCGCAGCGGGACGATCACCCAGGCGAACAGCGCCGCGCCGCCGGCGCCGGCCACGACCACACCCATGACGGCCACCGAGATCATCTTGAGCGTAGGCTTGCCGCCGTCGTCGGCGCCGGGCACCGGGAAGGGATCCTCGATGCGGTCGGGATCGGCTTCGGGTGGCACGCCGGCGCGCGCCGGCGCCACCAGGCCCGCGCCGTCGGAGGTGAAGGTCCACGCCTCGCCCACGACCAGCGCGCTCGATACCGGGCGCACCTCCAACGTCACCGCCGCCTGGGCGGCGAGCGGCAGGCCCTGCTCGCACACGGCGACGTGGCCGACGCCGTACACGCCCGCGAAGCGCGCGTCGACGAGCGCGCTCACGTCTGCGGCCACGTCGCGCACCAGGAGCGCCGCCAGGTCGGGGCTGCCGTCGGCGGGCTCCCAGGCCACCTGGTGGGTCAGGTAGGCGCCGCAGCCCGGGCGCTCGCGCTCCTCGAGGGGCTTGAGCCACAGGGCGCGCAGGCGCGGCGCGGGCGGCGCCACCGTGGGCGCGGAGAGGCCCTTGCCGAGGTCGACGACGTCCTTGGGGATGGTCTCGCGCGGCCGCAGGATGCCGAGGAAGCCCAAGAAGCCCTCGGGGGCGCGGGCGCGCACCAGCCGGCTCTGCGACGGCGGTGCGTGGCCACCGTGGGCCAGCTCCTCGACCGCGGGGGCCTCGGCCGCGGCCACCAGGCGATCGGGGCGCTCGGGGTCGCGCACGAAGGCGTCGACGTGCGCGCCGTCGTGCAGCCAGACCGCCACCGCGCCGCCCGTGGGCACGCGCTCGAGGAAGCGGGCGCTCGGGCAGCCGCACAGGACGCGCGGGCTCTTCTTCGGTCCGACGGGCGCTGCTGTTTGCGCAGGCGGCGGCGGCGCCGGCTCGTCGGCAGCGAGGGGCGCCGCGGCGAGGAGGGCGACCACGGTGGCCACGAAGCGGAGCAGACGCGTCACTGGCGGACCTCCGCGTCTCGGCGCTCAGCGCAGCGGGCTCGCGCGCGCAGTGGCGGCACGCCCTCGGCCTTGCACGGTGATGGCGCATGCGGCGCCGCACATGGGACAGAACAGTTGCGTGCCGCCCTCGCCCGCCTCCACGGGGAGCGACGCGGCGCAGCTCGGGCACGGGGCCTCGAGCACCGTGCGGCGGCGCAGCCGCGACAGCGCGCCCATGAGCGCCGCGGCGCCGACGATGGCCGCGAGGCCGCCGCCCACCGAGAGCGGCACCACCATGGCGAGCGCCTGCTCGTCGGGCGACACGGGGCGGCGCGTGCGGCGCAGGTCGCGCCACCGCCGATCGCCCTCGGCGAAGACCGCCACGCCCTCGTCGCAGACCGATGCGTCCCAGGTCTCGCCGTAGCCCACGGCGCCGGCCTGGTTCAGCTCTTGGAAGAAGAACGCGTCGGTGCCGTCGCACCGGAACGCGCGCGGCGCGCTGGCAGCGGCGGCGGGCGCGCTCGGGCTCGTGCCCGCGTCGGCGTTCACCGGAGCGGCCAGCACGAGCGCGACGAGGAGCGATGCCCGACCGGCCATGAACGTCACCTTAGCGTCTGGTTCGCACCTGGGGAACCGGTCGTTCGACCGCGCGGCCAGCCCGGAAGTTCCCGCTGTAGAGTGCGCACGTGGCGGACAGCCTCGCACCCCTGCCGACCCGGATCCGGGGTCTCGCCGGCCGCGGCATGCCGAGGAAGCTCGGGCCGCTCCTGTCGGCGTTCGCGGGCCGGTTCTTGGACCGCATCCCCTTCCCGGCTGCGGCCGCCGAGCGGCTGCGCGAGGCCGAGCGCGCCGGCGCCGTCGTGGTGTACGTGCACCGCGCGCGCAACCCCGTGGAGCACCTGGCGCTGGCGCGGGTGGCGGCGCGTGAGGGCCTCCCGCGTGCGCGTTACGTCGGCGGGCTCAACGTGGCCTCGCTGCAGCCCTTCTGGGTGCTGCCGGCGCTGGTGGCCGGCCTGCACGGCCCTGCCCACGAGGAGCGCCTCTTGGAGCGCTGCGTGGGCGCGGGCCTGTGCGCCGAGATCTTCCTGCGCCGGCCCATCACGCTCCTGTCGGCCACCAGCGCCACGCGCGCGCGCTTCGTGGAGGCGCTGGTGCGCGCGCAGCGCGCGAGCGAGCGGCCCATCCTCTTGGTCCCGCTCCTGCTGGCGCTCAAGCAGCGGCCCTCGAGCTTCGAGCCCACGCCCCTCGACGCCATCTTCGGCACCGTCGAGGAGCCGGGGCTCGCGCGCGCGCTGGCCCGCGTGGTGGCCGCCGGCGACGCGGCGCGCTTCGAGGTCAGCGAGCCCATCGAGCTGCGCGAGGTGGTGGCCGCGAACGTCGACGTGCGCGGCGAGATCGTCGCCAAGAAGGTGCGCTGGTCGATCCTGCACCACCTGGCGCGCGTGGAGCGGGTCATCCACGGCCCGCCGCTCAAGAGCCACGGGCGCCTGCGCCTCGAGGTGCTGCGCGACCCCACGCTCATGCGCTGGCTCGATGGCGTCGCCAAGGACACGGGGCTGTCGCGGGCCCTCCTCGACAAGCGCGCCGGCAAGCTGCTCGACGAGATCGCGGCGCGCCCCGACATCGACGTCACCCGCGCCGTCTCCCGCGTGCTCGACGCCGTGTGGCGCCGCATCTACGACGGCATCCACGTCGACGCCGACGAGATCGAGCGCATCCGACTGGCGGCGCGCCGCGGGCCCATCGTGCTGGTGCCCTCGCACCGCAGCCACATCGACTCCCTGGTGCTGGCGCAGGCCGTGCTCAAGGCGGGCCTGATGCCGCCCCTGTTGGCGGCCGGCGAGAACATGAACTTCTTCCCGTTAGGCGCGCTGTTCCGTCGGTGCGGCGCGTACTTTTTGCGCCGCAGCTTCAAGGGCGATCCGCTCTACGTCGCGGTCTTTCGCGCGTACGTGAAGAAGCTGTTCACCGAGGGGTTCTCGCAGGGGTTCTTCATCGAGGGCACGCGCAGCCGCACCGGCAAGACCCTGCCGCCCAAGCTCGGCATGCTCTCGATGCTGGTGGACGCGTTCCTTGACGCGAAGGAGCCCGACGCCATCTTCATCCCGTGCCACATCGCGTACGAGCGCGTCATCGAGGCGCGCGCCTACGCCGGCGAGCTGCACGGCAAGGCGAAAGAGAAAGAGTCGGCCACGGCCCTCGTCAAGAGCGCGGGCGTGCTCGGCGGCCGCTACGGGCACGTCTTCATCGCGTTCGACGAGGCCATCTCGCTGCGCGCGCACCTGGCGTCGCGTGGCCTGGCGCGCGACGGCGCCATCGACGACGACGCCCGGCGCGCGGCCGTGCAGACGTTGGGCCACAAGATCGCGTACGGCATCAACCGCGCGGGCATCGTGACCGCGACCGCGCTGGTGGCCGCGGCGCTCGTCGGGCTGCGCCACAAGGGGCTCGACGAGGTGATGCTCGTGCAGACCGCGGCTGCGCTGCGCGTGCACCTGTCGCGCAAGCCGGCAGGGTCGGTGCGCTTCGAGCCCGGCCTCGGCGACGGCGACGTCGACACCGATCTGCGCGCCGCGCTCGATCGGCTGGTGGGCGACGGCCTCTTGGTGCGCACGAGCGCAGGCGAGCGCGTCATCGTGCAGGCGGCCGACGACGCCGCCCTTCGCCTCGAGGTGTTCAAGAACCAGATCCTGCACCACGTCGTACCCGAGGCGATCGTCGCGGCCGCGCTGGCGGCCTGCGGCGCGCGCCCGGGGGCGCCGACGTCGCGGCGCGAGGTGGCGAAGGTGGCGCTGCAGCTCTCGCGCGCCCTCAAGGTCGAGCTCATCTTCCGACCGGGCGCGAGCTTCCCCGAGCTGTTCGACGCGGCCGTGGCAGAGGCAGCGGCGGCGGGCATCGTCGCCGAGGGCGGGGACCACTTGGTGCTGTCCACCGTCGACGTGGCGCGCGCGGCGCGGCGCTTTGCCCACGGTGTCATCGCCAACTTCCTTGAGGCCTACCCGGTCTGCCTGCGCGCCGCGCTCGCGTGCGTCGCCGACGCGCCGACGTCGGAGAAGCAGCTGGTGCAGCGCATGCTCGAGGCGCTCAAGGCCGCGGCGTTGACCGGCGAGCTCTTGTGGGCCGAGTCCGCCTCGAAGGCCAGCGCCGAGAACGCCATGGCGCTCTTGATCGACGTGGGCGCGCTTGCGCGCCGTGAGCAGGGCCTGAGGCTCGAGCCCGAGCGTCGCGGTGTGGTCGAGGAGCTCATCGCCCTGCTCGAGGCGGCGCGCCTGCGGCGGTAGGACGCCGCTCCTGTTGCGCTGGACGGGGCCCGGCCCCGATTCCGCACGTCGCACCTGACGGCGCGCCGCTTTCGCGCTACAGCGTGTCCGCGGAGGACGCATGCTGGAGCTACTCGAGGGCGCGCTGGCGCACGGCGACTGGCTGGAGCTGCGCTTTCACGATCGCAAGAGCCGCTCGGTGCTGGTGGAGGACGGGCGCCTCGAGGGCGCCCGCAGCATGCGCCACGCGGGCGTGGGCGTGCGCACGTTGGTGAACGGCGCGTGGGGCTTTGCGTCCACCAGCGTGCTGACGCCCGAGTCCCTCGCCGGGGCTGTGGCGACGGCGCGCGCCGCCGCGCTGGCTGCGTCGAAGCGGCGCACGAGCAAGCAGCCGAGGCTGCCGTCGCTCACGTGGCAGAACCAGACGTACCGATCGCCGGTGCGCGAGCCGCTCGACGGTATGAGCCTGCAGGAGAAGATCGAGCTCGCGCTCGCCACCGAGGCCAAGATCAAGCGCGCCGGCCAGCGCATCACCTCGTCGTCGGTGCGCTACAGCGAGCTCATCGACGAGAAGCTCATCGTCACCAGCGACGGCGCGCGCATTCGCATCGCCGACACCAAGCCCGAGCTGCGCGTCACCGCCGTGGCCGCCATGGAGGGGGAGCTGCAGAGCTGCACGGTGGCCGAGGGCAAGACCGGCGGCTTCGGCGACCTGTTCGCGCGCAGGAGCGCCGACGAGATGGTGGAGAAGGCGGTCAAGGTGGCCACCGACCTGCTGCGCGCCGGCTACGTCGACGGCGGGCGGCGACGCGTGATCCTGGCGCCCGACGTGGTGGGCCTGTTGGTGCACGAGGCCATCGGCCACACCGTGGAGGCCGACTTCGTGCTCTCGGGCTCTGCCGCGGCCGGGAAGATCGGCGAGCGCGTGGCCAGCGAGCTGGTGACGCTGTGCGACTCGGGCGCGTCCGAGCACGAGGCGGGCGCCGGCGGCGTGGTGCTGGTCGACGACGAGGGCGTGCCCGCCCGGCGCGTCGAGGTCATCAAGGACGGCGTACTAAAGAGCTATCTACATAACCGGGAGAGCGCCGCGCGCTTCGGCGTGGAGCCCACCGGCAACGCGCGCGCCTTCGAGTTCGACAACGAGCCGCTCATCCGCATGCGCAACACCTACCTCGAGCCTGGCAGCACGCCCCTGTCGCGCATGGTGGCCGACACCGCCGACGGCCTCTTGTTGGTGGGCGCCAAGAACGGCCAGGCCGACGCCAACGCGGAGTTCATGTTCGTGGTGGGCGAGGTCTATCCCATCAAGCACGGCGTGCTCGGCCCGCTGCACCGCGGCACCACCATCACCGGCAACGCCTTCGACGTGCTCAAGAGCGTCGACATGGTGGGCGATCAGTTCGCGTGGGAGCTCGGCAGCGGCTACTGCGGCAAGGGACAGCCGGCCAAGGTCGACGCCGGAGGACCGCACGTGCGCTGCACCGTCACCCTCGCGGGCAAGGAGCCCACATGACCACCGCAGGAGCCGCCCTGCTCGACCTGTGCGACGACGTGCTGGCGCGCGCTACCGCGGCCGGCGCCAGCGGCGCCGAGGCGTACGCCGAGTACGTCAAGCAGACCAGCGCGTCGGTGGAGCAAAACGAGCTCAAGGGCGCGTCGTCGGCCGAGCACGCGGCCGTGGGCCTCCGCGTGTTGGTGGGCGAGCGGCTCGGCTTCGCGTACGTCAACCGCTTCGACGACGACGCGCTCGACCTCGCCATCGCCGACGCGCTGGCCATCGCCAAGGCGTCGCCCGGCGACCCCGCCAACGGCCTGGTGGCGCCCATGCCGGGCAAGGTGGTCAAGGGCCTCTGGGACGAGGCCCTCGCCACGCTGCCCCCCGCCGACGTCGTCAAGCGCACGGCCGCGTTGTTCGACGAGGCGCGCCGCGTCGACGCCCGCGTCAGCGTCGATAACGCGTCGTTCGCCGCCACGCTGGCGCACTCGGCGGTCGTGTCGACCGCCGGCGTGCGCGCCGCGGCCAGCGAGACGGCGGCGTCGTGGGCGATCTTCGGCATGGCCGTCGACGGCGACGAGGTGGGCAGCTTCGACGCCTACGCGGCCGGCGCGCGCCGCCTCAAGGACGCGCACACCGCCGCCGGCGCGCGGCGCTTCGGCGAGACCGTGCTGTCGCTGCTCGCGCCGCGCGCGGGCAAGAGCTACCGCGGCAAGGTGCTGTTCTCGGCCGAGGCGTTCTGCGAGGTCTTCCTCGACACGCTGTTCGAGGCCATCGACGGCGACGTGGTGCACAAGGGGAAGAGCCGCCTCAAGGGCAAGCTCGGGGAGCGCGTGGCGGCCCCGGGCTTCCTGGTGGTCGACGACGGCGCCAAGCACGGCGGGCTCGCCTCGGGGGCCTTCGATCGCGAGGGCCTGCCGCACCGGCGCACCGTCGTGCTCGGCGACGGCGTGCTCCATGCGTTCCTCTACGACGGCAAGGCCGCGCGGCGGGCCAAGGCGCGGCCCACCGGGCACGCGCTCGGCTCGGCGCGCAACCTGCCCTCCATCGGCACCACCAACGTCGAGGTGGGCGCGGGCAGCGCCAGCGACGCCGAGCTGCTACGCGAGCTCAAGGACGGCCTGTGGGTGGGGCGCTTCTCGGGCAACGTCGACGCCGTGTCGGGTGACTTCTCGGGCGTGGCCAAGGGGTCGTTCCTCGTCGAGAACGGCAAGCGCACCGCGCCCGTGAAGGAGACCTTGATCGCGGGGAATGTGTTCGAGGGGCTGCGCCAGGTGATCGCGTGCGGCAAGGAGCGCCACGCGGTCATGGCCACGTCGTGCCCCTGGGTGATGGTCGACGGCGTCGACGTCACCGCGGGTGCGTGAGCTCACTCAGCGCGGGGCGATGAGCAGCTCGTCCACCGCGGCGTGGGTGGGGCGGTAGCGGTTGACGGGCGCGTCGGCGGCGTAGCCGAGCGACACGCCGCACATGAGGCGGTAGCGCTCGGGCACGACGAAGTGTCGCGCCACCACGGCGGGGAACGCCCCGGCGGTAGCCTGGGCACAGGTGCCGAGGCCCAGCGCCGTCGCCGTGAGCAGGATCGACTGCAGGAACACGCCGCAGTCGAGCACGGCCCACGCGCCGAGCGCCTCGTGCACGTAGAGGAACATGGCGGCCGGCGCGTCGAAGAACGCGTAGTTCCGGCGGAAGTGCAGGTGGCGCCCCTCGAGGTCGCGCTTGTCGATGCCGAGCGCGCCGTACAGGCCGTACCCCGTGGCCTGGCGCCGCTCCTTGAGCGGCGGCGGGTAGTCGGTGGGGAAGCCGTGCTCGGGCTCGGGCGCGCCCCCGTCGATGGCCGCGAGCATCTCGGCGCGCACAGCGTCGAGCCGCGCGCCGGTGGCGAGGGCCACCAGGTAGGGCTGCGTGTTCGACCACGAGGGCGCCTCGCGGGCGCCATCGAGCACCTGGCGCAGCAGCGCGTCATCGACGGGATCGGGCGTGAAGGCGCGGATGCTGCGCCGCGTCCGCAGGGCCGTAAGGACGTCCATGTCGTCTCCGTGCGAAACCCCTTGCGCAAACCAGCCGCAAGGGTGATCGAGCCCGCCGTGGCTACCGCACGCATCATCGACGGAAAGGCCGTCGCCGCCAAGGTCCGCGGCGAGGTGAAGGCCGAGGTGGACCGACGGCGGGGCGCCGGCGCGCGCGCGCCCGGGCTCGCGACCGTGCTCGTGGGTAACGACCCGGCGAGCCACACCTACGTGAAGAACAAGCGCAAGGCCGCGGCCGAGACGGGCATCGAGAGCTTCCACCACGAGCTGCCCGAGGCCACCACGCAGGGCGAGCTGTTGGCGCTCATCGCCAAGCTCAACGCCGACGTCACGGTCGACGGCATCCTGGTGCAGCTGCCCCTGCCCAAGCACATCGACGACCGCGTGATCTTGCGCGCCATCGATCCCGACAAGGACGTCGACGGCTTCCACCCCGAGAGCGTGGCGCGCCTGGTGCTGGGCCTGCCCGGCTTCGTGTCGTGCACGCCGCTCGGCTGCCTGCGGCTGCTCGACGAGGAGAGGGTCCCGTTGAAGGGCGCGCGCGCCGTGGTGATCGGTCGCTCCAACATCGTCGGCAAGCCCATGGCGCAGCTCTTGTTGCAGCGCGACGCCACCGTCACCATCGCGCACTCGCGCACGCGCGACTTGCCGGCCGTGGTGCGCGAGGCCGACGTCGTGGTGGCCGCCGTCGGGCGCGCGCGGCTCATCACGGGTGCGGCCATCAAGCCCGGCGCCGTGGTCATCGACGTGGGCATCAACCGCGACGCCGACGGCAAGCTGTGTGGCGACGTGGACTTCGCGTCGGCCAGCGAGGTGGCCTCGGCCATCACGCCGGTGCCCGGCGGCGTGGGTCCCATGACCATCGCGATGCTGATGCAGAACACGCTGACGTCGCACGCGCGACGCCTCGGCCTCACCTGACCACGCGCGACCCGAGGACGCCCATGGCCCCCAAGCGAACCCCCCTCTACGACGCGCACGTGGCGGCCGGCGCCACCATGGTCGACTTCGCCGGCTTCGAGATGCCCGTGCGCTACACCTCCGAGCGCGAGGAGCACCTGGCGGTGCGCACCGGCGTCGGCGTGTTCGACGTGAGCCACATGGGCGAGGTGTTCATCGAGGGCGCGGGCGCGCTCGACTTCGTGCGCGCGCTCGTCACCAACGACGCCGCCCGCATCGTCGATGGACAGGCCATGTACGCGGGCCTGCTCAACGAGCGCGGCACGTTCATCGACGACGTCATCGTCTATCGCTTCTCGCCCGCGCGCTTCTTGGTGTGCGTCAACGCCTCGAATCAGGACAAGGACTTCGCCTGGATCGCGGCGCAGGCGAAGAAGCTCGCGCCCACGCTCACCGTCACGAACCAGGGCGCCGCGTGGTCACAGCTCGCGGTGCAAGGGCCCAAGGCGGTGGACGTGGTCGCCAAGCTCTGCGGCGATGGCGTGCGCGACCTCGGCGGCTACCACTTCCGCGAGGGCGCCATCCTCGGCGCCCCCGGCATCATCGCGCGCACCGGCTACACCGGCGAGGACGGCTTCGAGCTCTACGTGAGGAACGAGCATGCGCGGCGCGTGTGGGACGCGGTGGTGGCGGCGGGCGCCCTGCCCTGCGGTCTCGCATGCCGCGACACGCTGCGCCTCGAGGCCGGCATGTGCCTGTACGGCAACGACATCGACGACGAGCACACGCCGCTCGAGGCCAACCTCGGGTGGATCGTCAAGCTGCCGGAGCCGGGACGCGAGCGCGCGCCCTTCGTGGGCATGGACGTGCTCGTGCGGCAGAAGGCCGAGGGCACCACGCGTCTGCTGCGCGGCCTCGAGCTCATCGATCGCGGCATCGCGCGCCACGGGCACACGGTGCACGACGAGGCAGGCGCGCAGGTCGGCGTGGTCACCTCGGGCACGCAGACGCCCTTCCTCAACAAGGCCATCGCCATGGCCTACCTGAGCAGGCCGCACGCCGAGCTCGGCCGCACCGTGTTCGTCGACGTGCGCGGGCGCAAGCTCAAGGCCACCGTCGTCAAGCTGCCGTTCTACCGCCGCACCGCCGCCACCTGACGGCGGCACATCCCAGGAGCAACGATGTCCAACGTCCCGAGCGACCGCCGCTACACCGAAGAGCACGAGTGGGCCAAGAAGGAGGGCGACCTCATCGTGGTGGGCATCACCGACCACGCGCAGGGATCCCTCGGCGACGTCGTGTTCCTCGAGCTGCCCGAGCCCGGCAGGAAGATCACCAAGGGCAAGGCGTTCGGCGTCATCGAGAGCGTCAAGGCGGCGAGCGACCTGTACGCGCCCCTCGACGCCGAGGTTGCCGAGGTCAACGGCGCGCTGGTGGCTGCGCCCGAGGGTGTCAACAAGGACCCGTACGGCGCCGCGTGGATGCTCAAGGTGAAGCCCGCGAACGCCGGCGCGTTCGAGGGCCTGATGGACGCTGCGGCCTACACGGCGCTGCTGCAGAAGACCGCGAAGTAGCGCGCCGCGCCCGCGAGGAGACCAGCATGGACACCACTCGGCACCCCGATCGATTCGTCCACCGCCACGTCGCGCTCGACGAGGCCGACGTCGCCGACATGGTGGCAACGCTCGGCCTGCCGTCGCTCGACGCGCTCATCGACGAGACCGTGCCGAAGGGCATCCGCCTCACCGCGCCCCTGTCGCTGCCTGCGCCCACGGCCGAGCACGAGCTGCTCGCGGAGCTGTCGGCGCTGGCCCGCAAGAACCGCGTCACCACGGCGATGATCGGCGCAGGGTACGCCGACTGCGTCACCCCGTCGCCCATCCTGCGCAACATCCTCGAGAACCCCGCCTGGTACACCGCCTACACGCCGTACCAGGCGGAGATCTCGCAGGGCCGGCTCGAGGCGCTGCTCAACTTCCAGACCATGGTGTGCGACCTGACGGGCATGGAGGTGTCGAACGCCTCGCTGCTCGACGAGGGCACCGCGGCCGCCGAGGCCATCGCCATGGCGCATCGGCTGCGTGGCGAGGGCGCGCCCAGCCGCTTCTTCGTCGACGCTGGCTGCCACCCGCAGACCATCGCGGTCATCCAGGGGCGCGCCGAGCCCCTGGGCTTCGAGGTCGTCGTGGGCGACCCGGCGAGCTACGACGCGTCGCAGGCGTGGCTCGGCGCGCTGGTGCAGATCCCCTCCACCGAGGGGCGGCTGTGGGACGCGCGCGCGTTCATCGAGCGCGCCCATGCGCAGGAGCAGCTCGTCGTCGTCGCCACCGACCTCTTGGCGTGCGCGCTGGTGACGCCGCCCGGTGAGCTCGGCGCCGACATCGTGGTGGGCTCCACGCAGCGCTTCGGCGTACCGCTGGGCCTCGGTGGCCCCCACGCGGCGTTCCTCGCCACCAAGCTCGCGCACGTGCGCCAGATGCCCGGCCGGCTCATCGGCGCGTCAGTGGACGCACAGGGCAACCCCGCGCTGCGCATGGCGCTGCAGACGCGCGAGCAGCACATCCGGCGCGAGAAGGCGACCTCGAACGTGTGCACGGCGCAGGTGCTGCTCGCGGTCATCGCGTCGATGTACGCCGTGTACCATGGGCCCCGCGGCATCAAGGCCATCGCCGAGCGGGTGCACGGGCTGACGCGCGCCCTCGCCGACAAGCTGGCCGCGCGCGCGTGGGTCCCGAAGCACGGGCACTTCTTCGACACCGTCGTCGTCGACGCCGGACCCGCGGCGCAGCAGATCTGGGACGCGGCGCGCGCGCGCGGCATCACGCTGCGACGGCTGGGCGCCACCACCCTCGGCGTTGCGCTCGACGAGACCACCAACCCGAGCGACGTCGACGCCGTGGTCGAGTCGTTCGCGGCAGCGGGCACCGGGCCTGCCAAGGGCACGGTCGATCTGCGCTGGCCCGACGCGCTCACGCGGCGCTCGAGCTACCTCACGCACGACGTGTTCAACGCGCACCACAGCGAGCACGAGCTCCTCCGCTACATCAAGTCGCTCGAGGCGAAGGACTACTCGCTCGTGCACGGCATGATCCCGCTCGGCTCGTGCACCATGAAGCTCAACGCCGCCACCGAGATGCTGCCGATCACCTGGCCGCAGTGGGGCAAGCTGCACCCGTTCTGCCCCGCTGAGGATCGCGCCGGCTACGACGTCGTGGTGCGCGACCTCGAGCGCTGGCTCGCCGAGATCACAGGGTTCGCCGCCGTGTCGCTCCAGCCGAACGCAGGCTCGCAGGGCGAGCTCGCGGGCATGCTGGTGATCCGCGCGTACCAGAAGAGCCGCGGCCAAGGCGGCCGCGACGTCGTGCTCATCCCGCAGTCGGCCCACGGCACCAACCCTGCCAGCGCGGTCATGGCGGGGCTCAGGGTCGCCGTGGTGAAGACCGACGCGCGCGGCAACATCGACGTCGACGATCTGCGCGCCAAGGCGCGCGAGCACGCGGCCTCGCTGTGCGCGCTCATGGTGACCTACCCGTCGACGCACGGCGTGTTCGAAGACGGCATCCAGGAGATCTGCAAGATCGTCCACGACGCCGGCGGCCAGGTGTACATGGACGGCGCCAACATGAACGCGCAGGTCGGGCTGACCCACCCGGGCACCATCGGCGCCGACGTGTGCCACCTCAACCTGCACAAGACCTTCGCCATCCCGCACGGCGGCGGCGGCCCCGGCGTGGGCCCCATCGGCGTCGCCGCGCACCTGGCCCCGTTCCTTCCTGGTCACCCCTGCGTGGCCGTGGGCGGCGCCCAGGCGATCCCTCCCGTCTCCGCCGCCCCATGGGGCAGCGCCTCGGTGACGCTAATCTCGTGGGCGTACATCAAGCTCATGGGCGCCGACGGCCTGACCCAGGCGACCAAGGCTGCCATCCTCTCGGCCAACTACGTCGCCAAGCGCCTCGAGCGCCACTTCCCCACGGTGTATGCGGGCAGGAACGGCCGCGTGGCCCACGAGTGCATCCTCGAGCTGCGCCCGCTCAAGGAGAGCGCCGGCGTGGAGGCCGAGGACGTCGCCAAGCGCCTGATGGACTACGGCTTCCACGCGCCCACGCTCAGCTTCCCGGTGGCGGGCACCTTGATGTTCGAGCCCACCGAGAGCGAGCCCAAGGGCGAACTCGATCGCTTCGTCGACGCCATGATCGCGATCCGCGCGGAGATCGACGAGGTGGTGAGCGGCGCCCAACCCCGCGAGGGGAACGTGCTGAAGCACGCACCGCACACCATGCACGTGGTGTGCGCCGACACCTGGACGCGGCCGTACTCGCGCGAGCGGGCCGCGTTCCCCACCGCGTCGACGCGCAAGAGCAAGTTCTGGCCCGCCGTGGGGCGGCTCAACAACGTCGCCGGCGATCGCAAGCTCGTGTGCCGCTGCCCCGCGCCATGACCGCGCGGGCTACTGCACGATCTTGAACTCGACGCGACGGTTGGCCGCGCGGCCCTTGTTGGTGCTGTTCGGCAGCACCGGCTGCTCTTCGCCGAAGCCCATGGCCTCGAGCCGGGCAGCGTCGACGCCCGCGCCGATCAGAAACGCGCGCACGGCGTCCGCGCGACCCTGCGAGAGCCGCTTGTTGGCCGCGTCCTCGCCGACGTCGTCGGTGTGACCCTCGACGCGCACCCGCAGGATCTCGGGGTGCGCCTTCATCACCTCTGCCACGTTGGTGAGGAGCGGGTGGGAGCGCTTCTCGATCGTGGTCTTGCCGGTGGCGAAGTACACCTTGTCGAGGATCTCGAGCTTCTCCTTGGTGAGGACGACGAGCTGCTTCGTCTTGCAGCCCTTGTTGTCCACCGTGCCGGGCTCGTCCGGGCAGTTGTCGAGGCGGTCGACCACCGTGTCGCCGTCGCGATCGGCATCGGGACACCCGACGTTCTCCACTGGCCCGGCGGTGTTCATGCACTTGTCGCTCCCGTCGGCCACGCCGTCCTGGTCGTTGTCGGCGTCGGGGCATCCGTCCTCGTCCTCGAACGCGTCCTTGTCCTCGGGCTCGGTGGGGCACTTGTCCATGGGATCGGCGCGGCCGTCGCCGTCGGCGTCCTTCACCGCATCGGGGCAGCCGTCGGTGTCGTCGCTACCGTTGACGGTCTCGGGCTTCTCCGGGCACGCGTCCGACGCGTCGACGATGCCGTCGCCGTCGTTGTCGGTGTCGGCGCAACCGTCGGTGTCGCTGAATCCGTCGATGTCCTCCCGCTGGGCGGGGCACTGGTCATCGGTGTCCGGCACGCCGTCACCGTCGTTGTCCGGGTCGGGACAGCCGTCGTGATCCTCGAAGCCGTCGGCGTCCTCCTTGACGTCCGCGCACTGATCGCGGTCGTCGCCGACACCATCGCCGTCCTTGTCCGCTGCGCGCCCACGTGCGTAGGTGACCGCGGTGATGAGGCGGAAGTCGGGCGTGCCAACGCCCTGCGCGGGGTTGGCGCCGACGCCCACGGTGGCGCTCAGGTGCATCGGCAGCACGAACCGCACGGCGCCGAGCAGCTCGGCACGGAACTGGCCGGGGTCGGCGAAGGGCCGAAAGGCCTGCGTGGCGCCATACGCCTCTGCCAGCACGTCGACGTGCTCGGGCCACACGTGCACGGCGGCGCCGAGACGCGCGCCGATCTCGTCGCGCACCGAGTAGCTCGCCAGCGTGGTGTTCCACCGGAACAGGTAGGAGGCGTCGAGGCCCGCATCGACCCACTCGGTCTTCACGCTCGCCGCCACGGTGGGGACGAAGGTCGGCCAGGGATCGCCGAGGTACGGGTCGAAGAGCCTACCGGTGGGCAGCGTGACCTGCGGCAAGGCCGACACCGAGAAGAATCCGTCGGCGGTCTGGTAAGCACGCACCCGTGGCGTGAGGCGGAGGTCGCCCAGGCCGAACACGCTCGGCGCTTGGCCCCCGACGAGGCCCTCGCCGTCTTGAAAGAGTACCGTCGGCACCGCGACGCCCATGGCGAGCCAGTCGAACACGGCGTAGGCGCCGGTGAGCTCCGCGGTGAGCTGGTTGCCGAGCGCCACGCGCGAGAGCTGTCCTTCCGCATCGCGGTAGACGAGCGGGTTGTGCTGGTAGTGGAGCCACAGTCCCGCGTCGATGGCGCCCTCGGGGAGCGCATGGCCGCTCTCGGTGGACAGCACGCCGTTGCCGAGCGCGCCCGGTTTGAAGCTCTGCACGTCCACCTGGTCGCCGGACTGGGCGTTGGCGATGAAGCTCGCGAGGAGCAGCGCGAAGGCTGCGAAGGTGTGGGGGATGCGCACGGGACCCTCCTGCGACTTCGCGCAACCTAGCAGACGTTCCCTTGGCGAGCCTCTTTGGCGCCGCGCCGATCGACGCACGGGCGTACGACAACGCGAGCGGGGCTCGCGCCCCGCTCGCGTTGTCCGATCATGGCGCCTGCGCGCTCAGCGCCGGCGGCGGCGCAGCCCGACGAGCGCCATCAGGCCAACCAGCGCGACCACGGGCGTGGCGCCGCTCCTGCCGTCGGCGTCGCACCCGCAACCGCCGGTCGGCGGCGCGTCGTCATCCGCGTGTTCCTGGTAGAGCGTGAACTGACCCGTCACCTCGACATCGTTGTCGCCGTCGCTCGCCACCACGCGCCAGTAGTACGTGGCGCCGGCCTCGAGCGTCACCGCCCCCGCGGCCAGCGTGTACGTCGTGGTGCCGGCACCGGCCGGCGCCGTGCCGGTCACCAACACGTCGCCGAAGCCGGCGTCGCTGGCGACCGTGAAGGTGTAGGTCAGCTCATCGCCCTCTGGGTCGATCGCGCTCTGCACCACCAGCTCCTCGGGCGCCGACTGCAGGAGCGCGCCGTTGGCGGGCGCCAGCAGCGCCAGGCCCACCGGGGCGCCGTTCGCCGCGTCCACCACGAACGACGCGCTGACCCAATCCGAGAACAGCTCGCCGTCGAACGCCCGCGCACGCCAGAAGTACGCCGTGTCCTCCGCGAGCCCGCTTGCCGCGTACGTCAACCCGGCCTGCGCGCCCGACGTGGTGGCCCCAGCGAACGCGGCGTTGTCAGCCAGCTCAATCTCGTAGCTCAGCGTGTCGCCGTCGGGATCCGTGGCGGCCGAGATCGATAGCGTCACCGCGGTGCTCGCCACCGCCTCGCCGTCGGGGCCCACGATGCCCGGCGCGCCCGGCGCCGCGTTCGTGACGATGGCCTCGATCTCGAAGCCGGTGTCGTCGCTCCAGGCACTCGCCAGCGTGCCGTCGGACGTCCGCACGCGCCAGTGGTACACATCCGCGGGCAGCGGAGCCGGCAGCGTGAAGAACGGTACCGCGCGCGGCTCGGAGGCGGCCACGATGTCCGCCGGCAAGAACGCGTAGGTGTCGGCCACCTCGAACACGTAGGTGACGGCGTCGCCATCGGGGTCGATGACGGCCCGCGCCTCAAGCGTCGGCAGCGTGCCTTCGAGGAAGGTCGCGCCATCGGCCGGCGACAGGTTGTCCGGCGTGGGCGGCGCCTCGTTGACAGCGTCGACGATGAACGTGCCGTGCTCGCTGTGGGCGCCGTCCTCGACGCCGTCGTTGGCGTAGGCCCACCACGTGTACGACGCGCCTTCGTCGAGGTCGATGGCGTCGAACACTACGGACGTGGTGGTCTGCCCCTGCGCGACGTCGCTCATGCAGGTCTCGGTGGTGCCATCGTCGACGCAGAACGTGTAGGTGGGCGTGCCGCGCGGGCTGACGGCGTTGGCCACCGTCAGTGTCGGGTTCTCGGTGTCGACGCGCAGATCGTGGTCGGGATCGATGAGCGTCGGCGCCGAGGGCGCGTGGCTCACCGCCGTGTTGACCGTGACCGTGACGGTGAACGAGGTCTCCGCGAATGCGCCGTCGCTGTCGGTGACGCGCACCGTGACCTCGTTGTCGCCCTCGTCGAGGAACGTGGGCGTCCAGGCGATGGCGCCGGCCGTCCCGTCGATGGTCATGCCTGCCGGTGCCGATGGGAGCGAGTAGCTGAGCGTGTCGAGGGTGCCCACGTCGCTGCCCACGGCGGCGGTTATCATGGTGTCGCCGTCCTGCACGGTCTCGTCGCCGATGGCCGCCAGCGTGGGTGCGACGTTGAGGATGTTGACCGCGACGATAGCGGTCGAGATGGCGTTCGCCGCACCGGTGTCGGTCACCTGCACCAGCACGCGCACCGCGATGTCGCCGGCGCGGTTCTGGGCGAAGGAGGCCGTGGTGTCGCACGGATCGGCGATGTCGCCGTCGCACGGCGTGGTATCCACGACGTCGACGCCCGCGTCCGTGAAGTCGCCGTCGCCGTTGATGTCGTACGACACCAGGTACGGACCCGTGCCGCTCGGCGTCACGGTGATGGTGGTGCTGCCGCCCTCATCGATCGGGTTGGGGCTCGCGGTGCCGAACACGGTCGCGCTCAGGTCGGTGACGACGAACGACGCGGACTCGATCGCGCTATCGGCGGCGCCATCGTTGGCGGTGACGTCGACCCGGTAACTGCCGGAGTCATTGAACGTCGTGGTGGCGACCGAGCTGAGCTGGGGGCCCACCGTTAGGGTGAGCGTCGTCCCGAGGTAGTACTCGAAGGTGTAGGTGAGCGGGTCATTGCCGGCGTCGGAGGCCGTGGCGGCCACCGTCACGGGCGAGCCCGCCACCGCGTTCGACGGCGCACTCAGCGACGTGATCACCGGCGCGACGTTGTTGACCAGCGGCGCCAAGCTCGTGGGCGCGGAGCACGCGCCATCGGTGTCGCAGACGCGCGCGCGCGCACCGAAGGTGCCGCGTCCCTGGTAGGCGTAGCTCGCGGACGCCGCGCCACCGCTGACGGGGGCATTCAGGTCATAGACGCCGTCGTCGTTCACGTCGAGCTGCAGGGTAACGGGGTCGCCCGGGTCGGCGATGCCGCTGGCGTTGAACGTGCTCGCTTGGCCCTGGTCCACAGGGCTGACCGTGATCAGCGCCATCGTGGGTACGACGTTGTTGACGCGCACCGCGGTGGTGCGCGTGGCAACGCCCCCGTCACCGTCGGTGACGGTGACGCGCGCGGTGAACATGCCGCTCGCCGGGTAGGTGCAGGCGCCGCCGGCGTCGGGCGTCCCGTCGTCGGTGCAGTCGAACGACAACGTCAGCGCATCGTCACCAACGTCGGTGGCCGTGGCGGTCAGCGTGACGCTGCCTCCTTCGTCGAGGGTCACGGACGGGAACGAGGTGATGATCGGATCGGCGTTCAGGATCACGGCCTCCACGGCGCCGTAGTCGCAGCTGTTCGGCTGCGCGTCGTCGTCGCACACGCGCACGCACACGGCGCGCGTACCGTCGTCGTCGTAGATGTGCTCGTGCACGGCGCTGTCGCCGGGCGTCCGCCCGACGAAGTCCGCGTCATCGACCACCGTGTCGTCGCAGGCGTCGTTGAAGGTGTACTCGAGCGTGTCGGCGCCGCGGTTGTCGACCAGGGCCACGGTGGTGATGGAGGAGGCCTCCAGCACCGGCCCGGTGGTGAACAGGTCGGTGATGGCGGGGGCGATGTTGACGACGTCGATGGGGAAGGTCTCCACGATCGAGTCGGCGCCCTCCTTGTCCTCCCACTGGAAGGTCGCGTCGTAGGAGCCGGGGTTGTTGTACACATGAGCGGCGCGGAAGATCACGTTGTTGCCCGAGGTCTGGCTGACCACGAAGTCCTCGGTCGAGCCGTCGTCCCAGTCGACGTGCATGATCATGCCGGGGCGGTCGGGCTGCGCGGCATCGGTGGCGGTCATGATGAAGGCCGCCGCCTGACCCTCGGAGACGATGAGCGCCGAGGGGCGCAGGTCGGGGTTGGCCGACACGAAGGTGGGCGCGACGTTGTTGACCGTCGCGGTCCCGCTGTCGGCGGACGAGCTGTCCTCGTCCCACACCGTGACGGTGATGGTGAAGGGATCGGTGATGCCGGGCGTGGCGGCGTTGCTGTCGCTGTCCGCGTAGATCGAGGGCTTCGCGAGCGACGCCGAGGCCCCCGTGTCGTCGGTGCCCGTGATGCCCGCGGTCACCACGCAGGCGCCGGTGATGCCGGTGCAGTCGCCGCGGTAGGTGGTGCTGCTGCCATCGCCCCAGTCGACGACGATGCGGTCGATGAGGTCGGCGGCGGTCTCCGCGTTGAAGTCGACGGCGACGGTGGGGGTGGCCGTCTCGTTCGACGACGGGGCGAGCGAGATGGAATCGATGCTGATGGTGGGCGCGTTGTCGCGCACGTTGCTGAACACGTCGTTGACGTCGCTCTCACCATCGGCGTCGGTGACGGTGAGGCGGAAGCGCACGCTGCTCAACCCGCCCGCGGGGACGTTCTGGAACGGCACGGTGACCGCCGCGACGTCGGTCCCAGTGGCGCGCGCGGCGTAGGTGGACGTGCCGCTCTCGGAGCGCCCCGTGCCGTTGTCGTCCCAGGCCCAAGCGAAGGCGTAGGGCTCGTCGTCGGCGAGCCCCGGATCGGAGAACGCGCCGTCGAGCGCGAAGGCGACACCCTCCACCAGCGTCAGCCCCGAGGGCGCGATGGCGTCGGCCGTCGGCACCACGTTCTGCACCGTCAGGGAGAAGGTTGCGCTGGCGCTGCAGATGAGACCGCCATCCTCGCACACGCGCGCGGTGATGGTGCAGGTGCCGTCGGGGCTGCCGCTATGGCAGTCGAGGTTGTTCGGGAAGACCAAGGTCTCGTCGGCGAAGGTGCCGGGCGCCGCGAGGGTGCCGCTGTCGGTGTTGACGTCGACGTCGTCGTAGGCGATGCCCAGGTCGAAGGCGCCGTCGAGGCTGCCGGCGGGGTCGACCACGGTGACGCTCACGGTCGCGGTCCCGCCCTCGTTGATGCTGCCCGAGCCGCTCGCGCCGTTGACCGTCATGGTGATGGTGGGCACGACGTTGCTCACCGCGACGACGTTGTGCGCCGACTCGGTGAGGCTGTCCTCGTCGTTCACCTGCACATAGACGTGGAACGAGCTGTCCACGTCGTCATCGAGGAACTGCACCGTGCACGTGGTATCCAGGAGCCCGCAGTTGCTGCTGATGGCGTACTGCGCGCCGCCCGCCGCACCGTCGCTCAGATCGTCGTCGTCGCCGGGCGTCCCGTCGTTGTCGTCGACGAACCAGCGGTAGCGCGCGGT
This sequence comes from uncultured Myxococcales bacterium, assembly GCA_964580865.1. Taxonomy (GTDB): domain Bacteria; phylum Myxococcota; class UBA727; order UBA727; family VGSZ01; genus JACOUT01. The sequence continues at coordinate 11,964 of CAZONM010000009.1, read as the reverse complement.
GGCGTGCAGATCGTCGAAGCCGGCGACCTGTGCGCCCGAGACCGCCGAAACCGTGAAGGTGAGCGTGCTGCCCTCGTCGACGGCGCCGCCACCGGTGAAGGCGGAGATCGCGGGGCTGACGTCGAGCACGCGGATGAAGCGGTCCTCGTCCTGCGAGCCGCCGTCGTCGTCGGTGACCTCGAGGTTCTGGGTCCAGTCGACCAGGTCACTGCCGTCGGTGTCGTTGTCGTCGTCCCAGCGGATGCCGGGGTTCGCGAGGATGTCGGCGGGCACCAGGCCGCCGACCTCCGGGTAGCTGGCGCGCACGACGATGCCGGTGCCGCTGCGCGTACCGGTGGGCGAGCCGCCAAAGGTCCAGTCGATGGCAAACGAGTCGATGCCGTCCTCCGTGAACGACCCAGAGACGGTGTACGACTCGCCCTCGACCACCTCGGTGGGCGCGCCGGCGTTGGTCGAGAGGGTGCCCACGCCCGAGGCCGAGATGTCGAGCGCCGCGGGCACCGCGTTGCCGACCGTGATGGGCCCATTGGTCGCCGTCGCCGCGCCGCCGTCCTTGTCGGTGACCATGACCGTCGTGGTGTAGTCGCCATCGTCGAGGAAGCGGCGCTCGCGGACGCTCACCGCCTCGCCGCACGCGGGCTCGTTGGTGCCGTCATCGCAGTCCGGCGCGCTCGAGCAGGTGCAGGTGACGGTGGAGGGGGGCGCCGCCGGCGGCGTCACGTCGCCGACCTGCGTGGCCGGTGACCAGCTCCACACCACCGTCGCGATCTCGCCGCTCACCGTCGCCGGGTCGCTGGTGGTGAGGGTGAAGGTCTGCGCACGCCCCTCGATGGCGATACCGGCGCGTACAAGGCTCACCACCGGATCGAGGTTGTTGATGGTGATGCTCTCGGTCTGCGTGGCGGTGCTCGCGTCCTGCGTCGCGCGCACCGTGATGGTGACGCCCGCGGCGTTGTCGCCAAAGGCGTGCAGGAGGTTGAGGCAGTCGTCGTCGGTGTTGCTGGTGTCGCTCGAGTCGCACACCACGAACTCGCCGCCGGCGCAGTCGGTGCCGTTACCGGGGCGCCCAGCGTCGAGCGTGAAGGTGTCGTCGACGGTGCCGTCGGTCTCCCAGTCGATGGTCAGGGTCCCTGCAGTCGTTGCAGGGTCCACTGTGAAGCAGAGGAGGTCGATGTCGAGGCTCGCGCTGTCGCCCTCATCGATAGTCGCGGCGTCGAGCGACGTCGACATGGCGGTGACTGCGCGCTGCGCCGCGGCCCCCGGAAGGTCCGCGTCGAGGAGCGCCCCCGGCTCGCAGCCGAGGACGGCGAAGGTTGCCAATGCCAACCCGAAACGATGTCTGGTCATCATGGTTCTCCCCAACGCGGCCGTGACCGCGGCGTACAAGAATGTGAGCGGAGGCACGTTCGCATTGGCCCTTCGGTCCGCGCAAGCGCGAGCCGTGCGACGTGCCGCATCGCCCAGGTTCGCGCAGCGATGCGCGAAAGCGCCCGCCGCTGTCATCGCGTTGTCGCTTCGCTTCGAAATGCGCTCGCGCGTGCTCATGCCTGGCCGGTGCACAACGGCGCGCGCGCGCCATTCTTGAGGACGCTCGCACCCCCGGCGTGGCGTCGGGCCCGCGACCGGATCTGCAGGGCGCGGAACGGATTGTGCGAGGCCCGCGCACCACCGTGCTCACGGCACGGACGGTCGTGTGGCTTATTGCGGCCGCCACCGCAGGTCGAAGTTCGCGCGGTCGTAGCTCACGTTGAACCCGAACAGGAACGAGAAGCGGTCCTCGCCCTTGAAGAGCTGCGGCGGCGGGTTCGAGAACGGGCCTGCGTCCTTGAACGCGCGCACGGCCTCGTCGTCGAGCGCCAAGGCGCCACTCTGTTCGGCCACGGCGACGTCGACCACGTTGCCGGACTTGTCGAGGGTCACCTGCACCACGGTGAGGCGCGTCTCGAAGCCATAGACGTGCCCGGTGGGATCGCTCGATGCGAGCACCTTGCCGCCCTCCCACTCGCGACGAATGCGGTCGGCGATGCGGTTGAAGAACGTCGCGTAGCGCCACCGCCATGCGTTGAGGCGCGTCTCGGCGTCGACCTCGACCTCGGGCAGCCAGTCGTTGGCCGGCGCGCCGGCCAGGCGCGCCAGGGCGTCGGGCGTGGGCGTCAGCTGATCGAGGCCCGGCAGCCCCGGCGCTCCGGCGCCGCCGCGCATGCCCTGACCCATGCGATCGCCCTCGCTACCAGTTCCCGGTCGGTGCGCGGCGTCGGCGGGGGTCGACCCCATGGCCAGGCGCGCGCGATCCCCTTGCCCAGGCACCTCGGGGACCGCGGTGCGGTTGCGCATGATCCCGTCGACGTCGAAGCGCAGCTTGAGCGGCTCCTGCGCTGCCTGGCGCGGCAGCTCGAGCGCGAACATGCGCTGGCCGGCGCCGTCGTCGGCGTCGGTGCCGGAGTCGCCCCGCTCGGCGCGCCCCGGGCCCTTTGGGCCGCCTGCGACGGTGGGCAGCGCCGTCTCTCCTGGCTGCCCGCCCGGCGAAGCGGCCGCGGCGCCCGTGGTGCCCTGCAGGAGCCGGTTCGTGATGGCGGGCGCGTGCTGCCGCTGGTCGCGGCTCCGGGTCTCGTGCGCGACCTTCTGGTTCCACTCCGACGCGTAGTCGGCCGTGTCGGGGCGCTCCTCCTTGGCCGGCGGCGGCAGCGAGACGATCTGGCCGGGCGCGATGGTGTCGTCGTCGACCTTCTTGTCGGTGCGCGGCGCGGGCGGCGGCGTGGCGGGCGGGTCCCGGACCTCGATGGTGAGGCGCCGGTTCTGCTCCCACGCGTCCTTCGACAGGCGCACGAGCTGGGCGCCACCCTTGTCGGCGTCTGGGGCGCGCAGGTCGCCCACCAGGGCCGCCAGCGCGGGCAGCATCACCGCATGCAGCGCGAGCGCCACGAGCAAGCCCACGAGCAGGCCGCGCCAGCTCGGCTCCGTCGTCGACCGCGCCCCGGGGGTGCCCACCACCGTCATGCCGCCATTCTACGAAGCGCGCCGGCCGGCCACCACCGGGGTCCGGCGTTCGACGTCACGCCGCCGTGGCGGGCGCGCGCGCCGGGATCGGTTTGCCGTGCCGCCGGGCGCATCCTACAGTTCGCCACCCCGACGGACTGGAGCGCCCATGGCGAGGAACGATGGACTCGACGAACGGCTGCCGGCGAGCCTGACCGATCTGCACATCCACGTGGGTGGCGCAGTGGCGCCGCACATCCTGTACGCCATCGCCATGCAGCAGGGCTTCAAGCTGCCCACCAAGAGCTATTGGGAATTCGTCGAGCTCATCACCATTCGGCCGGGCACCACGCACACGCTCGACGAGTACCTCAAGGTCATGCACGAGTGGACGGAGAAGATCCAATCGTCGCCGGCGGCCATGGAGCGCGCGGTCTACGAGATCATCGGCAAGGAGTACCGCGGCAGCCGCGTCGAGCACATCGAGCTGCGCTTCAACCCCATGAAGCGCAACCAGGGCGGCGAGCGCGACCTCGACCACATCATCCATGCGTCGCTGCGCGGCATGGACCAGGCGTGCCTCGAGTACGGCGTCAAGGCGTGCCTGGTGTTCTGCCTGGCGCGTGAGTTCACCTACGCGCAGAACGAGATCCTGCTCGAGAAGGCCATCAAGTACCAGGCGCGCGGCGTCTTGGGCATCGACCTGGCGGGCCCCGAGAGCAACAACCTCGAGCTGCGCCTCAAGGACGCGCAAGCGTATGAGCGCCTGTTCACGCGCGCCCGCGCCGCGGGCCTCAAGACCACCGTGCACACGGGCGAGACCAGCCACACGTCGGGCGAGGGCGTGGTGGCGGCGCTGCGCTACCTGAAGCCGCACCGCATCGGGCACGGCATCCGCGCCGCGTACCACGACGAGGCCCTCGACATGCTCAAGGACAGCGGCGTGGTGCTCGAGCTGTGCCCATCGTCGAACCTGGCCACGGGCGCGGTCAAGGACCTCGCGGAGCTCGGCTACGTCGTGAACCGCTTCCGCGAGCGCAAGATCCCCTTCACCATCAACACCGACGGCCCCTACCTGCTCGACACGTCGCTGGCGAAGGAGTGCACCATGCTCCTCGACGCGAACATCTTGACGCCCGCGGAGCTCGCCGAGTCGTTCCGCGTGGCGCGGCAGGCGAGCTTCATTCCCACCTGATCGTGGTCACTGGTCGGACTCGGTGAGCTCGACCACGGGCAGCTGAACTACGTCCTTGCCGTCGAACGTGAACGACGACAGCCCGTCCTTGTAGCCCTTGAGCTTGAGCTCGATGACGTGCGTGCGGGTGTCGAGCGCGATGGCGACCTGCGTGGGCGTGGTGCCCGTCTCCACGCCGTCGAGCACCACGGTGGCGCCGGCGGGCTCGCTGGCGAGCGCCACCACGCCGTATTCCACGACCGTTGCTCCGCTCCCCACGACGAAGAACAGCACGAACGAGATGATGGTGAACACGAAGAGGCCCAGAGTGGTGCCGATGCCCGCGTACACGATGGGAGGGAGCTTGAGGCCCGTCGCCGGCGGACGCATGGGTGGACGACGCGGCGGCGTCGGCTCACGGGCCGCTTCGAGGTTGCCGCTTGGGGGCGTCTCCACGACCGGCGACGGGGGCTGCGGCGCTTCCGCCACGCCCGTGGTCGTGGCGGCGCCCATGCGCGCCGGCGGTCGGATGCGCGCGCCGGTCGACTCGACCATGCCATTCGGACCCACCACCATCGATGGCTTGGGCGCGAGCTCGTCGGAGCCGCGGCTCGACCCCTCGAGCCGCGTGGGCGGCGAGCTCTCCTGCAGCGTGCGCGCCGGCAGCGTCGCCGTGGGGCTCGAGTCGCGATCGTGCAGATCGCCGCCGGTGATGGCGTCGACCTTGGCCAACAGCTCGGCGGCCCGCGCGTCCCCTTGGTCGCCGTCGCTGATGCCGCGCGCCGCGCGCTCGCGCTCGTAGTCCTCGACGCTGTACGCCGGTACCGTGCGGCCGTCGTAGCTGTCGTCTTCGCCCGTGTCCTTGACCGGCGGCACGCCGTGCTCGGTCTCCGCGCGCGGCGGCGGCTTGGCGTCGCCCTTGGAGTTCCGCACGGGCCGGGGCGGCGTCACCTCCTTGCGCGGCGGCTCGACCTTGGGCTCGTCCTTCTTCACCTCGGGGCGCTTGGCGCGATCGCCGGTGCGATCCGCGGCCTTCTCGGGCGCCTTGGCCTGCTGGTCCGGCCTCTTCTCCGCCGGCTTCTGCGCCAGATCGCCCTTGTCCGCCGGCACCGGCAGTAGCGCCGCAGACAGCGTGTTGTGGTCGACGTCCTCCTCGATCTTGGGCACCAGGTTCATGCCCTGGCTCGCGGGGATGATGACCTCGCCGATGCCCTTGACGACCATGGTGCCGTCTTTGGCGTTCAGCTCGTCGTCGAAGATGTCGAACATGTAGCGCGACAGGCGCACGTTGTTGGACTTCTTGGGGCTCGCCTCGAGGTAGTCCTCGAGGGCGAGCTGCATCTCCTGCGCGGTCTTGTAGCGGCGGTCGGGGTTCTTCTCGAGCGCCTTCGACAGGAGCTTCACCACCTCCATCGGCACATCGGGGTTGAGCTCGCGCGGGTTGAGCGGCTTCTCCTGCACGATGGCTTTGAGGGTCTTCAGTGACGTGTCGCGCTCGAAGGCGCGCACGCCCGTGAGCATCTCGTACATCACCAGGCCCACGGCGAAGAGGTCGCTGCGGTGGTCGACCTTCGCGCCGCGCACCTGCTCGGGGCTCATGTACGCGTACTTGCCCTTGAGTACGCCGGCGCGCGTCTGCGCCAGCTGTGTCGACGCCTTGGCGATCCCGAAGTCCACGACCTTCACGCCGCCCGCGAAGCTCACGAGGATGTTCTGCGGGCTGATGTCGCGGTGGACGATGTTGAGCGGCGTGCCGTCGTAGTCCTTGCGCGAGTGCGCGTAGTGCAGCCCATCGCACACGCCGGCCAGCACGCGGCACACGTGCTCCACGGGGGTAAGCTCGCCGCGCTGCTGCGCCTTGCCGATGAGGTGCTGGACGTTCCTGCCCGAGACGTACTCCATCGCGATGTAGTACGTGCCGTCGGCCTTCCCGAGGTCGTAGATCTGCACGACGTTCGGGTGGCTCAGCTTGGCGGCGATGCGCGCCTCGTCGAGGAACATGGAGACGAACTCTTCGTCTTGCGCGAGGTGCGGCAGGATGCGCTTGAGCACCACCACCTTCTCGAACCCCTCGAGCCCCGACTGCTTCGCGAGGAAGATCTCGGCCATCCCGCCGGTGGCGAGCTTCTTCAAGAGCTCGTAGCGGTCGAACTTGCGCGGGAGCTGCTCGTCCCCGCCGGATTCGGCCGATTGGATTTCCTGCGCTGCGCTCAAGCGCCTCTCCACACCCCGATGAGCCTCGCTCCCACCTGCCTCTCGACGTTACTGACCCCTGGCCCCGCAAGTCAAAGCGCGCGGAGACGCGCAGGCCGGCGCCCCGCCTTCACGCGGAGCAGCCGGCCTACATCGTCGCCATGGGCGCGGTCGGGAGAATCAGCAGTCCGGATCCTCGAGGTCGCAGAAGGTGTCGCATTCGCCGTCGCCGTACCAGTTGTTGGTCACGCAGACGTCGCTGCAGTCGGGGTCGGGCGAGGCGCAGTTCTCGTCGCACACCATGTCGCTGTACCAGCCGTAGTCGGCACAGATGTCGCTGCTGCCGCTCTCGCAGTCGGGGTCCGGCAAATCACAGAACGTGTCGCACTCGCCGTCGCCGTACCAGTCGTTGGTCACACAGCTGTCGCTGCAGTCGGGGTCGGGCTGGTCGCAGAACTCGTCGCAGGTGCGGTCGCCGTACCAGCCCTGCTCGGCGCAGAGGTCGGTCGCCGCGCTGCCGCCGCCACAGTCGGGATCGGGCTGCGGGCAGAACTCGTCGCACACGTCATCGTTGTACCAGCCGTATTGCTGGCAGATGTCGTCGTCGCTGGCGCCACCGCAGTCGGGGTCGGGCTGCGGGCAGAACTCGTCACACACGTCATCGTTGTACCAGCCGTTCTGCTCGCACACGTCGTCGGCGACGCAGTCGGGGTCGGGCTGCGGGCAGAACTCGTCGCAGGTGTCGTCGTGATACCAGCCGTTCTCCTCGCACACGTCGGTGGTCGTGCCGCCGCCGGTGGTGCCGTCGTCGCAGTCGGGATCGGGCTGCGGGCAGAACGTGTCGCACACGTCATCGCCGTACCAGTCGTTGTCGGCGCACACGTCGCTGTCGTCGGTGGGCGGCGTGGTGCCGCCGTCGTCGTCGCAGTCGGGGTCGGGGTTCGGACAGAACGTGTCGCAGACGTCGTCGTCGTACCAACCGTTCTCTTCGCACACGTCACCGTCGGTGCCGTCGTTGCCATCGTCGTCGGCGCCGTCGTCGTCGGACTCGGAGCAGCCGATGTCGCCGTTCGGGTTCGGCTCGAAGCCCGGCAGGCAGAAGCACAGGAAGAAGATGGCGATGGTGTTGGGGCCGCAGTTGCCGATGATGCCGTCATCGTCACCGCCGCCGGTGCCCCCACCCCCCGTGCCGCCGCCGCCCGTTCCGCCTCCGCCCGTGCCGCCGCCGCCGCTCGGCGGGGGACGAACGCAGGCGTTGCCGCTCGGCGAGGGCTGGTAGCCCGCGTCGCACTGGCAGCGCCCGGGCTGCCCGGGCACCGGCGAGGCGTGCTCGACGCAACCGCTGCTCGGCTGGTCGGCGACGCAGGTGCGGCTGGTCGAGTCGAAGTGGTAGCCGGCGTTGCAGGTGCAGCCGCCGCCCGTCGACGGCGTGGAGTTGGGCGGGCACGTGGTGCTGCCGCCGGACCCCTGGCAGACGCCGCCGCCGCCACAGCGCTCGCCGGCGCCACAGTCGGTGTCACGCGCGCACTCGACGCACAGCCCGGGCACCGAGGTGCTGGTGGCCGAGCAGATCGGCGTTCCGCCGGTGCAGTCGCTCGCCTGGCGGCACCAGCCATCCTGCAGGGGCTCGCAGGAGCCCTCGGCGGCGTTGCAGAACTGGTCCATGGGGCACGAGCTCGTCGCGGTGCAGGTCGGCCCGTCGTCGTCGCCGGGGGGGATCGAGTCGGTGCCGGCTTGGCAGACGCCGTCAACGCACGGGGCGCCCCGACAGTCGGAGTCCACGGTGCACGCTGCGCACGAGGGATCCCCCTCCTCGCACTCGGCGTCGACCGCGACGGGGGTCGCGCACGCGGCGGCAAGAGCGACGGCGGCGAAGGCGAGCGAGGCGGCGAGGATACGCATGGGGGCTCCTGGCGAAGACCGGACGTCATGGGTATCGGCACACCTCGTGTGCAGTTGTCTTACATGTCGGATACCCATCCGACCGTTGGCCGGCGTCGGCGGCAACTTGTTGAAATCACGAAAAAAATGAACCCCCCAGGGGACTGGGGGGTTCGAGAAAGATCCGGCGGCGTCCTACTCTTCCACACGGTTTCCCGTGCAGTACCATCGGCGCTGGCAGGCTTAACTTCCGAGTTCGAGATGGGATCGGGTGTGACACTGCCGCTATTACCACCGGAAACCGTACGAAGTCGTTTCGCCGACGCGGTTTCCCTGGCGTTCCCAGGGGCGCTCGGCCCAGCAACCTTAACCTCATCATGCAGGAGACACACATTGTGACTTTCAGCTGTTTTCCCGAGGGAGAACAGGAAAGTGCCAAGCCTCACGGCCGATTAGTACGGGTCAGCTCCACACCTCGCGGTGCTTCCACATCCCGCCTATCACCTCGTAGTCTTCGAGGGGCCTTCAGGGGCTTGCGCCCGGGAGGTCTAATCTTGAGGGGGGCTTCCCGCTTAGATGCTTTCAGCGGTTATCCCGTCCGGACATAGCTACCCAGCGATGCCACTGGCATGACAACTGGATCACCAGAGGTCCGTCCAACTCGGTCCTCTCGTACTAAAGTTAGCTCCTCTCAAACCTCCTACGCTTGTGGCAGATAGGGACCAAACTGTCTCACGACGTTTTGAACCCAGCTCGCGTACCGCTTTAATAGGCGAACAGCCTAACCCTTGGGACCGACTTCAGCCCCAGGATGCGATGAGCCGACATCGAGGTGCCAAACCACGCCGTCGATATGGACTCTTGGGCGTGATAAGCCTGTTATCCCCGGAGTACCTTTTATCCGTTGAGCGATGGCCCTTCCATACAGAACCACCGGATCACTATGACCTGCTTTCGCACCTGCTCGGCATGTCTGCCTCGCAGTCAAGCTCCCTTATGCCATTACACTCGACGCCTGGTTTCCAATCAGGCTGAGGGAACCTTCGCGCGCCTCCGTTACTCTTTGGGAGGCGACCGCCCCAGTCAAACTGCCCACCAGACAGTGTCCCCAGCCTCGCTGAGAGGCCTAGGTTAGATATCCAGACGAAACAGGGTAGTATTTCAACGTCGGCTCCACGATGGCCAGAACCACCGCTTCAAAGCCTCCTACCTATCCTACGCAATCTCGCCCGAATATCACTGCCAAGTTGCAGTAAAGGTTCACGGGGTCTTACCGTCTTGCCACAAGTACACTGCGTTTTCACAGCGCTCTCAATTTCGCTGAGTCCTAACCCGAGACAGTGCGGAGATCGTTACGCGATTCGTGCAGGTCGGAACTTACCCGACAAGGAATTTCGCTACCTTAGGACCGTTATAGTTACGGCCGCCATTCACTGGGGCTTCGGTTCACCGCTTCGATTGCTCTAACGGATTCCGTTAACCTTCCAGCATTGGGCACGCGTCACACCCTATACGTCCCCTTGCGGGTTTGCAGAGTGCTGTGTTTTTGGTAAACAGTCGCCACCGCCTGGTATTTGCAACCCTGTATAGCTTTGCAGAGTAAATCTACTGACAAACAGGGCACGCCTTATCCCGAAGTTACGGCGTCAATTTGCAGAGTTCCTTAGGTTAGGTTCTCTCAAGCGCCTTGGGATTCTCTCCCCACCCACCTGTGTCGGTTTACGGTACGGACTCGAGTGCTCGTAGACCCGCGGATTTTCTTGGAAGCGCGGAATCACCAACTCGCCTCGTCCGAAGACTTGGCTCGTCCTTCGCCTTGGCCTTAGCGGGAGCACCTTTGGTTTCGTGTGCCCCCAGCCTACGCGAGCTCACCACCATCCGATAGGTGGCCTGGCTATCCCTCTCCGTCCCCGCTGGACTTCAAACCTTGCACTCAAGGTGCCGGAATATTAACCGGCTTTCCATCATCTACGCCTCGCGGCCTCGACTTAGGATCCGACTAACCCCGGGAGGATTAACCTGGCCCGGGAAACCTTGGGTTTTCGGCGAACGAGTTTCTCACTCGTTTTCTCGCTACTCATTGTGGCATAATCTCTTGTCAGCGCTCCAGCAATTCTTTCGATTCACCTTCACTGCACTGACAATGCTCCCCTACCGCTTGACCAGGCCGTAACCTGACCAAGCCCGAAGCTTCGGTGCCCGGCTTGAGCCCCGTTAAATTTTCGGCGCAGACCCACTAGACCAGTGAGCTATTACGCTTTCTTTGAAAGGTGGCTGCTTCTAAGCCAACCTCCTGGTTGTCTCAGCGTTTCCACATCCTTTACCACTTAGCCGGAACTTTGGGACCTTAGCTGTCGGTCTGGACTCTTATCCTCTCGTCACACCGCCTTAGCACGGCATGACTGCGTCCCGGGATAACAGTTCGTGGTATTCGGAGTTTAATAGGGTTTGGTAATCTGGTGAGACCCCTAGCCCTGTTAGTGCTCTACCCCCACGACTGAATTTCCCGAGCCAATACCTAGATATTTTTCGGGGAGAACCAGCTATCCCGCGGCTTGATTGGCCTTTCACCCCTAGACACAGGTCATCCGAGAAATTTTCAACTTCCACCGGTTCGGTCCTCCACGCGGTTTTACCCGCGCTTCAACCTGCCCATGCCTAGCTCGCCGCGCTTCGGGTCTACCCCATGCAACTCAACGCCCTTTTAAGACTCGGTTTCCCTACGGCTTCGTCTCAATCGACTTAACCTTGCTGCATAGGATAACTCGCCACATCATTATGCAAAAGGCACGCCATCAGCCTGGACGAACCATAGGCCTCTGACTGCTTGTAAGCACACGATTTCAGGTCTGTTTCACTCCCCTAACCGGGGTTCTTTTCACCTTTCCCTCGCGGTACTCGTTCGCTATCGGTCGCTCGCTTGTATTTAGGCTTGGAGAATGGTCTCCCCAGGTTCCCACCGGGTTGCTCGTGCCCTGTGGTACTCAGGATCCCGCTCGGTTGCGTTCGATTTCGGCTACAGGGCTTTCACCTTCTATGGCCGGCTATTCCACACCGGTTCGCCTATCTAGTCGCAAATCCTAAACGCGGTCCTACAACCCCCAGAAACCGAAGTCACTGGGTTTGGCCTATTCCCCGTTCGCTCGCCACTACTAGGGGAATCTCTGTTGATTTCTTTTCCTCCGGGTACTGAGATGTTTCACTTCCCCGGGTTTGCTTCTCACCGCCTATGAATTCAGCGGTGGATGATGGGATTGCTCCCATCCGGTTTCCCGATTCGGAGATCTTCGGATCAAAGCCTGCAGGCCGGCTCCCCGAAGCTTATCGCAGACATGCCACGTCCTTCATCGCCATCGAGCGCCAAGGCATCCATCGTATGCTCTTAGTAGCTTGGCTCCTGCCAATGAGATTAAGGTTGATGTGCCGAACGGCAGTCAACCTGTCTCAGAGGCAATCTAACTATCTTGACTCTTGAGAGTTATCGTTGCTGTGATCATTTCTCTCGTGGGCCGCTTGCACGACACACAAGATACAGTGACCATATTACGACTTCGTATCGGTGTTGTCAGAGAGCGCGCGATGGCTCGCTGAAAACCAGAACTGAAGGAAGAGGAGCTCTTTCCGAGGGAGCTCTTCTCAATGAGTGGGATTGACCTAGGAGATCCAGACCCGGAGGCCTGGGTGTTCTCTTAGAAAGGAGGTGATCCAGCCGCAGGTTCCCCTACGGCTACCTTGTTACG
>CAZONM010000008.1:4939-36400 GCA_964580865.1 uncultured Myxococcales bacterium | reverse complement strand
CGCCGCGCTCGACCCCGCCGCGCGGCTCGTGCCCGCGCGCGTCGTCGTCGACCCCACCGACCTGCTCGCGCTACCCGCGCTCGTGCTGCCGTGGCTGCGCCTGCGCGCGCGCGCGTCCCTTCCCCGGCCCGGCGCGCCGACGTAAAGCGCGCCCGTGGCCGACACCAACGACGACCGCTACCCGCGCCCGCTGGTGGCCGTCGACATCGCGGCGTTCACCGTGCTCGACGCCGATCTCAAGCTGCTCGTGATCCAGCGCGGCCTGCCGCCGCACGCGCTGGCGTTGCCCGGCGGCTTCGTGCGCTGCGGCGACGTCGTGCGCGATCAAGGCGAGGACCTCGACGACGCCGCGCGCCGCGAGCTGCTCGACGAGACGCGCCTCCCGCTGGCGGTGGCCGGCGCGGGGCGCGTGCCGCTGGTGCAGGTGGGGGTGTTCGGCGCGCCCCAGCGCGACCCGCGTGCCCGCGTCATCGCCGTCGCGTATCTCGCGGTGGTCCCGCCAGAGCTCGCCGCCTTCGTGCGCGCCGGCTCCGACGCCGCGGCCGTGGCCTGGTACCGGGTCGCCGAGCTGGCGGCCGTGCCGCTGGCCTTCGACCACGCCGACATCGTCGCCGCCGCCCTGGCGCGCCTCCGCCGCGACGTCGACGAGACCGCGCTGGCGCGCGCCTTGGTGCCCGCCACCTTCAGCGTGGCCGAGCTGCGCGCCGCCGTCGACGCGGTGCGGGGCGGCGCCGTCGACCCGGCCAACTTCCGCCGTCGTTTCCGGCGCTTGCTCGACGACGGCGTGGTGCAGCGCCGACCCGGCCGCCGCATCACGGGCAAGCGCCAGGCGGACGTGTTCGCCTTCCGCGCCGGCGACCTCGGACGTTGAGCCGACCCACGGGGCGCAGGTGGCGTCCGATCGCGACCCGAGGGACGAGCGCCCGATCGCCGGCGGCGCGCGCGTGCGCTCCCATGCGCCTCGAGGACGACGAGGTCACCATGGCACGAACGGCTCACTGCGCTTCTCTCCTGCTCCTGACCGCTCTCGCGTGCGACGCGCCCACGAGCGCGCCGCCCGCGGTGCCCGCGGACCTCGGCGACGCGCCGCCCGGCGTGGTCGGCGTCACGGCCAACGCCGCCGTGTGCGGCGCCGACCTCGCGGCCACCACCTTCCGCTTCGGGCTGTGCACCTGCGAGGACCTGGCGTTCTCGACGGTGCTGCGCGTGGACGCGTTCCGCCTCGACCCCGCGGCGCCGGCCGAGGGCGGGTCGGCGGGCACCAACGGCAGCTTCACGTCGACGGGCGACAGCGCCATCGCCGGCTCGCTGGTGGTGGCCGGCAGCGCGCTGCCCATCGGCAACCACGAGATCGGCGGCGAGCTGTACGCCGGCGGCGACGTCACCTCCGCCGGCGACATCGACGTGAGCGCTGACGCCTGGGTGGCCGGCGATCTGCGCGGCTTCGTCACCGACGTGGTGGGCACCTTGCACGTGCCCGCCTCGTCGTCGGTGGGCCTGGGCACCACCGCCGGCGCGGTGGTCAACGCGCCCGTGGCGGTGACCCCGCCATGTCCGTGCGCGCCCGGCGACCGGCTCGACGTCAACGGCTTCATCGCCGACGCCGAGCAGCACAACGACAACGACGCCATCGGCTTGACGCGCGACGCGCTCATCGGGCTCGTGCAGCCAAAGGAGCTGGCGCTGCCGCCGGGGCGCTACTACGTCGACCGCATCGCCGCCGTCGCGCCCTTGTGGCTCAGCGTGTCGGGGCCCACGGCGCTCTACGTGGGCGGCGACCTCGAGAGCGTCAGCGTGTTCGAGATTGACGTGCAGGGCGACGGCGAGCTGGACATCTTCGTGGGCGGCAGCCTGCGCGCCACCGGCGATTTCGAGATGGGCGTGGAGGGCGGGCCGCCGAGCCGCGTGCGCACCTACGTGGCCGGCGCCGACGACATCATGCTGGCAGGCGACCTCGACTTCCAGGGCAACCTGTGGGCGCCCAACGCGCGGCTCATCGCCGCCGGCCCGCTCGACGTCGAGGGCGCGCTCCTGGTGCGCGAGATCGTTGAGGCCGGTGTCATCCACGTAGGCTGGGATGTCAGCGTGGAGGACGGCGCGGGCAGCTGCGACGAGACCGGCACGCCCGTCGATGAGGCCGATCCGGTCGACGACACCACGGGCGGCGACGATCCCCCGCCGCCGAGCTCGTGCGGCTCCTGCGAAGACTGCGGCAACCAGGCGTGCGTCGACGGCACGTGCGGCGCGTGCGCGACCTCGCTCGACTGCTGCGCGCCGCTCATCTGCGCGCAGGGGGAGTGCGTACTGATGGGCGGCTGACACCGACGAGCGAGCCCTCCGACGACGACGGGAGCGGTCACGAGCCGAGGGCGCTTGCGGCGCGCCCGCCGTACGCTACGACTGCGCAACCAAGCTCCTGGTCCCCGTCGTGCCAACCGCTCTCGCCTCTCGTCTCCCTGGCTCCGCGCGCGCACGCGCCGTTCAGGACGCGCCGTCATGACGTCGCTCGAGGACTGGGCAGCGCGCTGGGCCGCGGGGCAGATCGGCTTTCACGAGGGCGCGCCCAACGAGCTGTTGGTGCGCCACGGCCACCTGCTCGTCCCCGCTGGCGCGCCCGAACGAGCAGCGCGGCCGCGCGTGCTCGTGCCGCTGTGCGGCAAGGCGCACGACCTGGCGTGGCTGGCGCACCGCGGCTTCGACGTCGTCGGCGTGGAGGCGGTGGAGCATGCGTGCCGCGCGTACTTCGACGAGCGCGGCGCAGCGCCAACGACAACTCCGCGCGCGAGCGGCGTCGCGTTCACGGCGACGCGCGTCGATGATGCCGCGGTCTCGGCGGTGTCGTTGGTGTGCGCCGACTTCTTCGCGTGTGGCGCGCCGTCGGCTGCGACGAGCCCAGCGGACCCTCTGCGACCGGGATTCGCCGCCGCGTACGATCGCGCGGCGCTGGTCGCCGTGCCGCCCGAGCGCCGCGCCGAGTACGTCGGCGTGCTGGCGGCGCTCCTGGCGCTCGGCGCGCCGCTCTTGCTCGTGAGCTTCGAGTACGACCAGGCGCGCGCCGACGGACCGCCGTGGTCGCTCCCCGACGGCGCGGTGCGCGAGCTGTTCGCCGCGCGCTTCGAGGGCGCGCTCGTCGAGGAGCGCGAGGTGGCCATGGGCAACGCGCGCCTGGCCGCCGCGGGTGTGAAGGTCATGACCGAGCGCGCGTACCTGCTGCGGCGCCGCGCCGTCGCCTGACGCTCATCGGTCGCTCGCCCGACCATCGTGCGACCGGCTGACAGCGACCGCGATCACACCTCCGATACCCGCGCCAGGAGGTGGGTGATGGTGAGCATCGCGACGGGACTGCGACGAGCGTTCACCCCGAGCAGGGCCTCGGCCAGCGTCGGCGACGCGCCGGCGAGCAGCGCGACCACGACGGCGAGCGGCACCGCCGAACACGCCGCCCCGGCGCCGTCGCGAGCGAGCGCCGCCGATCAGCTGGGCGCGCGCCGACGGTTCGCCGCCGCGGTGCCCGTGCGCTTCGCCCTGGCCGAGCTGTCGAGCACCACCGCGAGCGCCACCGCCAGCCCGCCGCCGCCCCCGCCGCTGCAGTTCTCGAGCGACCTGCCGTCGTTCGTCGGCACCGTGCGCCTCGGCGGCGACGGCGCCATGGACCTCGACACCGGTGTTCGACCCTACACGCGCAGCTACGCGCAGGCGACCGAGGGCCCGCTGCGCGAGGCGCACGGGTCGGCCGCGCCCACCTCCGCGATCCTCACGGACGCCGAGCGCGCGGCGCTGGCGGGCCAGGCGCCGGGCCAAGCGCTCGATCGCATGGCCGCGGCCATGGGGGTCGACGGCGTCGCCTTCGACGCCATGGCGCACAGCAAGGACTTCTACGATCCGACGCAGAAGTCGTGGTGGGGCCTGTGCGCGCAGTGGTCGTGGTCGTCGCTGAGCCCGCGCGTCAGCTCCGCCGTCGACGTCGACGGTCCGGCAGGGCAGCGCGGTGGGTGGCTCGCCGGACAGTGGATCTCGCGCGCCGACCTCGGCAACTGGGCCATGGCGACGTCGAAGTCGTTCGTGGAGCTGGCCATGCTCTCGGCCTCGGCGCAGAGCCGCGGCGCGCCCACGCCGGTGGACCTGGTGAAGAGCATGAGCGCGCTGCGGCCCGGCGGCCCCGGCTACATCATGGACGTACACAACGACGCGGCGCGCGGCACAGTAGAGACGTGGAACCAGCCCGTGTTCGGCGCGCGCCTCGAGCAGCGCTCGGTGCCGCCCGACGTCGAGGCCGCGCTGCTGGAGCGCGCCGCCCAGGCCGGCTTCAAGGGCGCGAGCGCCAAGCTCGTCACCATCACCCCGCGCTGGGGCGTGGAGCGCGCCGACGACTGGGAGGGCGATCCGGCTGTCAAGCAGAGCACCTGGAACATGTACGTCGTGGCCGGCGGCGACGGTGAGCTGCATTGGGGCGTGATGGCCAACGATCCGTCCCTCAAGGACCTGCCCGGCCTGCCAGTGACGACGTCCGACGCGCCCCCCGACTACCTCGCCATGGCGCCCACGACGGTCATCGATGAGGCCATGGATCACAGCCCCTACGCGTCGACCCACGAGCGCCACAAGTACGGCAAGGAATTCAACTTCTTCATGGGCACGGTGCTGCCGAACGTGGTTCCTGGCGCCGTGCGCGCCGCGTTCGAGGCCGAGGTCGCGGCGCTGCCGCCGGGGCCCATCACCGACAGCGCCGCGAGCCTGCTGGCGGCGCGCTACGACAGGGTGGCGAACGCCTACAGCACCGAGCAGTGGCAGCGCGCCTTCGGCAGCCGCGGGCTCTCGGCCGCGCGCTTCGGCGCCCTCGGCGCGCCCTGATGACGCCGCGCGCCGTGTGATCCGGGCGGCGCCGCGCGGATCCGCGCGCCTTGCCGGCGCCGTAAGTTGGTCGTATAACCAACTTATGCCGCGCCCCTCCAACACGCACGCGCGCCGAGCGCAGATCGTGGCGGGCCTGCGACGCGTGTTGGCGCGCAAGGGCTACGCGGGCGCCACCATCGCCGACATCGCGCGCGCCGCGCACCTGGCGCCCGGCCTGGTGCACTACCACTTCACCGACAAGCGCGCGGTGCTGTTGGCCCTCGTTGGCGAGCTCACGGCGACGCTGCGTGCACGCTTGGCGCGCCTCGACGTGGGCGCGGGTGACGCGCGCGCGCGTCTGCACGCCTTCCTCGACGCCGCCGTGGCACTCGGGCCCGGCGCCGACGCCGACGCGGTGGCGTGCTGGGTCGCCATCTCCGCCGAGGCCGTGCGCGACGCGGAGGTGCGCGACGTGCTCGGCGACGCGGTGGCTCCCCTCGTCGGCGAGCTGCGCGCGCGCGTGCGGGCGGTGCTGTGCGACGGGGGCGTGACCGCGGGGGCCGCCACCGCGCAGGCGCCGCGCCTGACCGCCGCGCTGTGGAGCGCCATTCAGGGCAGCTTCGTCGTCGCCAGCACCACGCCCGAGCTCATCCCCGTGGGCGCCATGGCGCCCGCGCTGCGCGCGCTCGCTGACCGCGCCACCGAGGAGGCCGCATGATCGCCGTGTACGCCGGGACGTTCGATCCCTTCACCACCGGGCATCTGAGCGTGGTCGCGCAGGCCGCGAGCATCTTCTCGTTCGTGCGCGTGCTGGTCGCGGTGAACCCCGACAAGCAGTGCTGGTTCACGCCCGACGAGCGCGTGGCGCTCATCGACGAGCTGGTGCGGCCCATGCCCAACGTGAGCGTCGATGCCACCGCGGGGTTGGTGGTGGAGTACGCGCGCTCCATCGGCGCGCGCTTCCTGGTGCGCGGCATCCGAGGCGCCACCGACGCCGACTTCGAGACTGCGCTCGCGCAGCAGAACCGCGCCATCGCGCCCGAGGTGCAGACGGTGCTGTTGCCGGCCGAGCCCGCCTTGTCATCGCTGTCGTCGTCGTCGCTCAAGGACCGTGTGCGCGCGGGTCAGAGCGTCGACGGGCTGTGCCCGCCGCACATCGCGCGTGCGCTCCTCGAGCGCGCGCGCACGCGCGGCGTGCTACGGAGCGCGGCATGACCCTCACGCTCTTGCCCCTGGGCACCGGCGACGCGTTCTCGGCCCAGCGCTACTCGTGCGCCAACGCGCTCATCCACGAGGGGCCCGGCGGACGCGCCGTGTTGCTGGTGGACTGTCCGCACCCGCTGCGCCGCATGCTGCGCGACGCCTCCACCGCCTCGGGCATCGCGCTCGACGTCGGTGACGTGAGCGCGTGCGTGCTCACGCACCTGCACGCCGACCACGCCAGCGGCGTCGAGGGCTACCTGTGGTACTCGATGTTCGTGTTGGGCAGCCAGGGCACGCTGGCCGTGCACGATGATGTGCGGCGGCGCCTGTGGGAGGGCCACCTCGCGGGCGGCATGGAGACCCTGCGCACCGACGACGGCGCGCTGCAGCCGCTCACGCTCGAGTCGGTGGCGCGCTGCGTTCGCTTGGACGAGCGCGCGCCCACCGCCATCGGCCCGTTCTCCGTCGAGGTGCGCCGCACGCTCCACCACATCCCCACCTTCGCGGTGCGCGTGCGGGCGGGCGACGCGTCCATCGCGTTCTCGGCCGACACGGCGTGGGACCCATCGCTGGTCGCGTGGCTGCTCGAGGCGGACCTGGCCGTGCACGAGTTCGGGCACGGCGGCGCGGGCCACACGCCGCTCGAGCGCCTGGCCGCGCTGCCCGCCGACCAGCGTGCGCGCATGCGCGTCACCCACTTCGGCGACGACGTCGACGAGGGCGCGCTGCCCGTGGCCCCCCTGCGGGCGGGGACCCCGGTGGTGATCACGCCGCGGCGCGGGTGACGGGCCGCGGCGCGCGCGCGTCAGCGGGGCGCGTCGCGCTTGCGCGCCACCAGAACGCCCTCGCGCAACGGCACGCATGCCACCTCGAGCTCAGCGTCGGCCGCCACGGCGCGGTTGAAGCGGTCGATGGCCTCGCGGTTCGGCTCGCCCACCTCGTCGATCCACCAGCCGGCGCCGAGCACGTTGTCGGCGACGAGCAGCCCGCCGGGGCGAAGCATGGCGCGCGCCACGTCCCAGTAGGCCTGGTACTCGGTCTTGACGGCGTCGAAGAAAAACAGGTCGACGCTGTGCTCACCGAGCTCGGCGCGCATGCGCCGCAGCTCGTCGAGCGCGGCGCCGCGACGCACCGTCACGCGATCGCCCACGCCGGCAGCCGCCAGCTCGCGCTCGGCGAAGCGCGCGTGCCGCTCGTCGAGCTCGACGGTGACCACCTGCCCGCCCGCAGCCAGTCCGCGCGCGAGCCAGATGGTGGAGTAGCCGGCCAGCGTGCCGAGCTCGACCACGCGCTGTCCGCGCGGCCCCGGCCCCGCTGGTCGGGTCATGGCCACCAACAGCTGCAACAGATGACCCACGTCGGGGCTGACCGCGATATCGGGCAACCCGGCCGCGACGGCGCGCTCCATCAGATGCGCGAGGTGCTCGTCCTGCGCGCCAAACACCTCGCGCACGTAGCGTCGGGTGTACTCGAAGCGCTCGCGCGTGAAGTCCACGACGTCACCTCCGGGGTTGCGCGTGTCCGATGCGCGGGGCGCCGCGGCGTTGCGTGCGGCACCCCGAACCGCCGCCCGCGCTATTCGGCGATGGTGAGCGTCCAGGTCTCGGTGCGCTCGTAGCCCTCGCTCGTCTGCGTGTCCGAGCCGCTCACGACGGTGAAGTTGTCGGTCTGCCCTTCGCCGCGGACATCGTGGATCCCTCGATCCACCTGCTCCGAGAAGGGCTCGTTGATCTCGGTACGGCACTCCTGATTGGTGCCGGTGAACTCATAGTGCGCGGTGGACGCGCCGGACCGGGTGCAGGTGACGCTCGGCTCGGCCCGCGGTTCGATCTCGTAGAGGCCGGTGGCGGTCTCCCACTCGAAGTCGAGCGTGCCGCCGAAGAACGTGCCGGCACCATCGGTGAGCTCGTGCGTCGCGAGCGTCTCGTTGTAGGTGCACTCGCCGGCGCCGCGGTTGAGCCAGGTCTGCACGTAGTCGTAGGTCTCTCGATAGGTCGCGGAGCCGGCGACGATCTCGAACCGGCGTCCGTTGGCGACGGCGGAGACCTGACGCAGGTCCATGCTCACGGTCTGGGTCATCACCGTGGTGTTCGTGACCGTGCGGTCCCCGTCCTCGAAGAGCGACTCCGACTCCTCGCGCACCGTGGACACGTACGTGCCCGTGCGCAGCTCCGTGGGCGCGGCCTCGCCGAGCTCGAAGCGGTAGCTCGGCAGCAGCAGCGTGTCGACGAAGGCGACGAAGTTGTGCTCGATGGTGCCGGGCTCGGTGGCCACCCAGTGCAGCTCGAACTCGGTCTGGCCCGGCGTCGCTTGCACCTCGTTGGCCAGCACCAAGCTCTCGCCCACGCGGCGATAGACGCGCACGGCGGCGACGTTGTAGCCGACGCCGAGGAAGTCCACGTGCTCGGGATCGAGCTTCACGTTGATGACCACGTCGTCGCCGAGCTCGAAGTCCTCACGGTCCGCCTTGACCTCCGTGGCCGTGGGTGACGCGCTGAGGGGGACCACCACCTCGAGCTCGATCGAGAAGAGCGAGATCTCGAGCATCTCGAGAAAGTCCGCGATGCTGCGGCCCGCCTGCACGGTCGCGTACAGGTCGAGCGCGTAGCTCCCCGCGAGATCCGGTTCCCCACCCTGAGCGTCGTCGCTCGCCAATGTCGCGTCGAAGCGGATCCCCGCCTGCGTCTCGATGGCACGCACGCGCAGCCGCGACCAAAAGCGCGCGCCGCCCTCGAAGTCGGCGTAGAAGAACGCCGAGAGCGACGGCTTGACGACCAGATCGAGGTCGGACATGCCGCTCGGATACACGGCCTTGCCGCTGCCGCTGGCGACGCCCTCGAGCTCCGTGACCGCGGCGCAATTGGGATCGCAGATGAAGCCCACGCGCCCGTTGACGCCGACCTCGGAGGTGAACTCGCCACCGACCCCGGCCAGCGGCACCTCGCCGCCGAGCTCGAAGCCCCCGCCCACCGGCACCGTGACGCCGACGACGAACCCGACCACGCTGGGCACGCCGATGTAGAGCTGGAACAGCTCGAGCTTGCACGAGACGCTGCCGCTGATGGCCACCTCGGCGATGGGGTTCACCTCGAGGCGGACGCGGGGCTGGCCGAGCAGCAGGACCTTCTTCTCGGCGTCGTTCCAGACGACCTCGTAGGAGAGCGCCGGCTCCACCGTGAAGGTCGACGACACGAGGCTGATCTGCGCCAACGACCCGTCGGCCTCGCACTTGAACGGCCCGAGGGGGAACTCGGCCGCGAAGTTCTGAATGGGCTGCTCACGCTGCGTGAACTTCAGCTTGCCGTCGGGGAGGCGCTCCCACGTGAAGGCCTGCGCGATCTCGAGCGGCACCTCGAAGGGCGCATCGGACAGATCGAGCGTGGCCCGGAAGTCGAGTGACGTGAACAGCGCGCTGAGCGGCACCACCTCGAGCGTGACGCGCGCGCCATCGACGGCCACCACGCGACCGGATGCGTTCTTCTCGCCGGTGCCGATGAGCATCGCGCCCACCGCCGGCGGCGCCACGTCGGTGAGGGTGACGACGTAGCGCGAACCGAGATGCGGGGCCTCGTCGGGCAGCTCGGGCTCGAGGTCGCCGACCACGTTGGCGTCGTCGACCAGGACGGAGCCGGCGGCGGGCACGGCGGCGATGGCCAGCACCTGCCCCGTGAGCACAGTGCCGTCGTCGGCGGTGAGCGTGGCGGTGATGACGGCCGAGCCCAGCTCGAGGAGCGCGGTGACGCGGCCGGTGGCGTCGACGGCGATGACGTCGGGGGCGCTCGACGCCCACTGCGCCGTGGTCGGCACCTCGATGCCGGCGGCGTCGCGCGCGCGTGCGCTGAGCTGCTGCTCTGGCCGCTCGGGGGTGAGCAGGACGCCGCCTGGCGTGATCACAGCGGCGACGGCGGGCCCCGGCTGCGGGTCGCCCTCGCCTTCGCCTTCGCCCTCGCCTTCACCTTCGCCCTCGCCCTCGCCCTCGCCTTCACCTTCGTTCGGAGGTGGCGGCTCGTCGATGCAGGCGCCGGCGAACACTCCAGGGATGACAACAAGGGCAGCCAGCGCCCACGGCATGAATCGACCGATCATGGCAATTCGTTAGGGGACGCACCGCGTGCGTGCAATGCGGTCGATTTCAGCTGGAGTGCGGGTGTGACGGCGGTCCCGTCTCGTTGCCATGCGGGCGAGGCGCACGAGCCGAGTCTGCCGCTCTCCTCGGCACGCGTGCGGTGACAGCTCCGACGAGCGACCGATGCCGCGCTCCGACGATCATCCGAGCGGCCACCCGCGTGTACGCACGAGAACTCGGTCGGGTGGAGGAAGCCATGCGTCCGATGCGTCTCGCCGGTTCCGCGCTGTTGGTGCTGCTGCTCACGTCCCTGGCCGCGTGCGAGCTGCTGCGCTTCACGCCGTCGCGCCCCACGACACCGCAGCGCGCGGACACCCAGGGCGACGACGGGGGCGCGGGTGAAGGTGAAGGTGAAGGTGAAGGCGGAGGTGAAGGTGAGGGCGAAGGCGAAGGCGAAGGTGAAGGTGAAGGTGAAGACGCGGGCGAAGGCGAAGGCGAAGGTGAAGGTGAAGGTGAAGACGCGGGCGAAGGCGAAGGCGAAGGTGAAGGTGAAGGCGAAGGTGAAGGTGAAGGTGAAGGTGAAGGCGAGGGCGAAGGCGAAGGCGAGGGCGATCCTTCGTCGACGTGCGTCTCGCTCACGTGCGAGCACGGCCGCTGCGCTCGCGGCGCCAACGGGCGTGAGATGTGCCTGTGCGACCCCGGGTACGCCGGCAACCTGACCGCGAGCGCGTGCGTCCCGTCGGCGGGAGGGCCGTGCGCGGAGCTGCAGTGCGGCGCGCTCGGCACCTGCGTCCCCTCCATGTACGGCAGCGCCGGCTGCACGTGTGTCGAAGGAGCGACGCCATACGGCCGCACCTGCGTCGACGCCGACAAGCTCAGCTGCGTCGATCGCGACGGCGGCCGCGTGGCGCGCGGCACCATCCGATGCGACGCCTCCGATGAGCACCTGGAGGTGTGCCACGACGGCAATGGCGACGGCCTGATGGAGTGGATCTTCGGCGCCACCTGCGTCGCCGGCGGATCGTGCGCGGCGTCGTGCCTCGGCGTGGTCTGTCCCGATCAGCCCTGCCCCGTGGGCACCGCCTGCGTCGAGGAGGCGCACGAGACGCCGCTCGGCGTATGCGTGGCGACGTGCGAATGCACGAGCTGCGGCAATTGCAGCCTCGACAACGGCGACGGCCGCTGGGACGACTGGCAGGAGCATTGCGGGGTCGAGCCGAACGGCGCCGGGCCCGCCACCGAGGCGTGCGATCTGCCATGCCCCTACGCGGGCGACGGCTGCATCCCGTACAGCCCCGCCATCTGCTGGCCCATGGAGGGCTGCTTCTCGGCGGCGCCGTAGCCGGCCTACTCGTCGACGACCGCCATGAACATGTCGGCCAGCACCGCGTGCCCCGTGGGGTTCGGGTGGATGCAGGTCAGGTCGAACCAGCGCTCGGCGCCGGGCCCGCGGAAGCAGCCGTTGGCCGCGTCGTCGTGGTGGAAGCCGTGACCGCAGAACGACTCGAGCACGAACACCAGATCGCTCTCGGTCTCGACCGCGATGGCCATGTACTGCTCCATCATCCACACCACGAGATCGGCCAAGGCGCGGGGGTCTTGCCAGGGACGGTCGAAGCCCGCGGCCCCCGCGGCGGGACAGCTGGCGACGTCGCCGGTGGCATCGGTGAACTCGAAGTTGTTGGTGAAGACCACGTGCACACCGCCGGGGAACACGGCGGGGTCCTTCAACAGCTCGATGGCGTCGCGCAGCTTCTGCACGATGGCGGCGACGTTGGCCGTCACCTCGTCGACGGGCATGCCGTCGGCGCCGTCCTTGGTGAAGGCGGCGATGTCGTTGCCGCCCATGGTCATCACCACCAACGTCTTCTTGGCGCGCTCCTCCTCGGGGAAACAGTCGAGGATCTGCGAGCCGTCCTCGAGGAGGTCGTCGGTGCGCGCGCCCCACTTGGCGCAGCTCCAGAAGTCGCCCGAGTGCGTGACGAGCGCCGTGCCGGAGAGCGCGTTCCACGAGCGCCACAGCGCGCCGGGGGCCTCGAGCTCGAAGCGCTCGGCCAGGCGATCGGCGAGCAGCCCCCGGTAGGTCTCGGCGGAGGTGTTCGGCGGCGTGCCCACGGTGACGGAGTCGCCGAGGAACACCACGCGCTCGATGCCCTCAATGGCTTGATGGTCGGTGCCCGCGCAGTGCGTGCCGATGGTGGGCGCGAAGGGCGCGTACTCGGGCGACGCGCCGGTGTCGCTGCGGATGCCCGCGAAACACTCGTCGAACGTGGGGCGCGTGGGCTCGGGCTCGCTGGGCTCGGGCTCGCTGGGCTCGGGCTCGCTGGGCGCAGGCGGCACGGCATCGAGCGACGTCGTGGCCATCCCCACCGCGCGCCACGGTGCGCGCGACGGCGGTGACGGGCTCGGCGGCGCGTTCACGGCGGGCGTTTCACTCGTGCACGACGCGAACAGCGCGAAGAACGCCAGCAGCGGCGGGGTGCGGCAGGATGACATACCGTCACCCTTGACTGTTTCCCCGGAAACGTCAAGCGCCCGGCGTGACGCGCATGCGCGGTCGACGCCGGGCGCAGCAGCGGCGCGGGCGGCGCGGCTGCGCTAGCGGCCGCTGCTCGGGCAGTGCGCGGGCAGCTCGTCGAGGCGCTCGATGACGCTCTCGCCGCCCTTGCCGATGCTGCACTCCCACACGTGCGACTCACCGCCGTTCACGGAGAGCTCGCACAGGTTGATCGGCCCCTCGTAGCCCACCGACGACGTGGTGGTGAAGAAGCACTGCTCGAAGCGCTGGCCGTCGACCGAGCACCCGGGGTCGGTCGAGTCGATGCTGACGGGCGTGATGCCGACGACGCGCACCACGTCGCCCGCGCCGGCCACGGTCTCCACGGCCTGCTCGGTGACGAAGACGTTGCCGCTGTCGGCCACGGGCGCCCCGCAGGCGAGCGGGGTGAGAGCGACGAGCACGGCGACCAAAGAGCACAGACGGCGCATGCGACCTCCGGGTGATGGGTCGATCCTGCGCGCGCTCACCGGCGCCGTCAAAATTGTCTCGCGATTGTCAGCCGCGGTGGAACGAGGAGCGCGGCCCTCCTCCGCCTGACAAGACGCGCGTCCCCCTGACGACGACGCGGCACCCGCGTGCAGCCGTCACGTCAGCGGCACCGGCGCCGGGCTGCTCTTCGACGCGAGGCCGGCGACGGGCAGGCGCACGGTGAACGTCGTGCCCACGCCGGCCTTGGTGTCGAAGCGCAGCGTGCCGCCGTGCTTCTGCGTCACCACCGCCCACGCGATGGCGAGCCCCTGCCCGGTGCCGCGCCCCACCGCCTTGGTGGTGAAGAACGGCTCGAAGACGTGAGGCGCCACATGGTCGGGGATGCCGCCGCCGCTGTCGGCGACGGCGATGACCACGTGGTCGCCGTCGACGCTGGTGCTGACCTTGAGCGATCCCTTGGCGCCGGTCTTGCCCACCACGTCGCCGATGGCGTGCGCGGCGTTCACCACCAGGTTCAGCACCACCTGGTTGATGTCGCTGGCGAAGCAGGTGACGGGCGGCAGCTCGCCGAAGTCGGTCTCGAGGTCGGCGACGTACTTGTACTCGGTGCTGGCGATGGTGAGCGTGTTCTGGATGGCGCGGTTGAGGTCCGCCGGCGCCATCGCCGTCTGCGGCGGGTGCGCGAACTCCTTGAGCGAGCGCACGATGCCGGAGACGCGCTGCAGCCCGTCGGCGCAGCGCTCGAGCGCCTTGGGCACGTGCTCGAGCAGGTAGTCGAGGTCGGCGCCCTGCTCGGCCTCGGCGGCGGCGCTGAGCGCCTCGGGCAATGAGCCCTCGCCCGGCTCGCCCGCGGCCAGGCGACGCACCGCGCGCAGCCGCTCCACCAGGCCGAACACGTCAGTGACGGCGTCGTTCAGGAAGTGGATGCTGTCGGACACGAATTGCACCGGCGTGTTGATCTCGTGCGCCACGCCGGCGGCCAGCGTGCCCACCGACGCCAGCCGCTCCGACTGGCGCAGCTGGGTCTCGAGCGTCTTCTGACCCGTGATGTCCTCGTGGATGCCCACGAAGCCCACCAGCTCGCCGTGCTGGTTGACGAGCGGCGCGATGCGCGCGCGCACCCAATACGGCACGCCATCCTTGCGCTGGTTGCGCAGCTCGCTGTTGAACACCTTGCCCGAGAGGATGGTGCGCCACAGGAGCCCGTAGGTCTCGGGCGTGGTGTGCGGCGAGCGCCACGTGCGCGGCGTCTTGCCGATGAGGTCGTCCTTGCCGTACCCGGTCATCTGCTCGATGTGCGGGTTGACGTACTCGATGACGCCGCGGGTGTCGGTGATGAACACGCCGATGGGGCTCTGCGCCACCGCCGTGGACACGTTGCGCATGGCGCGCCCCACGGTGTTCTCGGTGTAGGCGTCGAGCACGATCATGGCGTCGAAGGCATGCACCTTGGTGAGCGCGCGCAGCGCCACCCAGATCTTGCGCGGATCGCTCGCGTACACCGGGTGCTCGGCGAGGGCCTCGGCGATGCGCTGCTGCATGAGGTTGAGCGCGCCGAAGTACCACTTGGGCTCCAAGCCGATGCGCGCATGCACGCGCCCGATCTCGGCGCGGCGGCGCGTGTAGGCGTCGTCGATGGGCGCCTCGAGCTGCTCGCGGAACGCCGCCACCAGCCTGGCGGCCACGGCGTCGAGGCGGCCCTCCTTGGCCACGCGCGTGAGCTGCGCGGCGGGCGGCAGGTACGCCATCAGGTCCTTGGTGTAGGTGCGGGTCACCATGGCCGGGAGCTGGTCGCCGATGTGCTTGGCCACCTCGCGCAGCGCCTGCAGGTCGTCGTCGGAGAGCTCGAGCAGGTGGCGGCGCATGGCCAGCTCGTCGGCGGGCAGTGCGTCGTCGGCCCTTGCGGGTCCGTGGGAGCGGGTCTCGTCGGCCATGACCTCGAACATCGGCAGCGTGGGCGAAAACCGTAGCGGGGTCCGGTTGCGGCCGGTCGTGCCGCCAATTGCGGTGGAGTTTCGTGCGCCTGCGCGGTGTCGGCGGTCGGGCGGCCAGATCAGCGACCCGCCGGCCCGCGCTCGTCGAGCGGAAGCGCGCGGCGCGCGCCCCGCGCCCACCACGCGGCCGCCGCCGCAGTGATCGCCACCTCGAGCGTGAAGGTCCAGTGCGTCACGAAGCTCACCACCCAGTGCCCGCCCGTCGCCGGCACCGTGACCAGCGAGAACAGGCGATCGCTCAGGGGCCACAGCCACGCCACGTCACCGGCCACGCCGTCGAGCACCAGGTGCAGGAGCGCGCCGGCGCAGGTCGAGAGCGCGAGCCGCCGGTGCGCGCCGCCGAGCGCGAGCGCGGCGACGAGCGCCGCCGCCAGCCACGTCGCCGGCAGGTGCGTGACATAGCGGTGGTGATGCACGGCGCCGTGATCGACCAGCCACCACCACGCCATGTCGAGGTCGGGTGCCACGGCGCCGACCATGAGCGCGCAGCGCGCCTCGCGCTCCCGAAGCGCGCGCGCCGCAAGCCAACCCGCCGGCAGGTGCGCGATGAACACGCACAACAAGGGCGCCCAAGGGCCGCGCTATTCCGCGGCGGCGCCTTTCGCCCTGTGTCTCGCGGCACGCAGCTCTCACCTCGACGCACACAGCGCGCAGCCGTGCCGCGTGCCGCTGGGTCGGATGCCCATCGCGAGCCGCTCAAGATCACGCACCGGCGTGCGATACAGCGATGAGCGCACTCATGCGCGGCTGGTCGCGGCAACCACGCAGGGAGGCACCATGAAGATCATGCAGCGCAGCTGGACCGAGGCGGGCGGTTGGAGCAACGGGCCCCCGACCGACGCCGAGGGCGCCCAGCTCGTGTTGCTCTTCGGCGGCACCAAGCAGATCTCCGAGGCGCGCTGGATGGCCGAGCTGCGGCGCGCGTGCCCCAAGGCTCACCTGTTCGGCTGCAGCACCGCTGGCGAGATCGCGGGCACCACGGTGTCCGACGACGGCGTGGTGGCCACCGCGGTGACCTTCGAGCGCACGCCCACCAAGCTCGCGCACGTGCGCTTGGCCGACGTCAAGGACAGCACCGACGCGGGCGCACGCCTGGCGGCGGCGCTGCCACGCGAGGGCCTGCGCCACGTCTTCGTCATCTCCGACGGCGCCAGGGTGAACGGCAGCGAGCTGGTGCGCGGCATGCTCGCGTCGTTGCCCCCCGGCGTGCAGGTCACGGGCGGCCTCGCCGGCGACGGCGCCCGCTTCGAGCGCACGCTCATCGTCGCCGGTGACACGCCCATCGAGGGATCGGTGGGCGCGGTGGGGCTCTATGGCGACGCCATCACCGTTGGCTACGGCTCGCTCGGCGGCTGGGACACCTTCGGCCCCGAGCGCATGGTCACCCGCGCAGAGGGCAACGTGCTGTTCGAGCTCGACGGCAAGCCCGCGCTCGAGCTCTACAAGAGCTACCTCGGCGAGCACGCCTCGGGCCTGCCCGCCACGGGCCTGTTGTTCCCGCTGCAGATCCGTCGCAAGGGCGACGCCGAGACCCTGGTGCGAACCATCCTCGCCGTCGACGAGGCCAAGGGCAGCATGACCTTCGCCGGCGACGTGCCGACGGGCGCCACCGCGCAGCTCATGAAGGCGAACTTCGACCGCCTGGTGGACGGCGCCTCCGGCGCGGCCAAGACCAGCGCGCTCACGCTCAAGGGCTCGCGGCCCGAGCTCGCCATCTTGATCAGCTGCGTCGGTCGCAAGCTCGTGCTCAAGCAGCGCACCGAGGAGGAGGTCGAGGCGGTGCAGGAGGTGCTCGGCGCGGGCACGCCCATGACCGGCTTCTACTCGTACGGTGAGATCTGCCCCGCGGCGCCCAACGCCAACTGCCAACTGCACAACCAGACGATGACCATCACCACGTTCAGCGAGCGGTGATGCCTCACCGCACAGCGGCGCTTGCAGCGCATCGCCACGACCGACGACCGCACCGGGCGGTCTTCGCGCCGCTCCCCGTGCGACGCGCCCCGACAGGTGGTCACGTCGGGACGGCGCGCCGCGCCGCGCGGCGCGCGCGCCGAGGCGCTCAGCCGAGCGCCGACGCGATCTTCTTCTTGGCCGCCGCGCCGTAGTAGCAGCACACGCCCTTCTTCGCGTCGGGCGCGAGCTTGAGCTCGGCGATCGCCTTCTTGACCTTGCCGTCGGACACGCCGAGCTCCTTGGCGATGTTCGCCGCCGTCCACAGGTCGCCCCCAGCCTTCTTGTCGTCTGCCTTCGCCATGCGATCCTCCGTGCGGCCGCAGCCGCGTGCCGCATCCTCGTCAAGAGCGTCGGCGCGATGCAAGCGGCGCGCACACCGCCCGCGCTACCCTCGGCGGCAGCGCGCCGGAGGTGCCGTGTGACCGCAGATCCCTCGCAGGCCCCGGGGTACCGGGTGCTCACGCAGGCGCCCGCCACCAGCGCCCACGACGAGCTCGCGCGCGCGGTGGCCGACGGCTTCGCCGCGCGCCCCAAGCGGCTCTCGTCGCGCTGGTTCTATGACGACGCGGGCAGCGAGCTGTTCCGTCGCATTTGCGAGCAGCCGGAGTATTACGTCACGCGTCGCGAGCTCCAGATCCTGACCGCGCACCGCGACGACATCGCGGCGCAGGCCGCGGGCGACGGCGCGGCGCTCGACGTGGTGGACCTCGGCGCGGGCGACGGCAGCAAGACGCGCATGCTGCTTGAGCGGCTGCTCGAGCGGCTGCTCGAGCGGCACGGCGCCGTGCGCTACGTGCCCATCGACATCTCCGAGGGCGCCATGCGCGACCTGGTGGCGCGCACCCGCGCCGAGCTGCCCACGCTCGACGTCCAGGGGCTCGTGGCCGACTACGTCGACGGCCTCGCCTCCCTCACGGCGCGCGCCGGGCGGCGCCGCAAGCTCGTGCTGTTCTTGGGCTCCACCATCGGCAACTTCCGCCCCGACGACGCGCGCGCCTTCCTCGCGCGCGTGCGCGACGCGTGCGCAGGGGGCGACCTGGTGCTCGTCGGCTTCGACCTGCGAAAAGATCCGCGCGTGCTCTTCGAGGCGTACAACGACGCCGCTGGCACGGCCGCCGCCTTCAACCTGAACTTGCTCACGCGCCTCAACCGCGAGCTCGGCGCGGACTTCGACGTGACGCGCTTTCGCCACTTCGGGGGCTACGACGTACGCGCGGGCACCATCGAGAGCTTCCTGGTCAGCACCGAGGCTCAAAGCGTGCGCTGTTCGTCGACGGGCGCCGCGTTCGAATTCGCCGCCTGGGAACCCATCGCCATCGAGTACTCGCACAAGTTCACGCCGTCGGAGATCGACGAGCTGGCGGGCGGATGCGGGCTCGAGGTGGTGACGCGCTGGTTCGATCCGGAGCGCTGGTTCGTCGACGTGTTGCTGCGCGTGCGCGGCGCAGGCTGACGCGGCGTGCGCGCGGGCGACGCGCGCGCACGCCGCGGGTGCTCCTCGCCGGCGCGCAGCGCCCCAACCAGCGCCTCGGCGGGCCCGCGCTTCTCGACGATGGCGCGCGCGAGCTCGCCGATGATCCACTCCTTGCCGTCGAGCTCGAGCACGCCGCGCACCGCCAGCGGCGCTTCCCCCTCGAGCACGCCGCGCTCCACCGCCTCGTAGAGGAGATCCGCGATGAGCGCCCACGCCTCGTCCACGCTCCACGAGCACGGCGTCAGCTTGACGACGCGCTCGACGCGCCCCACCTTGACCGGCACGAGCCACTCGCGCGGCGTCGCGCGCGTGGCGGCGTCGTACACCAGCACCACCAGCGCGTGCAGCGGCAGCTCGGCGGCCACGGGCCCCGCGCGCTCGGCGATGGCGGCGCGCGCGTGCTTGCCGCGCAGCAGGTTCGCCTGCCTGGTGGCGCTGGCGTCGTCGATGACGCGCAGGCGCTCCGCGGGGACGTCGAAGAGCGCGCCCGGCAAGAAACGGGTCCAGTCGCGCTCGAGCGCGTCCGCGTCGGCCAGCAACGTGCGCGCGCAGTCGTCGTGGCGCGGGGGCCGCTGCCGCACGCGATCGAGCGAGTCGTCGACGTGCGCGGCGCGGGTGGTGAGCGCCGGGTGGGTCACGCTCGGCCCCTCCCGCTCGAGCTCGCGACCGGCCAGGGTGAGGGTGGCGCGCGCCGCCGGCGCCTCCCATGCGCGCCGCAGGATCGCGAACGCGTTGTCGACGAGGAAGCCGTTTCGCGCCAACACCTCGAGGTCGCCCAGGAGCTTGCTCCACAGGTGGTCCATGCCCCCGAGCGTCCGCAGCATGCCCTCGACCGAGCCGCGCCCTGCCACGAGCGCGGCCCACCCGTCGGCGCGGTGCTCGCGCGCGTGGGCGAACAGCTCGAGGTCGGCGGCGTGATGTTGGAGCGCCGCCCTGGCCACTGCGCTCGCGAGCTGCTCGTTGTCGGCGAGCACGGCCAAGGCGAGCCACGCGCGTCGCTGCGGGTGGCGCGCGTCCTCGCTCCACACGTGCCCGCACTCGTGGGCGACGACGCCGAGCAGCTCCCAGCGAAGGCACGTCACCAACAAGGGCATGCCGAGCCCCACCACGTCCTTGTCGTGGCGACGGGTGGCGAAGGCGTTGACCGTCGGCACCGCCTCCACCTCGTGCAACGGCGGCATGCCGAGCATGGCGGTGGCCTCGTCGATGAGCTCGAAGAGCCGCGGGTGCTGCGCCCGACGCAGCCACAGGCGCGGGTCGACCTCGTCGTGGGCGGCGCGCACGGCGCGGTACCAGCGCCAGAGCCCGAGCACCGGGAGGAGCGCCGACAGGCCGAGCGGCCACCACACGAGGCCAGTGGCGAGCAAGAAGAGCGACGTCGCGAGGTGCAGTGCGACGATGCGCAGCAGCGCGCGCACGAGCTCGTAATTCAGCGCCACCCGCCACCCCATGGGCTTGACGGTAGTGGCGTCGTCAGCGCGCGTGCCCGATCGCGCCGCCGTTCGTTTCAGGTCGAGACAAGCGCACGGCCCGGCGCGCCGGTTTGACGCCGCGCGCCGCGCGGGCGACCGTCGCCGCACCGATGGTCGGCACACCTCCCACCTCAGGCGACGACGCGGCGGTCGCGATCCTGCACCGCGCGTCGCGCTCCTTCGGCAACCGCTCGGCGCTGACCGACGTCGACCTGCGCGTGCGCGCTGGCGAGCTCTTGGGCGTGGTGGGCCCAAACGGCGGCGGCAAGAGCACGCTGCTCCTGCTGCTCGCGGGCCTGGTGCGCCCCTCGAGCGGCAGCGTCACGGTCACGGGCAGCCCCGCGCACGAGCTGTCGCGCACCGCCACCGGGCGCGTCGGCCTGGTCACCGCGCGGCCCGGGCTCTATCCGCTCCTGAGCGGGCGCGAGAACCTCCGGCACTTCGCGGGCCTGTTCGGCCTGCATGCGCGTGACGCCGACGCCAAGGCCGAGCCGCTCGTGCGCGCCTTCCACCTCGGCGCCGCGCTCGACCTACGCGTCGCCGCCATGTCGACGGGCATGCAGCAGCGCCTATCGCTGGTGCGCGCGCTGTTGTTGTCGCCGGCGCTGTTGTTGCTCGACGAGCCCACCGCCAACCTCGACCCGCTGGCCGCGCGCACGCTCTACGCCGAGGTGCGCGCGCGCGCCGATCAGGGGCTCGCGTGCGTGCTCGCCACGCACGACCTCGCTGCCGCCGAGAGCGTGTGCGATCGCGTGGTGCTCATCGATCGCGTCATCATGCGCGAGCTGACGTTCCATGGCGCGCGCGCCGCGCCGACCGGGCCGCTCCTCGCGGCGTGGCGCGACGCGCTCGGTGCGCCATGAGGGCCGCGCTGTGCGTCGCGCGCGCCGAGGTGCTCGAGCACCGCCGGCAGCCGTGGATGCTGTTCATCCTCACGGCCAACTACCTCCTTTTTACGGGCGTGTTCGGCGCAGTGTTCCTCATGCTCGACGCGCTCGCGAGCACGCCCGAGGGCCTGGCGCAGTTGCGGCAGCAGACCGGCGCCGTCGGCATCGAGCTCGACACCGTGGTGCGCCTGGCGGTGTCGACGTGCGGCTCGCTCTTGTTCACCAACCTGCCGCTGTTCGTGGCCATCATGGCCGGCACCTCGGTGCTGCACGATCGCGAGTGCGGCACCCTGCCCTTCCTCATGCTGGCGCCGCTGACGCGCGGGCAGCTCCTCGTGGGCAAGCTCGCGGGCGCCATGGCCATCCCGCTGGCGCTGCACCTGGTGCTGGTAGGCGCGTGCAACCTCGCGTTCGCGCGCATGGGCGTGCTCGCGCCTTACGCGCACAAGCTCGGAGCCTCGCCCGCGTGGTGGCTCGCGTTCTTGGTGGGCGCGCCCGCGTCGGCGGCGTTCGTGGGCGCGCTCGGCACCGTCATCTCGGCGCTGTCGCGCGACGTGCGCACCTCGATGCAGTTCACGAGCTTCTTCATCGGGCTCTTGAGCCTGGGCATCGGCGCCGTGCTGGTGGACGGCGTGGACCACGGGCCCGCGCTGCAGCTCGGCTTCGCGGCCGCGTGCGCCACGGCGAGCGCGCTCACGCTGGCCGTGGGCGCGCGCTTGGTGAGCCGCGACTTGACGGCGTGAGGGCGGGTGCCGTGGCTACTCGCCTTCGCCTTCGCCTTCCCCTTCGCCTTCCCCTTCGCCCTCGCCTTCGCCTTCGCCTTCGCCGCCGTTCAGGTAAGGAGGCGGCGGCGTCGAATCGTCGGTAAAGATGACGCGCTCGAAGGCGAAGCTCTCGTTGAGGAACACGTCAGCACCGCACCGGAAGCCGGGGTTGAGGAAGCCTGCCGGCGACGCGAACGGCTCCGTGTGCCAGCACAGGCGCGACTCGGCCTCGTCCGGCTCATCGGAGTCACACGAATTGAGGTTGACCGCCACGCCCTCGGGCGCGAAGCCCCACGACCACTCCCAGTCGAAGTACCACTGCGCGCCGTTGGCCACGTGCGTGAGGTTGTCGCCAGGCTCGTCGTTGCCCATGACCATGAGCACGTCGGCGACGGGGGCATGCGCCGCCACCTGGAGCGTCGGCGAGCCAACCGGGCGGCACGCCATCAACATCTGCGTGCCGGTGGCGCAGGCATCCATGATTCGGCTCAGCTCGGAGGACGTGCCGCCATAGGAGTCGACGAAGCACTCGTGCCAGCCAACGAGCGCGGCCGTGTCGACGTTCGTCTGCACGCCCACGAAGGTCGTGAGGAAGACGCAGTCGGCGGGGCAGCCGTCGCCGTCGAGACGGTTGCC
Organism: uncultured Myxococcales bacterium; assembly: GCA_964580865.1. Classification (GTDB taxonomy): domain Bacteria; phylum Myxococcota; class UBA727; order UBA727; family VGSZ01; genus JACOUT01. Next base: position 14,126 of record CAZONM010000008.1, on the reverse strand, counting down.
GTCGTCGCAGTCCTCGCCTGGGTCGGTCACCGTGTCGCCGCAGTAGTCGACGGTGCAGTCGTTGTTGCACGCGTCCCGCTCCTCGATGTTGCCGTCGTCGCACTCTTCGTCCGAGTCGATGTTCCCATTGCGGCACAGGTCAATGGTGCAGTCGTTGTTGCAGGCGTCGAGCTCGTCGAGGTTGCCGTCGTCGCAGTCCTCGCCGCTCGTGGTGACGCCGTTGCCGCATCGTGTGAACGTGCAGTTGCTGTCGCACCCGTCGTCGTCGAGGACGTTGCCGTCCTCGCACTCCTCGCCGAGCACCCACTGCACGATCCCGTCGCCGCAGTATTCGAGCTCGCAGTAGTCGTTGCAGCCGTCGCCTGGCCAGGGGTTGCCGTCGTCGCACTCTTCGCCGGGCGCCGTGACGCCGTTGCCGCAGGCGCTGAAGGTGCAGTTGGAGTCGCAGCCGTCGCCGTCGTCGAGGTTGCCGTCGTCGCACTGCTCGCCGGGCGCCGCGATCATGGCGCGCTGGTCGATCGAGGGCACGCCGCCGGTCCAACAGATCGCGTCCGCGTCCGGGTAGGTGCCGAGCGGGTCGGCGAGGACCTGCGTGACCTCCCCCATGGTGGTCACGAACGTGACGGCGGCCCACAGGAAGGCGCCCTCACCCACGGGCTGGTAGCGCACGCCGACCTCGGCCACGCCGTCCGCGAAGGCGTCGAGGGCGGCGGGGTCGGTGACGACCATCGAGCGGTACTGCCCAAAGCAATCACACGAGCCGTCGCCGCCCGCCACCGCCCAGGTGAGGTCGTCAACGCTGAGCTCGAGGTCCTCCCACTGGCCACAGCTGTTCGACACCCAGTCGAAGCGCAGCTCGAACAACGTCGCGCTCTGGTGGATGCCGTCGCCGCAGCGCTCCACCATGCAGGTAGCGCCGCACCCGTCGCCCGGCTCGGTGTTGCCGTCGTCGCACTCCTCGGCGTTGCCGAGCTCGTCGTCACCGACGAAGCCGTTGCCGCAGCGCGCGAGCGTGCAGTTCGGGTCGCAGCCCGGCGTGCCGTCGCACTCCTCGTAGCGCGTGTTCGCCACACCGCTCAGCTCAAGGAACACGGGGCCAAGGGCGCTGTCGTCGTTGTAGTCGAGCACGCCGATGTAGATCGTGTGCCCCGGCCCGACCTCGACCTCGAGCGCCGAGCAGTAGCCCGGCAGCGCGCTGCCGTCGTCGTCGAACGCGAAGGGCACGCCGGCCACGTCGCGCACCGCGAGGATGGTGTCGCCCGCGTCGCACGAGCCGACCGCGCCGATGAAGGTCTGCATCCCGAGGGTGAGCGGGCCGACACCCGTGTTGGTGAAGGCGAACCAGTCCTCGTCGCCGGCGGGGTTGAGGTCGAGCGCGATGGTGGTGTTGGGGTTGGTGATGGGCCCGTTGGCGGTGAGCGGATCGAAGTCGTTGCCAGAGGCGGCGCCGCCCGTCTCTGGCGCGCCGTCGTCGTTGGGCTCGAGCTCCGCGATCTGCTCGGGCGCTGGGGGCATGGGCTGCTGTGCCACGCCGTCGCCGCAGAACTCCACCACGCAGTCGGCGGAGCAGCCGTCGTCGCCGTCGGTGTTGCCATCGTCGCACTCCTCGTTGATGGCGGGGTCGACGTCGCCGTCGCCGCACGCCACGGTGCGGCAGGTGTCGTCGCAGCCGTCGGTGTCGTCGCCGTTCTGCCCGTCGTCGCACTGCTCAGGTAGGAAGCGCGCGGTGTCGACGACGATGGAGGCGCTGGTGAACTCGCCGAAGCCGCCGCTGATGAGGTCGGGGTTGCGCGCCTCGGCATCGCCGGCGGGCGGTGCGTCGAAGATCACCACCTCGTCGCCGGTGCCCTCGAGCACCACCATCGCCCAGCCGATGGCGTTCAACAGCGAGGTCTCGCCACCGGGCGCCGTGGGCGCCGTGAAGTCGAGCGCCAGCTCGTCGCCGGTGCCCGTGAGCAGGCCGATGATGGCCGGGTCCGTCACGGTGACAGATTGGATCGGCGGCATGGGGTTGCAGGTGCCGTCGCTCGGCACCATGAGCGCCGGCTGGCCGTTCACCGAGAACACCACCGGCGCGCCGTCGACGACGACATCGGGCTCGTCATTGCCGTCCTCGTCGAAGCAGCTGGTGGCCGCCCACTCGAAGGTGAGGGCCCGCGGCGCCGTCAGGGCGGCGTTCACGACGTTGTCCCCGCAGCGCTCGATGGCGCACGTGCTCGAGCAGCCGTCGGCGTCGGCGTCGTTGCCGTCGTCGCACTCCTCCGCGCCGCCGGCGATGCCGTTGCCGCAGCGCGACGTGGTGCAGTTCGTGTCGCACCCGTCGCCCTCCACGGCGTTGCCGTCGTCGCACTCCTCGAACGCGCGCCGGCCGGAGCCGTCGACGGTGCCGCCCGCCATCACGTCGAGCTCCGCGTTGGTCCCGAACGGACCGGGGCCGCCGCACAGGTTCGTGATGCGGGCCGCGGCGTCGCCGCCGCCAAAGGCGTCGTACAGCACGGTCTCCACCGCGCCCCCGCCCGCGTCGACGGCCCGCGCCACCACCCACGCCGTCAGCACGGCCAAGTCCGGGTCGGAGCCGTCATCGAGGAACTGGAAGCTCACGTCCACGGTGCCGGCGCGCGCCGCCGCAATGATGGCAGGGTCGGTGATGGTGATGGTGCGGATCGGGTTCACGCATTGGCAGTCGTCCACCCCGGCCACGGCCTCGCCCGCGAGCTGGCCGTTCACGAAGACTTGCGCCAGGTGCTCGGACACCGAGCCGCCGAACGTGCACGACGAGGAGAGCCACTGGACCTCGAGCGCCGCGGTGTAGAGGGTCGCGTTGACGGCGCCGTCGCCGCAGCGCTCGACCACGCACCCGGCGTCGCAGCCGTCGCCGTCCACGGTGTTGCCGTCGTCGCACTCCTCGATGGTGACCGCGTCGAGGAAGTCGAGGTCGCCGTCGCCGCACGCCTCGCTGTCGCAGGTGCTCGAGCAGCCGTCGCCGTCATCGGCGTTGCCGTCGTCGCACTCCTCGCCGAGGCCGGCCTGGGTGACGCCGTCGCCGCACGCCTCGAGCGCGCACGCCGCCGAGCAGCCGTCCTCGTCGTCGGTGTTGCCGTCGTCGCACTCCTCCTCGGTGGTGGCGTCGATGAAGTCGAGATCGCCGTCGCCGCAGGCCTCGATGTCGCAGGTGCTCGAGCAGCCGTCACCGTGGTCGGTGTCGCCGTCGTCGCACTCCTCGCCCGGGTCGAGATCGCCGTCGCCACACAGCTGGACCTGGCAGGTGCGGCTGCAGCCGTCGCCGTCGAGGTTGTTGCCGTCGTCGCACTCCTCGTCGGGCAGGCCGCCCGGCAGGCCGGTGTCGAGGTCACCGTCGCCGCAACCTGTGAGCTGGCAGGCGGTGGTGCAGCCATCATCGTCGTCGCCGTTGCCGTCGTCGCACACCTCGGGTTGAGCGGCGATGCCGAGGTCGACGGCAACGAAGTAGGGCCCGAACATACCCGTGTCACCGTACGAGAGCATGCCCAGGAACACGCGCTGGCCCGGACCGAGCACGACGTCGAGCACGGAGCAGAAGCCAAACGCGTCGTCGTTGGACTCCAGCGGCGCGCCGGTCTCATCGAGCACGGCCAGCACGGTGTCACCCTCACACGTGCCCACGGCGCCCACGAAGGCCTCCGCGTGCAGCACGCGCGCCGAGGCGGTGGGGTTCACGACCTCGAGCCAGTCCTCGTCGCCCGGCGCGCCGAGCGCGCCGGTGTAGGTGCCGTCGTTCGCCAGGGGGCCATCGGTGGCCGCGGGGTCGAAGTCGTTGCCAAAGAACCCGCCGTACACGTCGGGCACGCCGTCGTCGTTGGGCTCCTCCTCCACCACCACGGCGATGGCGTCGTTGGCCACGCCGTCGCCGCAGAACTCGATCTCGCACTGGTCGGTGCAGCCGTCGCCCGCGACGGTGTTGCCGTCGTCGCACTCCTCGGTGCTCTGAAGCACGTTGCCGCACTGGGCGGGCCCGATGGCCACGGTGACCAGGCCCACGTCGTAGGCGCCGCCGAAGCCGTTGACCGTGTAGCGGAAGGTCACGTCGCCCTCGAAGCCGGCGTCGGGCGTGAGCTGGAGGGTGCCGTCGGGCAAGAGGAGCAGGCGCGCGTCGGTGGCGCCGAAGGCGCTGCCGAAGGTGGCGTCGCCGTCGGGGTCGAGGTCGTTGGCCAAGAGCGTCGCCGGGTCGATGATCTGCACGAGCTCGAGCTCACCGACCAGGTCGTCGTCGACGGCTACGACGGGATCGCCGACGTTGGTCACGTGCACGGTGATGGTGGCGGGCGCCGCGCTCAGGTCGGCGCCGTCATCCACGAAGACGCCGAAGGTGTCGGTGCCGTGGAAGTCGGCCTCGGGCGTGTAGGTGACGGTGGCGCCGGCCACCGCGAGCGCGCCGTGCGCCGGGGGCGCCGCAGCGTCGGGCACCACGGTGAGGGCGTCGCCTTCGACGTCGAAGGCGGGCGGCGTGATGGCGACCGCGGTCTCCTCCGGTGTGGACGCGGTGGCGTCGCCGACCTGCGGCAGGTCGTTCACGCTCAGCACGTCGATGCTCACGGTGGCCTGGTTGCTGTCGCTGGCGCCGTCGTTGACGTGGAACGTGAAGCTGTCGTCACCGAACGCGTTGGGGTACGGCGTGTACACCACGGCGCTGCCCGCGACGTCGAGGAAGCCGAAGCTCGGCGGGCCGTCCACGAGAAAGTCGAGGTTGTCGCCGTCGGGGTCCAACGCCGTGAGCCGAATGGCGACGGTGCCGTCCTCGTCCACCGTGACGTCCTGATCGAAGGCCACCGGCACGTCGTCGCTGCCGCCCACCACCACCGTCACCACGGCCGGCACGGAGTCGAGCACGCCGTCGCTCGCCTGGAAGCTGAAGGTGTCCGTGCCGGCGAAGTCGGCGGCGGGCGTGTACGTGGCCACGCGACCCGAGAGGATGACGGTGCCGTGCAGCGGCTCCGCCTGCACCGAGAACGCCAGCGTGTCGCCGTCGACGTCGACGGCGTCGAGCGTGATCTCCACGGCCGTGTCCTCGTCGGTGGCGGCGGCGGCGGCCTCGGCCACGGGCGCGTCGTTCACGGGCGTGACCGTGATGCTGACGGTGGCGGCGGCGCTGGTGGCGGTGCCGTCGGTGACGGTGAAGGTGAAGCTGTCTGCGCCCGCGTAGTCGGGCGCCGGCGTGTAGAGCAGCGCGGGCGCGACGCCGCTGAGCGCTCCGTGGCCCGGCTGGGTCGCGGTGAAGACGAGCGCGGCGTCGCCGTCGAGGTCGCTGCCGTGGAGCGTGACGGGCAGCGGCACGTCCTCGGCGGTGGCGTAGGAGCGCGCGGTGGCGACGGGCGCGTCGTTGGCGCCGGCCACGGTGACGGCGAAGGCCTGCGTGGCGGTGCCGCCGTTGCCGTCGTCGGCGACCAGGGCCACGCCGTGCACGCCCACGTCGGCGTTGACGGGCGTGCCGCTCAGGGTGGCGCTGCCGTCACCGTTGTCGGTGAGCGTGAGCCAACCGGGTAAGAGCGGCGCCGCGATGCTGGCCACGTCGCCGTCGGCGTCGGTGACCACGGCGCGGTAGCTGTAGGCAGCGGCCTCGGCCGCGTCGGTGGTGGGCGCCGAGGTGAAGAGGGGAGCGGTGTTGGCCTCGCCTTCACCCTCTCCTTCGCCTTCACCCTCGCCTTCCTGGGGCGTGGGCCCGCACTGGCAACCCTGGACGACGACGGCGGCGGCGAGCACGGCTTGCGCCACGAACGAGACGCGCATGGAGATCCCCTCGGCGCGCCACGCGAGGCGGCGCGAAAAAGATGCTGCGCGCCACTAGCCTAGCGGTCGATTTCGTGCAAGACGCCCCCGTCTTTTCTCGCTCACCCCGGGGGTCTGCATGATCTCGTCGCTCTCGCTCATCGTCCTGTCGTCGGCGCTGGCCGCGCCGCCCGCCGAGCACGTCGACGGCGAGCTGCTCGTCACCTTCCGCGCCGACGCGGGCCCGACCGCGCGCCGCTCGACGCTGGCGGAAGGCGGCCACGAGGAGCGCGGGCGCCTGCTGTTCAACAAGCGTCCGGGCGCCGCCGTCAACCGCACCGTCAAGATCAGCGTGCCCGCGGGGACCTCGCTCGACGAGGCCATGGCGCGCCTGCAGGACGACCCGAACGTCGAGGCGGTGCAGCCGAACTACCTGCACCACATCTTCGCGCCCGAGGACGCCGAGTACTTCGCGCTCCAGTGGGCGCTGGCCAACACCGGCGACAACACGCCCTTCGACGGCATCCCCGGCATCCAAGGTCCCGACCCGCGCGTGGCCGGCGCCGATATCAACGCGCTCGAGGCCTACGACGCCATCACCGACGCCGGGCTCACGCCCGCCCCGGTGCTCGCGGCCGTCATCGACACGGGCATCGACTACCTGCACCCGGATCTGGCGGCCGTCATCTGGACCAACCCGGACGAGATCTCGGGCAACGGCGTCGACGACGACGACAACGGCTTCATCGACGACGTGCACGGCTACGACTTCGACGGCGACGACCCCGACCCCATGGACGGCCACGGCCACGGCTCGCACTGCGCGGGCGTCATCAGCGCCGTGCAGACCAACACCGAGGGCATGTGCGGCATCGCCGGCAACGTGACCCTCATGGCGCTCAAGGGTCTGTCCGACGGCGGCTCGGGCTCGAGCTTCGGGCTGTCGCAGGCGATCTTGTACGCGGCCGACAACGGCGCCCTGGTGTCGAACAACTCCTGGGGCGGCGGGGGCTACGACCCCATGATCGCCGACGCCGTCGCCACCGCGGGGGACCAGGGCCACCTCGTCGTGGCCGCCGCCGGCAACTCGGCCGTGAACATGGACTTCAACAAGTTCGGCCCCGCAGGCCTCGAGCTCGACAACGTCGTGTCGGTGCTCGCCACCACGGCGTGGAAGGACCGCGCCTCGTTCTCGAACTACGGCGCCCACGGCGCCGACCTGGGCGCGCCCGGCCACGAGATCCTGTCGACGGTGCCGGGCTTCGATCCGGGCTTCCCATGGCAGGTGCCCGGGCCGGGTTGGCCGGCGGAGCAGTACCAGATCTCCTTCGACCCAGGTTACGGCTTCGCCGTGCCTTGGAGCGGCACGTCGATGGCGGCGCCGCAGGTGACGGGCGCGTCGGTGGTGGTGCTCGGCCTCGCCGACGAGCTCATCGACGACTGGAGCTCGCTCGACGCCGTCGAGCGCATGCAGGCCGTGCGCGCGCGCCTGTTCGCGCGCACCGAGCCGTGGCCGTCCTTGCACGGCCTCACGGCCACCGGCGGCCACCTCGACCTCGCCGCGCTGGTGAGCCAAGACGCGACGCCGCCCGACGCCCTCGACGACCTGGCGCTCGCGCTGCGCGGCACCTCGTCGGTGACGCTGACCGCCACCGCCACCGGCGACGACGGCGCCAGCGGCCAGGCCACGGCCTACGACGTGCGCGTGGAGCGCGGCGACACCATCGACGTCGAGCACGCCGCGCGCGTGCCCTTCGTGTGGACCCCCGCGGCGCCCGGCGAGCTCGACCGCATCCACGTGGACGGCCTGTTCCCCGGGCAGACCTACACCATTTCGGTGTCGGTGCTCGACGAGGCCGGCAACGCGAGCGCGCCGTCGGACCCGCTCACGGTCACCACCTCCCCGGGCATCCGCCTCTTCAGCGACGACATGGAGCGCGGCACCAACGGCTGGAGCGCCAGCGGCGGCTTCGCCATCTCCACCGAGGCCGCCGCCAGCGGCGCGCGCGCGTGGAGCGACAGCCCCGGCAGCGACTACGCCAACGGCGCAACCGCCACGCTGCGCTCGCGGCGCATCGCGGGCATCGCCAACCGCCCGCTGGTCTTGCGCTGGGCCCAGCGCCTGGACGTCGACAACCAGGACGTGGGCTTCGTGCAGGTGCAGCCGTTCGCCGGGGCGATGGCCGGTGAGGCGCGCGAGGTTGCCGTGGAGTCGGTGTCGACCGACGGCTTCGCGGAGCGCGTGGTGCGCCTGGGTGTGCTCCCGGGCGACTCGCTCGAGGTGACCTTCGTCCTCATGAGCGACGATGCTGGCACCGCGGATGGCTGGATCATCGACGACGTGGAGCTGGTGGCCGAGTCGATCCCGGGCGAGACGCTCTTGAACGAGGGCTTCAACGACGAGGCGCGCTGGACGCTGTCGGACCCCTGGGAGGTCACCGGGGGACGCCTCGTCAGCGGCACCGGCACCCTCTCCGACAACCTGCGCGCCTCGGCCACGCTGGCGGCGCCGCTCGACCTCACCGCCATGCGCGGCGCTATCGCGCGCCTCGACGTCGTCGGTGGCGCGCTCGAGCCCGGTGACGACGTGCTGCACTGGGAGTACAGCCTCGACGGCGTGTCGTGGCGGTCGCTCGCTACCTTCACCGGCACCCTGCCCGCCGCCACGCACGTGGTCGATCTCGGGGCCGCGCTCGGGCGCAGCGACGTGCTCTTGCGCGTGCGCCTCGACACCGGCGTGTTTGGCCCCAGCGGGCCGGTCACCCTCGACAACCTGCGCGTGCTCGGCGCGCGCGCCACCAACTCGGCGCCCGTCGTCACCATCAACGCCCCGGCCGACGGCGCCGAGGTCGTGGTGCTCGACGGCAGCGGCCCCTCCGTCGTGCGGCTGAACGCCACGGCCGCGGACGTCGAAGACGGCAACTTGGGCGCGCGCGTGGTGTGGACCGACGCGAGCGGGACCATCGGCACCGGCAACACGCTCAATGTGGCGCTCGCCCTCGGCGCTCACACGGTGACCGCGTCCGTCGATGATCTCGACGGCAATGCGGGGAGCGCCGCGTCGACCTTCACGGTCGTCGACCACTGCCCCTCCGACGCCACCAAGGGTGCAGCCGGCGTGTGCGGCTGCGGTGTGCCCGACACCGACGCCGACGACGATGGCGTCGCCGCCTGCGACGACGAGTGCGATGACGACCCGTTCAAGATCGAGATCGGCGCCTGCGGCTGCCAGGCCTCCGACATCGACACCGACGAGGACGGCGAGGCCGACTGCAACGACGGCTGCCCCGACGATCCGAGCAAGCTCGACGCGGGCGACTGCGGCTGCGGCCAGGTCGACGTCGACGACGACGGCGACGGCGTGGCGGCCTGCCTCGACACCTGCGACGACGACGAGGACAAGCTCGAGCCCGGCCTGTGCGGCTGCGGCGTGGCCGACGACGAC
>CAZONM010000008.1:0-4839 GCA_964580865.1 uncultured Myxococcales bacterium | reverse complement strand
CGACGAGGACAAGCTCGAGCCCGGCCTGTGCGGCTGCGGCGTGGCCGACGACGACCTCGACGGCGACCTGACGCTCGACTGCGAGGACGGCTGCCCCGCCGACGAGGACAAGCTCGAGCCCGGCCTGTGCGGCTGCGGCGTGGCCGACGACGACAGCGACGACGACGGCACCCTCGACTGCGACGACGGCTGCCCGGCCGACGCCGCCAAGACGGTGGCGGGCGCGTGCGGCTGCGGCACTCCCGACACCGACGCCGACCGCGACGGCGCGGCCGCGTGCCTCGACGCCTGCGACAGCGACAACACCAAGACCGCCGCCGGCGTGTGCGGCTGCGGCGTGCCCGACACCGACAGCGACGACGACGGCACCGCCGACTGCGACGACGAGTGCCCGAGCGACGCGCGCAAGAGCGAGCCGGGCGCGTGCGGCTGCGGCCTCTCCGACGGCGACACCGACGCCGACGGCACGCCCGACTGCCACGACGCCTGCCCGAGCGACGACGCCAAGACCGCCGCCGGCGTGTGCGGCTGCGGCCGCGGTGACGACGACGTCAACAGCAACGGCGTGGCCGACTGCGTGGATGGCGACATCGAACCCGACGCGGGCCCCGAGCCCGTGACGCCGCCGACCGGCTGCTCGTGCGCGGGCGGCGACGGCGCGTTCGGCGATGGGCTCGTGGCGTTCGGCGCCGTCGGCCTGGTGCTCGGCGCGCGACGACGTCGCGCCGCGCGCCGCGCGCAGCAGCGCGCGTGAGGACGCGCTGAACCGCGCGCCCGGTCTGTTGGCCTGGCGCGCAGTTGCCTTCGCCCCCTGACCTCGCGGTACCGTGCGGCAGCGAGGGTGGCCATGGAAACGGTTCCGATCTCGTCCGGCGACGGGCACCAATTCGTCTGGCTCGGCTCCGGTGATCCCACCGTCGAGAAGGGCGTCGCCTCGAACCAGTACGCCATCATCGACGGCGGCGAGGCGATGCTGCTCGACCCGGGCGGCTACCACACCTTCGAGCGCGTGTTCACCAACATCACCAAGCTGGTGAAGCCCGAGAACATCACGCGGGCGCTGCTCTCCCACCAAGACCCCGACGTGGCGGCGAGCATCGTGTCGTGGCTCGAGATCCAGCCAAAGATGGAGGTCTATATCTCGGCGCTGTGGGACCGGTTCCTGCCTCACTTCGCGCTGCCCAACGACGCCGCCACGGTGCTGTTGCCCGACGAGGGCAAGACCATCGCGCTGAGGTCGGGCGCGCGCGTGCGCTTCGTGCCCGCGCACGGGCTGCACTCGCCGGGCAACTTCATGGCCTACGACGAGAAGACGCGCATCCTGTTCTCGGGCGACCTCGGCGCCGCGCTGGTGCCCGCGGGTGATTGGACGCTGTTCGTCGAGGACTTCACCAGGCACGTTGGCTACATGGACGGCTTCCACCGCCGCTTCCTCGCCTCCACCAAGGCGATCCGCGCGTTCCTCAAGCGCATCGAGGGCCTGCCCATCGACATGATCTGTCCGCAGCACGGGTCGATCTTCCGCGGCGCCGACGTGCAGCGCTTCTTCACGTGGTTGTCGAAGCTCGAGGTGGGCTTCGACTACCGCTCGTGGGGAGACGCGGGCTGACGTGAACGCCGTGGGACGCACCGAGCCGTGGGACGAGGTGCTGGGGGCGCACCTGAGCTTCGCGAGCCGCGTGTACTCGCCCGAGGAGCTGCAGCGCGTGTCGGTCGAGTGCGGACTCCAGCTGCGCAGCGACGGCGGCAACTCCGCCACGTGCTATGAGGACGTGGCGCGCTACCTAGCGGCGGTGCGCTCGGTGCTCGGCGAGACCGCGTTCGTCAGCGCCAAGCTGACGGCGATGAACAAGGCGCGCACGCTGGGCCTGCGGCCGCCGCAGGCGCGCTGGTTCACCTGAGCGCGGCGGCGAGCAACGTCGCTACTCGCCGCCCACGACGAGCGCCGTCGCCAACGCGCCAAGCCCGGCGCCGGCGACCACGGCGCCCACGGCGAGCAGCGGTACCCCCGCCTGCTGCCACGTCGCGTCGGCGCTCTCGAAGCGTGAGCGCGCCTGCTGTATTGCCTCGAGGCGCTCGGGCGTCAGCGGCGCGCCGTCGTCGAGCGCGAGCAGGTCGCCCGCGGATCCCTGACGATCGCCGTAGAGCACCGCGCCGCCGACGGCCACGGCCGCGCCCACCAATGCGAGCGCGCCGCCACCGCCCGCCACCCACCACCGAGCTGCGTCCTTCGGTGCTGGCGCGGCGAGGGTCACCGCGACCTCCTCGCCGAGAACCGCAGTGACAACCTGCTCGGTCGCCTCGACGCCGCCGAGGCGCGCCCGGTGCGGGCCAGGCGCCAGGTCGTCGAGCGTGACTGGGCCGGGTGTCGGCGCGCGATCGTCGACCACCACCAGGGCGCCCTGAGGCGCGTGGACCACGACCCGCGCGCGCGTCGCGGCCTCGGCGTGGAGCGCGATCAGCGCGGCGGCGACGTCGACGGCGCGGGCGCGGCGCGTAGCCAGGCCGCGCTCGACGTCGATCTCCGCAAGCGTGACCTCGCCGAGCGCGACGTCGGCCAGCAGCACGCCGCTGGCGCCGCACAAGACACCGAGCTGCACCAGGCAATCCACGTCGCGCAGGTCGCACGACAGGCCGCGCTCGCGTCCGCCGGCGAGCCGCGCGTTGGTCACGTCAGCGGCCTGGTATGGCCGTGCGGCGCGCAGCTGAGCCTCCACCTGCGCGAGCCTCGGACCGGTCACGCCGTCGCCGACCACCAAGAGCGCGGTCTCGGCGCGCGCCGCGCCCGCAGCGACGGCGAGCGCGGCGACGATGGCGACGCGGGTCGCGGCGCGCGTGCGCGGAGATTGTGGTGACGTGGGCGGCACGGATCGCTCCCTTACGGCATGGTGCAGTCGGCGTTTTGGCTGCTGTCGATGCACGATTGGTGATAGAGGGCGCACGCCTGCACGCGGTTGCCGGCGCCGGGGTCGTCTTGCAGGTAGCGCACGCCCCCGCACGTCCCATCGTTCTCGACGAACGACCCGTCACCGAGGTCGAGCGCTTCGGTCAGGAGGCCTGGCGGCTGCATGCGCACGCCGCCCAGCACGCCGGAGAGGTACAGGCCGCGCAAGCGCACGGCGTCGAGGAACGTGACCACGGTGTTGGCGCCGGTGCGGAAGGCCGGCAGTTGGCACACCCGCAGCCCCGCGGCGTTGAGCTCGCACGCCTGCGCCGCGTCCTGAACGTCGACGGTGACCAGGCCACCGCCGTGCACCAGCAGCTCGAGCTGCGCGGGCGCAGGCGCGCTGAGGTCGCCGGGCCCGAAGGTGACGGTGTCGCCGCCGATCTCGACGCGCCCACGCAGCATCGACGCGAAGCCGCCGTCATCGCGGTGCACGAAGTCACCGCCCACCACGACGAGGCCGCCGTCCATGGACAGGCGGCCCTCGACGTCGAGCGCAGCGACCGTCAGCGTGTGCTCGTCGACATCGAGCTCACCGTCCACCGTGAGCGCTCCGCCCGCGGCGCCATTGGCCACCAGCGAAACCGATGCTGCAGCCGCGACCTCGACGTCGCTCAAGGTCACGCCCTGCGGCCAGGTCGACCCGACGCCGGTGAGCCGCGTCAGGGTCGCGAGGTAGGAACCGAGCGGATCGACGGTCAGCGCGCCGCCGGACGCAACGGTCCCCGCCCCGGTGATGCTCGCGCAGCGCGCGACCGAGAGCGAGGCGCCGTTCTTGGCTGCTGCGATCGAGCCCGCGCCCACCTCGAGCGAGCCGTGATCGAGCACCGCGAGCTCCGCGGCCGCAATCAGCGTCGATGACGGGACGACCGTGATCGTGCCCGCGACGTGCACACGGTCGAGGTCCGACGCGCCGCGAACGACGTGTGGGCCGGGCGTGAAGTACGTGCGGTGGCCGCCGCTCGCGGTGAGGTAGAACGCGCCGCCGTCGAGGTCGCCGCGTACGACGAGCTCGCCGCCGCCGAGCGCCGTGCCGGCAGTGAAGGTCGCGTCCCGGGCGATGATGAGTTGATCAGGGGCGCTCAGCGCGCCGGCGACCTCCAGATCGCCGTCGGCGACCATGGTGTCGTTGACCGTGAGCAAGCCGTACTGCACACGCAGATCGTGTGCGTGCAGCGGCCCGTCGACGGTGGAGAGGTCGCCGCGAGGCAGCGTGATGCGATCCGCGTGCCCGAGGATGGCGCCTTCCGTGACCTGCAGAGGGTAGAGCTGCGAGCCCGTGACGATGCCGCCGAGCCTGGTATCGCCCGTGACGGTCACCGTGCCGCCGCCGACGTCGAAGGAAGCGCCGGTCTCCACCGTGAGCTGCTCGACGGTGAGGCTCGCGCCCGTCGCCACCGGGAAGCGCGGCGCGGTGGCGGCGATGAGCACGCGATCCGTCGTCAAGGGCTGGCGCCCCAGGCTCCAGTTGGCATTGTCCGACGGGTCGGCGCTGGTGCTGCCGGTCCAGACGTTGTCGACCGTCACGGGGTCAACGATGACCGCAACCAGGCGCACGTCGACGTGCTGGGCGCCGTCGTGCACGGTGACCACGACCTCATCACGATCAACGGTCGCTTCGTCGACAGTTACGTTGGCGACGCAGGTGCCGGAGAACGCGACCTCGAACGAAGCAGCCGCGGCTACCTCGCACCATGCCGTTCCGGTGCCGCCAAGCACCAGCAAGGGCACCGTGGCGCTGCGCGTCTGACCGGCACCAGGTCGTTGGAGGACGACTACGTCGGCGGCGCCGATGAGGCGCGGCGTGGGAGGGGCGGTGCAAGGGTCGCCCTCACCTTCCCCCTCACCTTCCCCCTCACCTTCCCCCTCACCTTCCCCCTCACCTTCCCCCTCAC